>NZ_JBEZLV010000011.1:0-189578 GCF_040652335.1 Streptomyces sp. NPDC048270
CGCACCCACTCCGCATTCGTCAGATCACCCCGCCCCATGCCGGACCTAACGACCGGACAAGCAGACAGTCACAAGATCCGCCGGACAGGACCTAGCGCCCGCCGACCGTTTCGAGAGCTGGCGGGCCCTGATGTCGCAGACGCACGCGCCCATGGAGATGCGCAGCGAGCACGCAGCCGACTTCTGGGTGAACCAGCGCGTCATCTCGCTCGGCGGGATCACGGTCTACCCGATGGAATGCCGCCCCCTGACCTTCCACCGCACACCGAAGCTGATAGCGAGGTCGGACCCCGAGGCGTTCCACCTCTCGCTGATCAAGCGCGGGGCGGGAGCGGTCACCCTGGGCAAGGACACCGTGGTGCACGGTGTCAAAGACATCCACACCAGTGACACATCACGGCCGTTCGACATCAGTTCCGGCCCGCATTCCGTCGAGATCATCGGGGTCGAGGTACCCAAGGCGCTGCTGCCGCTGCCCCCGCACACCGCCGGCCGGGTCATCGGCAAGCGCATCTCGGCCCGGGAGGGAATGGGGGCCCTGCTGGCCACCTTCCTCGACCAGGTGACCAAGGACAGCCGGTCCTACCGGCCGGCCGAGGGCCCGCGCCTGAGCGGCGTACTGGCCGATCTCGTCGCCTCGCTCTTCGCCGGCGTCCTCGAAGCGGACCGGTCCTTGACCCCGGAGACGCACCGGCGCGCCCTGGCGCTCCGCGTGATGGCCTTCATCCGGGACCACGCCGACGATCCCTTGCTGGACGTCCCCGCGATCGCCGCGGCCCACCACATCTCCGTCAGCTATCTCCACCGGGTGTTCCAGCAGGAGGCGGACGGGGCGACGGTCGCGGCCTTCCTCCAGGGCCGGCGGCTCGCGCGGGCACGCCAGGACCTGGCGGACCCGCTGCACCAGGGGGTGCCCGTGCACGTCATCGGCGCCCGGCGGGGCTTCCGGCACGCGTCCGCGTTCAGCCGGGCGTTCCGCGAGGCCTACGGCCTGCCGCCCGCGGCCTTCCGCGCGCAGGCCCGGCAAGATCCGGAAGGGACGGTGCCGCCCGCCGCCTTCCGCGCGGCCCGGCACGATCCGGAACAGACGGCCTAGCCGGGTTCGGCCGTCTCGAGCAGGTGCGGCGGCAGGTAGGCGGACGAGACCCTGATGCCCCAGCCCCGGCGGCGGGCGTGGCAGGCCAGCGCCAGGACGTCGAGGCTGACCGCCGCGTCCGGGTGGTCGGCGCGGTCCGCGACGAGGAAGTGGTCGCGATGGGCTTCGAGGGCGTCCAGCAGCGCCAGGTTGAAGCTCTCCTCGTCCCCCTCGACCAACTGCGACAGGAGCACGGCCGGCGCCTCCTCGAAGCCCCGGCCCCTGACCCGCGGGGCATCGGCCAGCGCCTGGTCGGTGGCGGGCCCGGGGTCCTCGCCGCGCAGGTAGTCGTGCAGGGCCCGGCGGTAGGACGCGTAGGCGGAACGGTCCTGCTCGTGGCAGGCGGGACCGGTGAGCACGAAGGGGGCGAGGTCCTCGCGGCGCCCGGTGGCCAGGGCGAGGAGCACCCCCGTGTGCCACCGCGCGGGGCCCGCGTTCCCGTCACGCCCGGCCGGGTACGCGAGCAGTTCCCCGTCGACGGTCACCTCGACCCGGCTGCCGGGCTCGGCGAGCGCCGCACGGAAGACCGTGGAGCTCAGCCGGGCCGCGAGGTGCAGGCCCTTCCGCAGCGCGTCCGCGGAGTCCGCGGCTTCCGGAGCCTGCGCGGCGCGCGCCTTGAACAGGAGCACGTGGTAGTCCACGGCCTGCGTCAGCTGCCGGATGCCGTGCGGCACCCCCGGCGCCGGTGCGAGGGCCTCGCGGGCGTACTGCTCGAACAGCGCCTCGGCCCCGGGGTGGACGGGCTGCCTGCGCGCCGGCCGCTCGACCGTGACCGGACCGGCGGCCAGCGCGGCGACCGCGTCGGGCCGGCGGGCCCGTCCGTACGCCTCGACCCGCGGCGCGGCGGCCTCGAAGCCGGTGACCAGCGCCCGCGGCAGGTAGCCGGTCTCGACGGGGGGCTGCCATCCCTCGCGGCGCCGGGCGAGCGCCGTCAGGGCCAGCGGGAGGAGGGGGAGCAGGGAGCGCGGGGCGGGGGCCGGACCGCGGCCGGGGGCGGCCCCGAGGGCCGCGTACGGGAGCAGCAGCGCGGCCGACTCCGCACGGAAGGCGTCCCGGTCGCCGAGGGCCAGGGCGCGCAGGGCGCGGAGCCCGGCGCTGTGCGGGTGGCCCGCGAGGTCCTCCCCGCTGCGGGCCCGCCGGTCGGCGATCCGCCCGAGCGCGGCGTCGAGCGCGGCGAGCTTCTCACCGCGGGTCGGCGGGACCTTCTGGTACTCCCTGCCGATGTCACCGCTGACGTAGGCGAGCAGACCGTTGATCAGCTCGGCCGACGGGGTTCCGGCCCCGTCCCGCTGGGGTTCCCGGCGGGCGAAGTGGAAGGCCTCGCCGTGGTGTTCGGTCCTGCCGACGAGAACGGCGAGACAGAAGGCCTCGATCCACTGCTCCGCGCTGACCGGTTCGGGAAGCCCGTCGGGTTCGGCGTCGTACCGCAGGCCGAAGTCCGCGTAGCGGGTGAGGAAGACGTCGAAGGGCACGCGCGGGTAGTACGCGCCGTACGCCACTGCGCCGACGGCGGCCTCGGCGGCGTCGGCGAGGGCCGCCTCCGCCTCCGGTGTGTCGAGAGCGGGCACCTCGACGGAGAGGGCGCCCAGGTAGTCGAGGAACTCCCGTGCGATCAGCCACCAGGAGCGTCCGGTCACCGGACCGGCCTTCGCCATGGAGTGGACCTGCCCGCCGATCCGGTGGCCGAAGTCCGCACGGGCCGCCGACAGCGCGGCCCCGTCCACCCGGTGTCGCTCGATCCGCACTGCCGTCCGCTCCCCTTGCCCTGCCTGCCGTCGCGCCCCAGGCTAGACGAACGGGCCGCGGGGAGGCCGGGCGGGTGGCCGCCCTCCGGCGGCTACTGCCAGCCGTAGCGCTCGCGCAGCCGGTCGACCACCAGCTGGAAGCGGCCCCGGTCCAGGGCGCAGGCCTCGCGCCGCATGCCCGCCTCGTGCACCCGCAGCACCCGGTCGACGTCCACCCACGACTCCCGCCCGGCGCTGTCCCACGGACCGGTGCCGATGGGCACCCACTCCCGGTCGTGGTCGTGCCTCTTGCTGGACAACTGCACGGCCAGCAGCGTCCGGCCGCCCGGCTCCCGCGCCACGACCAGCACCGGGCGGTCCTTGCCGCGGCCGTCGTTCTCCTCGTACGGGACCCAGGTCCAGACGATCTCGCCGGGATCCGGATCGCCGTCCGGGTCGGGCGCGTAGGAGGTCCGTACGGGGCCGATGGCGCGCGGATCGGCTTCGGCCGTGGCGGTGCGGCCGTCGCGTCCGGGCTGGTCGGTGTGGTGGTTGCCGTGGGGGGAGATAGCCGTCATCCGGGTGAGGTTAGCGGGTCGGGATGCCGGTTGCCCGGCGCCGCGGTCGGGCGTCGCGGCCACTCGGCGACCAGGGCCATGACGAGCCCGTCGTAGCCCATGCTGCCGACGGCCACGGCGCCGTCACGCACCACGTTGCCGCCGATGATGACGCTGCCGGGCCGGCTGGGCCTCAGCGCCCACTCGAGGTAGGCGGGACTGGACGGCTGGACGGCTGGACGGCTGGTCGGCGTCGCGCTGCCGGCGGGTTTCCCCCGGGTACGTACGACAGTCCGTCTGGCCGAGTCGCTCACGGACGGGCACCGGCCGGGGGCTACCGGCCCCCGGAGTCCCCGGGCCACCACGCGGACCATCGCTCCGCCGACTCCACCTGCGCCGCCAGGCTCAGCAGTGTCGGTTCCGAGTCGCCCGGGCCCAGCAGTTGCGCGCCCACCGGCAGGCCGTCCTGCGTGAAGCCCGCCGGGACGTTGACGCCCGGCCAGCCCAGCACGTTCCACGTCCAGGCGTACGGACAGGCGGTGATCATCGCCCGGTCCGTGGCCATCGCCCCCAGGCCGGACAGGGCTCCGACCCGCAGCGGCGGGGTGGCCGTCGTCGGGGTCAGGACCACGTCGAAGCGGCCGAAGATCTCCCCGACCCGCCGGCGCAGCACCGACTCCGCCCGCCGGGCCGCCCGCAGCGGCAGGCCGCCGAGGATCCGGCCCGTCCGCACCGCCTCGTGCGTACGGGGGTCCAGCAGCCCGGGATCGGGGACGCGCGACGCCCAGTCCCGGACGCCGCTCGTCGCCCGGGGGACGAAGGTCAGGCCGATCGGGCCGTAGCGCGGGTCCTGCGGGACCACCTCGTGCCCCAGGGACTCCAACCGCCCGGCCAGCCGCTCCACCGCCGAACGGACCTCCGGGTCGAGCGACTTGGGCGTCGCCGTGAACGGCATCGCGAACGAGAGCGCGATGCGCAGCCGGCGCGGGGTGCGGCGGGCCGCCTCGACGGCCGAGATACGGCCCGGGCGGTGCAGGTCCTCGGGGTGCGGGCCGCTCGCGGCGTCCAGCAGGAGCGCCGCGTCGGCGACGGTGCGGGCCAGTACGCCGTTGACGGTGAGCCCGTGGAAGGACTCGGGCTCCGGCCAGGTGGAGATGCGCCCGCGCTGCGGCTTCACGCCGATCAGGTGCGTCCACGCGGCGGGGATGCGGACCGAGCCCGCGCCGTCGGAGCCGAGCGCCGCCGGGACCAGCCCCGCCGCCACGGCGGCCGCCGAGCCGCCCGAGGAACCGCCGGGGGTGTAGGCGGGGTTCCACGGATTGCGCGTCGCGCCGAAGGCCCCTCCCTCGGTGAACGGCCACTGGCCCAGCTCCGGGGTCTGGGTCTTGCCGACGATCACCGCGCCGGCCGCGCGCAGCCTGCGTACGGCCTCGCTGTCGGCGGTCTTGGCGGGGAAGTTCCCGGCGCAGCCGAAGGAGGTCGGCTCGCCGGTCACGTCCATGTCGTCCTTCACGGCGAGCGGGACCCCCAGCAGCGGGAGCCGCTCGCCCGCGGCCAGGCGCCGGTCCGCCGCGTCCGCCTCCGCGAGGGCCGCCTCGGCGCGCACGCTCCGGAAGGCGTTGAGCTCCGGCTGCGCGGCCTCGATCCGCAGCAGCGCGCGCTCGGTCAACTCCCGTGCCGAGACGGAGCCTTCGGTCAGGGCAGCCGCCATCTCCACCAGGCCCGCGGGCCTTTCCGGGCCGTACCCGGGGCCGTACCCGTACCCGGAGCCCCCCGCGGCCGGTCCGGCCGCCGGCACCGTTGACGCTGAAGGATCAGACACCGCGACCACTCCCCATTACCCGTCGGTAAGGAGACCGTAGTGGGGAGTGGCCGGGGCTGACTAGATCCAGCCCTCCAGCGAGGCCATGAACCCGTCGAAGTCGTCGCGGTGGATGGTGTGTCCGGCCCCGGCGACCGAACGGACCTCGAAACCACGGCTCTTGAGGACCGATGCCCGCTCCGGCGAGATCAGCATGCTCGGGTCGGCGAGCTGCACGAGCGAGGGGACCACCGGCGCCGCCGGCATCAGGTCGGCTCCCGCCAGCGGGCCGAGGCTCAGTGCGGTGGCCTCGTCCCACAGCGCGAGGGTCGCCCGCTCGATGTCCACATCGGCCTCGTCCCACCGCGGGTTCATCGCCTGGATCCGCTCCCTGGGCGCCGTCTTGAACTCCGCGAGCAGCTCCGGCCCGAAGCCCTCCGGGGCGGCGGCGAGGTGCCACGCCGGGTCCGAGAACACCGCGCGCCGCGGCCTGAGCCTCTCCACCGCGAGCGACAGCGTCAGGCCGCCGAGCGAGTGGCCCATGGCGAGTTCGGCGCCGGCCGGGAGGGTCTCGACCACGTCGTCCGCGTAGAGCTCCGGGCGGTACTCGCCCCGGCCGCTGGCCCCGTGACCGCGCAGGTCCACGGCGATGACGCGGTATCCGCGGTCGGCGAGCGCGGGACCGACCCGGCGCCAGGTCCGGTGGTCGGCCATCATCCCGTGGATCAGGAGGGCGAGGCGGTCGCCCTCGCCCCAACTCTGGGTGTGCAGCAGCACGGTGGTGCCTTTCGGAGACGAGTGGATGGAAGGAGGAGGACAGGGGCGGGGGGACGGGGGGACGGGGGGACGGGTCAGCGCACGCTGCGGATCGGTTTGACCGCCAGGGCGCCGGCCACCGCCAGGACCGCCGCGACGACGAACAGGGCGGTGTACCCGCCGCTGAGCGAGACGACGACCGAGGCGATGAACGGAGCGACGATCTGCGGGCCGGCGTTGGCGATGTTGAGCACGCCCATGTCGCGCGCCGCGTCCTCGGCCTTGGGGAGCACCATCGTCACGAGAGCGGTGTCCACGGCCATGTAGCACCCGAACGCCAGGCCGTTGACGACCGAGAAGGCCAGCATTGCCGTCCAGCTGGTCGACACGGCCGGGATCACCAGGGCCACCGCCGACAGCAGGGCGGACGCGCCCACGAAGAGCTTGCGGCGGTCGAAGCGGTCCGAGAGGTAGCCGCCGAGGACCGTGGAGACGACCATCGCCACGCTGGTGAGCGGCATCAGCACCGCCACCGCGGCCTCCGGGGCCATGCCGCCGGGCAGCGCCGTGTGGTCCTGGAGGATGTAGAGCTGGTAGCCGCTCACCGCGAAGTAGCCGAGTACGAGCAGCGCCCGCCCGATGAACGCCCACCGGAAGTCGTGGTCGCGCAGCGCGCTCGCGAAGGCGGCGAGCTGGGCCCTGACGGGCAGCGGCGCGCGGGCCGGCAGCCGCTGCTCGCGGGTGCCGGCGGTGAACAGCACGGCGGAGCCCGCCACGAGCGCGCCGAAGACGAGGTAGCCGGTGCGGTAGTCCTCGGAGAAGGCCGCGCCGACCAGCGCGCCGAGCGTGGAGCCGAAGGGCAGGCCCAGGCCGACGGCTGCGGAGGCCTTGCCGCGCGCGCTCATCGGCACCCGGTCGGGCACCACCGAGGTGAGGGCGGCCTGGTAGATGTTCATGACGGCCTGGCCGAGGCACCAGGCGATCGTGATCAGCAGGATCGTGTCGGCGAAGCCGAGCAGGAACATCGCCGGCACGGCGGCGAGTCCGCCGCCGAGGATCCAGGGATTGCGCCGGCCGCTGCGGTCGGACAGGGCTCCGGCGACCGGGTTGAACACCGTGGCGAAGATCGCCGAGACCCCTGCTATCAGGCCGAAGTTCGCGACCTTGTTCGCCGGATCGATGTCTTCCACCTGGAGCGCGAGCAGGACGCCGGCGACGCCGACGTACAGCGCGTACATGGCGGTGTTGCCGACCAGCAGCAGCGGGAGGAGGCCGCGTCCGGGGCGGGAGGGGGCGGGCGTCTCGGGCGTACGGGGCGCGACGGGCGCGTCGGTTGTGGCAGCGCTGGCGGTGGCGGCGGTGTCGGCGCCGTTGCCGTTGCCGTTGCCGCTGCCGGGGGAGGAAAGGCCCACGATGCCCTCCTGGGCAGGTACGAGGGGATGAGGGGTGCGGGGGGAGGGGTGCGCGCCGCCCTGTCGCGACGGCGGGGGTGCGACGGAGCGCGACAGGGCGACGGCACGACTGGGGAAGCAGGCGACGGCGTGCCCGGTGACGAGGATGTGACACCGGGGTTACACGTGTCAATGAATCGTGTAACCACTGTGTAGCATCCGTTTCAGGCCATCCGCTAGACCCCGGCCGCAACCGGTCTGGAAAGATGCCACGGCAATGTCTCAGTCATCGAAATCGCCGAAGCCGCCGGCGCCGGCGGCCGCTTCCGGGCCGGTCGTGCCGCCACCGCTGCAGCCCCCGCCGCCGCCCGTGCCGACCAGCGCCGACGTGGCCCGGCTCGCGGGCGTGTCGCGCGCGACGGTCTCGTACGTCCTGAACAACGCGGAGGCCGTGCGCATCAGCGAGCCGACCCGCCGCAAGGTGCGCGAGGCCGCCGAGGAGCTCGGGTACGTGCCGCACGCGGCGGCCCGCAGCCTGCGCGCCGGACACACCCGGATCGTGCTGCTGCCCACCTCGCACGTGCCGATCGGGCCGCTGTACAGCACCTTCCTCAACGAACTCCAGTGGGCGCTGCGCCGGCTCGACTACACGGTGGTCCAGTACGGCAGCCTCGGCCTCAGCGGTGACGAGGCCGCCCGCGCGTGGGCGGAGCTGCGCCCGGTGGCGGTGATCTCGCTCGGCGAGATCACGCTCTCGGCGCACAACGTGGCCACCCTCAAGCGGGCCGGGGCCCGCGCGGTGATCACCATGGGTCCCGTCAGCGTGCCGGGAGCGCACGCGCTGGTCATGAACCAGGAGGAGGTCGGGGCCCGCGCCGCCGCCCACCTGATCGAGCGCGGCCGGCGCCGGATCGGCGTGGTCGTGCCGGAGGAGGACGGGCTGGAGCTGTTCTCGGGCCCCCGGTACGCGGGCGCCAGGCAGGCGGTGGGGGCGCTGGGGGCGGCGGGGTCCGGGGGGTCCGCGGGGACCGCGGGGTCCGCGGCCGGTCGCGCAGCGGAGATCGAGGCGCTCCCGATGGCCTACTCCGAGGAGTCGGCCGCGGCGCTCGCGGCCCGCTGGCGCGGACTGGGGCTCGACGCCGTCTTCGCGTACAACGACGAGTACGCGATGCTGCTGATGCGGGCCCTGCAGGACGAAGGGCTGCGCGTCCCCGAGGACGTGGCCGTCATCGGGGCCGACGACCTGCTCATCGGCCGGCTGCTGCGGCCCCGGCTGAGCACGGTGCAGATCGAGCTGCCGACCGGCGAACACCTCGCCTCGCTCGTGGACCGAGCGGTGCGGGAGCCGTCCGAGGTCACCCAGCGGCACGACCTGATGGCGGCCGCGGCCGTCCCCCGCGAGTCGACCTGACCCGCCGCCGGCTCTCCGCGCCGAGGGGCGGGCCGCACCGGGGGGCCGGCCGCACCGCCCTGCCGGCGGCCCGGCGCCCTGCCGTGCCGGCCCCCTGCCGCGCCGGCGCCCCGCCGTGCTGGCGCCCCGCCGCATAGCCGTGCCGGCGCCCCGTGACCCGCCGCATAGCCGTGCCGGCGGCCCGGTGCCTGCCGTGTTGGCGACCCGCCGCACTGCCGTGCCGGTGGCCCGGTGCACTGCCGCGTGGACGACCCAGCGCACCATCGTGTTGGTGGCCCGGTGCACTGCCGTGCCGGCGGCAGGGCGCACCGCCGCACCGCTGCATCGCCGCACGGCCGTGCCGACGACGCGTCATGCCGGCGCCCCGGCGACCCGCCGCATAGCCGTACCGGCGGCCCGGTGCACTGCCGTGCCGCTGCACCGCCGCACCGGCGACGCGTCGTGCCCTCGCACCGCCGCACTGTCGTGCCGGCGCCAGGGCGCACCGCCGCTCTGCTGCATCGCCGCACCGCCGCACCGCCGCACCGCCGCACCGCCGCACCGCCGTGCCGACGACGCGTCGTGCCGTCGTGCCGGCGCCCCGGCGACCCGCCGCATAGCCGTGCCGGCGGCCCGGTGCCTGCCGTGTTGGCGACCCGCCGCACTGCCGTGGGACGGCCCAGCGCACCATCGTGTTGGTGGCCCGGTGTACTGCCGTGCCGGCGGCAGGGCGCGCACCGCCGCTCCGCTGCATCGCCGCACCGCCGTACCGACGACGCGTCGTGCCGTCGTGCCGGCGCCCCGCCGCATAGCCGTACCGGCGGCCCGGTGCACTGCCGTGCCGCTGCACCGCTGCACCGGCGACGCGTCGTGCCGTCGTGCCGTCGTGCCGTCGCCCCGCCGCCCCGCCGCTCCGGCCGCCCCGGCGTCCCGCCGCTCCGGCGTCCCGCCGATGCCCCGGTGCGCGCCCGTGTCGGCGCCCCCGGGGGCCCCCGCGCGGCGGAGGTCGCTTCCAGGGTGGTGCGCGGGGGGCCGTTGACAGGCGGTGACCTGCGGACGGAGACTGCGGGCGCGTCCCACCGGGCGCGCACGGGGGCGTTCCGCGGTGCCCACGCCCGCACCGGAGCGCCACCGACCGTACGGATCCGCCCAGGAGCGACCCCATGAGCATCCGCACCGTCCGCGACGTCTACGTCGTCGACGCCGTCCGCACCCCGATCGGCAAGTTCGGCGGGGCCTTCGCCGGAGTCCGGCCGGACGACCTCGCCGCGCACGTGGTCCGCGCGCTGGTGGACCGTACGCCCGACCTCGATCCGGCGCGCATCGACGACGTCGTCTTCGGCGACGCCAACGGCGCGGGCGAGGACAACCGGGACGTCGCCCGGATGGCGGTCCTGCTGGCGGGCCTCCCGGTGAGCGTCCCCGGGGTCACCGTCAACCGGCTGTGCGGCTCCGGCCTCGAAGCCGTGATCCAGGCCGCCCGTGCCATCGCGCTCGGCGACGCCTCCGTCGCCATCGCGGGCGGCGTCGAGTCGATGACCCGCGCCCCCTGGGTGGTGCAGAAGCCCGAGCGCACCTTCCCGGCCGGCCACCAGCAGATGTGGTCCACCACGCTGGGCTGGCGGATGACCAACCCGCGGATGCCCGCCGAGTGGACCGTCTCCCTCGGCGAGGGCGCCGAGCTCGTCGCCGACAAGTACGCCGTCACCCGCGAGGCGCAGGACGCCTTCGCCCTGGAGAGCCACCGCAAGGCGGCGGCCGCCTGGGCCGCCGGCCTGTACGACGACGAGGTCGTGCCCTACGAGGGCGTGGACCTGGTACGGGACGAGTGCATCCGCGAGGGCTCCACGCCCGAGGCCCTGGCCCGGCTGAAGCCCGCCTTCCGGACGGACGGGCGGGGGACGGTCACGGCCGGCAACGCCTCCCCGCTCAACGACGGTGCCGCGGCACTGCTGTTGACCGACGAGGCGGGGCTGGCCGCCACCGGCCGGGAGCCGCTCGCCCGGATCAGTGCCTCCGCCGTCACCGGAATCGAGCCCCAGCTCTTCGGGCTGGGCCCGGTGGACGCCGTCCAGCAGGCGCTCGGCAAGGCGGGCCGCGGCTTCGGCGACCTCGCCGCCTTCGAGCTCAACGAGGCTTTCGCCGCACAGGCGTTGGGCTGCCTCGCGGCCTGGCCGGAGCTCGACCCGGCCGTGGTCAACCCGCGCGGTGGCGCCATCGCGATCGGCCACCCGCTGGGCGCGTCGGGAGCCCGGCTGGCGGGTTCGGTCGCGCACCAGCTGGCGGCGGCGGGCTCCGGCACCGGCCTGGCGGCGCTGTGCATCGGGGTCGGCCAGGGCATCGCGCTCGTCCTGGAGCGCTGAGGCCGGACACCTCCCGGCAGACCGCTCCAGGCGGCCCCGCACCCGTTCCGGGTTCGGGGCCGTCGATCGTTTCCGGTCACCGTCATCCGTCAACTGCCCAATAACTGAACAGAAGTGGCGCCTGCGGTCTGGCACGATGGCGCGTGCTGCCGCCCCCCGCACCTCCCCGGCCACCCGCCCATCCCCACCCGGAGGCACCGCGCCATGCCGCTCCTCGATCCGACGCTCTGGCAGGACGGACCCACCCTCACCGGCGGCGACGCCCCGGTCGTCGAACCCGCCACCGGCCGCACCCTCGCGACGATCGGCCTGGCCGCGCCCGGCGATGTCGCGGAGGCCGCCGTACGGGCCCGGGCCGCGCAGCGCGACTGGGCGCGCACCACCCACCCCGAGCGGGCCGGCGTACTGCGCCGCGCCGGGGACCTGTTCGCCGCGCACGCCGAAGAGCTGCGGGAATGGCTGGTGCGGGAGTCCGGCTCGATCCCCGGCAAGGCCGACTTCGAGCTGCACGTCGCCGCGCAGGAGTGCTACGAGGCCGCCGCGCTGGCCTCCCGGCCGACCGGGCAGGTGCTGCCGAGCGAGGCGCCCCGGCTCTCGTTCACCCGCCGGGTGCCGTCCGGGGTGGTCGGGGTCGTCGCCCCGTTCAACGCCCCGCTGATCCTGTCGATCCGCTCGGTGGCGCCCGCGCTGGCCCTCGGCAACGCGGTGCTCCTCAAGCCCGACCGGCGCACCGCCGTGTGCGGCGGCCTCGCGCTCGCCGCCGTGTTCGCCGCCGCGGGTCTGCCGGACGGCCTGCTGCACGTCCTGCCGGGCGGCGCGGAGACGGGGGCCGCGGTGGTCGCCGACCCCCGGGTGCGGGTGGTGTCGTTCACCGGATCCACCGCCGCGGGCCGCTCCGTCGCGGAACTGGCGGGCCGTCACCTCACCCGAGCCCACTTGGAGTTGGGCGGCAATTCGGCGCTCGTCGTGCTCCGCGACGCGGACGTCGGGGCCGCCGTGGCCCAGGCCTCCTGGGGCTCCTTCTTCCACCAGGGCCAGATCTGCATGACCGCCGGCCGCCACCTCGTGCACGCCTCGCTCTACGACGAGTACGTGGAGCGGCTCGCCGTCCGCGCCGAGGCACTGGCGGTGGGGGACCCGTACCGCGAGAAGGTCCACCTCGGCCCGCTGATCGACCGCGCCCAGGTGGAGCGCGTCCACGCCCTGGTGGAGGCCAGCACCGCACGGGGCGCCAAGCTGGTCGCGGGCGGCACCCACCGGGACCTCTTCTACCGGCCGACCGTCCTCGCGGGCGCCGGCGACGACACCCCCGCCTACGCCGAGGAGGTCTTCGGCCCCGTCGCGCCCGTACGGTCCTTCGCGACGGAGGACGAGGCGGTGGAACTGGCCTCGGCCGGCCCGTACGGGCTCTCCCTCGGGATCGTCACCCGGGACGCGGCGCGCGGGCTGGACCTGGCCGACCGGATCCCGACCGGGATCGCGCACGTCAACGACCAGACGGTCAACGACGAGGCCGTCGCCCCGTTCGGCGGGCTCGGCGCCTCCGGCACCGGGGCCCGCTTCGGCGGCGAGGCCAACCTGGACGCGTTCACCGAGCTGCGCTGGACCACCACGCGCTCCACCCCCGCAGGGCATCCGTTCTAGGCGCTGTCCGGCCGGGGGCGGAATGATGCGGAGACGTCGTTCGTTCAAGGAGCAGAACGCTCAACCAGGAGGCAGGACACCGTGGCTACAGTCGAGCTCACCAAGGAAAACTTCGACCAGACGGTCAGCGAGAACCCGTTCGTGCTGATCGACTTCTGGGCGGGCTGGTGCCGGCCGTGCCTGCAGTTCGCCCCCGTCTACGAGAAGGCCTCGGAGGCCCACCCCGACCTGCTCTTCGCCAAGGTGGACACCGAGGCGCAGCAGGAGCTGGCCGGAGCGTTCCAGATCACCTCGATCCCCACCCTGATGATCATCCGGGACCAGGTGGCCATCTTCGCCCAGCCCGGCGCCCTGCCGGAGGCCGCGCTGACGGACCTCATCTCCCAGGCCCGCGCCCTCGACATGGACGAGGTGCGCGCCAAGATCGCCGCGGAGCAGCCGGGCGCCGGGGAAACCGGCACGCCGGAGGCCTGATTGCGTGACGCCGCCCCCGGCGGGCGGTGACACTGGCCCGTATGACTGAAGCCGTGGAGTACGACGTGGTGGTGCTCGGCGGGGGACCGGCCGGCGAGAACGTGGCCGACCGGACCCGCGCCGCCGGGCTGAGCACCGCCCTGGTGGAGAGCGAGCTCGTGGGCGGGGAGTGCTCGTACTGGGCGTGCGTCCCGAGCAAGGCCCTGCTGCGCCCCGTGCTCGCCCGGGCCGACGCCCGGCGGGTGCCGGGGCTGGCGGGAGCCGCCGAGGGGCCGCTGGACACGGCGGCGGTGTTCGCGCACCGCGACTACTGGACCGGGAACTGGAAGGACGAGGGCCAGATCGACTGGCTCGACTCGATCGGCGCCCACGTGTACCGGGGCCACGGCCGGCTGTACGGGGTCCGCAAGGTCGCCGTCACCAGCCCCGAGGGGGAGCACCACGTGCTGTCCGCCCGCCAGGCGGTGGTGGTCGCCACCGGGACCCGGGCCGTGATCCCCGACGTGCCCGGCATGGCCGGGGCCGGCCCCTGGACCAGCCGCGAGGCGACCTCGGCCCAGGCCGCGCCGGGCCGGCTGCTGATCGTGGGCGGCTCGGTGGTGGCCGCGGAGATGGCCACGGCCTGGCAGGGCCTCGGATCGCAGGTCACCGTACTCGTACGCGGCCCGGGACTGCTGCCGCGGATGGAGCCCTTCGCGGGCGAGCTCGTCGCCGAGGCGCTGCGCGAGGCCGGCGCCGTGGTCCGTACCGACGTGGCTGTCGAGGCCGTCGTACGGGACGGCTCCACCGGGCCCGTCAGCGTCGTGCTGGAGGGCGGCGAGATCCTCGAGGGCGACGAGCTGCTGGTGGCCACGGGGCGGGCACCGCGGACGGAGGACATCGGGCTGGAGACCGTCGGGCTGTCCGCCGGCCGGTGGATCGGGGTCGACGACAGCTGCCGGGTGCCCGGGCACGACTGGCTGTACGCCGTCGGGGACGTCAACCACCGGGCGCTCCTGACCCACCAGGGCAAGTACCAGGCCCGGATCGCGGGAGCCGCCATCGCCGCCCGGGCGGCCGGCGGCACGCTCGACACCGGCCCGTGGGGTGCGCACGCCGCCACCGCCGACACCCGGGCCGTCCCGCAGGTGGTCTTCACCGATCCGGAGGCCGCCGCGGTGGGGCCCAGCCTGGCCGAGGCCGAACGGGCCGGCCACCGGGTGCGCGCGGTCGACTACGACCTGTCCAAGGTCTCGGGCGCCGGGCTCTACGCCGACGGCTACCGCGGCAGGGCCCGGATGGTCGTCGACCTGGACCGCGAGATCCTGCTCGGAGCCACCTTCGTCGGCCCGGGCGCCGCCGAGCTGCTGCACGCGGCCACCGTCGCGGTGGCCGGCGAGGTCCCGCTCGATCGGCTGTGGCACGCGGTCCCCGCGTTCCCGACGATCAGCGAGGTCTGGCTCAGGCTGCTGGAGGCGTACCGGGGGTAGCGGACTCAGGCGGCGCGGGCGGGCCGTTGCGTGATCGAACAGGGGAGGGACCCTCTGACAACGGGTCGCGGGGGAGGCGTTCGAGGAGCGTGCGCCTGTTGAATGGCTCCGACACGCTTCTCGAGCACCGCGCTCGACCGGAGACCAAGGAGGCATCGCCCGTGATCGTGATCGCCCATCTCAGCGACATCCACCTCGACGGCGGCCCGCGGGCGGCCGAGCGCACCCGCGCCGTCATGGAGTACCTCGACGCACTTCCGTACGACCTCGACGCCGTGCTGGTGAGCGGGGACATAGCCGACCACGCCGCCGCCGGCGAGTACGAGGAGGCCGCCGCACTCCTGCGCTCGCGGCACCCGCTGGTCGTCTGCCCCGGCAACCACGACGAGCGGGCCGCCTTCCGGCGGGGGCTGCTGGGGGAGGGGGAGACGGCGTCCGCGGAGCCGGTCGACCAAGTGGTGCGCGGGGACGGGTTCGTGCTCGCGGTGTGCGACTCGTCCGTTCCCGGTGAGGACCGAGGGTTCCTGGAGGACGCCACGCTGGCCTGGCTGGACGGGGTCCTCGCCGGCACCCCGCGCGAGACCCCGGTGCTGGTCGCCTTCCACCACCCGCCGGTCCCGCTGCACACCCCGTACGTCGACGGCATCCGGCAGTTCGGCGAGGAACGGCTCGCCGCCCTCGTCGAGCGGCACCCCCATCTGACCGCGTTCCTGTGCGGGCACGCCCACACCGCGGCGGCGACCACCTTCGCCGGGCGTCCGCTGCTGGTGGCCCCGGGTGTGGTGTCCACCCTGCGGCTGCCGTGGGAGCGGCAGGCGGGGCCCGACCACCACGTCCACCTCGACGAGCCGCCCGCCGTCGCCTTCCATGTGCTGGGCGAGGACGGGCGGCTGACGACCCACTACCGGGTGGCCGTCGCCCGCCGGTAGCTGCTGCCGTCCCGGGTCCGGGTGAGGTGGCCCGAGGTGATCAGATGGCGCCGCAGCGCCGAGCAGTCCTCGTGCACCGCGCGCAGCGCGTCGTTCACCTCGGGCTCCGTGTACTGCCGGTCCGCGGCGAAGAGGGTCTGCGCCAGGTGGACGAGCAACTGCTCGCGCCGGGCCGCCTTGCGCGGGATCGCGGTGAGGCGGCCGCCGGAGAAGAGGTCGGAGACGTCGCGGCGCGGTCCGGCCGCGGTCCCTTGCTGTTCGGTGCTCTGTGACATGGCAGGGAGCCTCTCCCGGTACCCGCCGCCGGGGCAACGCAATTTCGGAGATCCCGCGCCCCGCGCCCGGCGGCGGGCGGTTCCAGAAAAGTGACGGTCGTTCATCTTACTGAGTGGTAGTTCCGTCAGTACCCTCCCCGTGACCGGTTCCTGCCCCCCACGGAGGAGCACGCATGTTACGTCCCACCGCCCGCCTGAGAACTGCCGTCGCCGCCGCGCTGTTCGCCCTCGGCGCGAGCCTGCTGACACCGCCCGCCGCGGCCGCGGCCGCCGCCGCCGACCCCGTACCGCTGCCGATCGCCGACTACTGCGGCAGCCAGTGCTCGGACATCCTGCCGCCCGGCCAGAACGGCAACGCCACGCTCGCCCAGATCCTCCTGCACAAGGCGTTCGGCGCGCTGCCCGCCCACACCTCCGACCAACTGGCGCGCTACGACTCCCTGGTGGCCGGCTATCCGGGACTGACCGACGCCAAGGTCAACGACTTCTTCAACGACGCCTCCTTCGGCGTGCCCGCCGGCCAGGCCGAATCCACCGCCAGCCCCCGCCCCGACGTCACCATCACCCGCGACAAGAAGACCGGCGTCCCCCACATCAAGGGCACCACCCGCTACGGGACCTCCTTCGGCGCGGGCTACGCCGCCGCCCAGGACCGGCTCTGGCAGATGGACCTCTTCCGGCACGTGGGCCGCGGCGACCTGACCCCCTTCGCCGGCGGCGCCCTCGCCAACCAGGGCCTGGAGCAGCAGTTCTGGCCGCAGGCCCCGTACACCGAGGCCGATCTCCAGGCCCAGGTGGACCGGATCCGCACCACCGAGGGCGAGCGCGGCCGGCTCGCGATGGAGGACGCGCAGGCCTACGTCGACGGCATCAACCTCTACCGCACCCAGTCCAAGAACGGCCGCTACTTCCCCGGCGAGTACGTCCTGACCGGCCACATCAACTCCGTCACCAACGCCGGCGAGATACACCCCTTCAAGATCACCGACCTGATCGCCCTCGCCTCCGTCGTGGGCGGCCTGTTCGGCGGCGGAGGCGGCGGCGAGGTCCAGGCCGCGCTCTCGCTGCTGTCCGCGCAGCAGAAGTACGGCCTGGAGGAAGGGACCCGGGTCTGGGAGTCCTTCCGCCAGCGCAACGACCCCGAGGCCGTGCTCACCGTCCACGACGGCGCGAGCTTCCCGTACGCCCAGAAGCCCGCGAACCCGCAGGGCGCGGCCCTCCCGGACGCCGGATCCGTCGTCGCCGAACAGCTCGTGTACGACCGTACGGGCGCGGCGACCGCCAGGCAGGCCGCCGACCCGCCACGGCCCGTCAAGCAGAGCATGTCCAACGCCCTGCTCGTCTCCGGCGCCCACACCGCGAGCGGCCGCCCCGTCGCCGTCTTCGGCCCGCAGACCGGCTACCTCGCACCCCAGCTCCTCATGCTCCAGGAGATCCAGGGGCCCGGCATCAGCGCCCGCGGCGCCTCCTTCGCGGGTGTCAGCATGTACGTGCAGCTCGGCCGCGGCCAGGACTACGCCTGGAGCGCCACCTCGGCCGGCCAGGACATCACCGACACCTTCGCCGTCGAACTGTGCGAACCCGGCGGCGGCGCACCGTCGAAGACGAGCACCTCGTACCTCTACCGCGGCACCTGCACCCCCATGGAGAAGCTGGAACGCGCCAACGCCTGGAAGAAGTCCGTCGCCGACCCCACCCCCGACGGCTCCTACCGGATGCAGGTCTGGCGCACGCACTACGGCATCGTCACCCACCGCGCCACGGTGGACGCGAAGCCCGTCGCCTACACCGCCCTGCGCTCCACCTACCGGCACGAGGCGGACTCGATCATCGGCTTCCAGATGCTCAACGACCCCTCGTACGTCAAGGACGCCCGCACCTTCCAACAGGCCGTCCAGCACATCGGCTACGCCTTCAACTGGTTCTACGCCGACGCGCGCGAAGCGGCCTACTACAACAGCGGGCTGAACCCCGTGCGCCCGGCGGGCGTGGACGCCGCCCTGCCCGTGCACGCCCGGCAGCAGTACGAGTGGCAGGGCTTCGACCCGGCCGCGAACACCGCCGCCTACACCCCGCCCGCCGAGCACCCGCAGTCCATCGGCCAGGACTACTACATCAGCTGGAACAACAAACAGGCCAAGGACTACAGCGCGGCCGGCTTCGGCATGGGCGCCGTCCACCGCGGCGACCTCCTCGACCGCCGGGTCAAGCAGCTCGTCACGGCCGGCGGGGTCACCCGCGCCACGCTCACCCGGGCGATGGCCGAGGCCGCCGTGACCGATCTGCGCGCCGAGAACCTGCTGCCCGAACTGCTCGCCGTACTGCGCAGCGGACCGGGCGCCGACCCGGCCGTCACCGCGGCCGTCGACAAGCTCGCCGCGTGGCAGGCCGGCGGCGGCAAGCGCAAGGAGACCGCCCAGGGTTCGAAGGCGTACGCCCACGCGGACGCGATCCGGATCATGGACGCCTGGTGGCCGCTGCTGATCAAGGCCCAGTTCGAACCGGGCCTCGGCGCCCCGCTGTACGACGCCCTGCGGGCCTCGCTGACCGTCGACGAGGCCCCCAACGCGGGCCACGGGCCCACCGGTTCGCACGCCGGATCGGCCTTCCAGTACGGCTGGTGGAGCTACGCGGACGAGGACCTGCGGATGGTCCTCGGGCGGCCGGTGGCCGATCCGCCGTCCCGGACCTACTGCGGCGGCGGCTCCCTCGCCGCGTGCCGCGAGGCCATGACCGCCACGCTCCGGCAGGCGGCCGCGGCCACCCCGGCGGCCGTCTACCCGGCCGACGGGACCTGCGCCGCGGGCAACCAGTGGTGCGCCGACTCGATCGTCCAGCGCCCGGTCGGCGGGCTGTCCCACCCGCAGGTCAACTGGCAGAACCGGCCCACCTACCAGCTGGTGGCGGAGTTCCCGGCGCACCGCTGAGGCGGTGGGCCGCGCACGAGGAGGGCCCGCCGTTCCGGAGGAGCTCCGGGGCGGCGGGCCGTGGTGCGCGCGGGGCCCGGGGGGTGCGGGCCGTGGTGCGCGCGAGCCCGGGACGGGCGGGTCAGGGGCCGACGGTGATCTGCTGCGCCGGGTCGGTCGTGTCGGTGACGAGGTAGACCGCGTTGAAGGTGGACGTGGTCGCACTCGTCGGGCAGCCGAACCCGCCGGTGACCTTCACGGGCACGGTCGCGTTGGCGAAGGTCAGGCTGGGCGGGGCGCCGTTGGTCCAGGTGCCCCCGACGTTGGCCGCGGCCGCGGGCGCGGTGGTGACCGTACAGGAGGCGAGCCCGGTCGTCTTGACCACGAGGCCGCCGACCGGCACGGTCATGGTCGCGGTGATCGGGGAGCCGTGCTGCATCGAGACCGTCCAGGCACCGCTGGTGGTGACCGTCGGGGTCACCCCCGGGATGCTCGAGGTGCAGGAGCTGTACGTCGGCGCCGAGATCGGGGACGAGACCGGTCCGGCCGCGTTCTGGTTGCCGGGGGCGGCCGGCACCGTACCGGTGGCCACGGACACGTTGCAGGTCACCGTCACCGAACCGGCTTTGAGGGTGGCCTTGCCGCTGAGGGTGGCCTTGAAGGCGTGCCCGGCCGGGGTGACGGTGGTCGACCCGGCCGCGGGTAACGGCGCGGCGGAGGCGGAGACCGAGGCCACGCAGAGGACTGCGGCGGCGGCCGTGCCGAGGGCGAGCGAGGTACGCGTACGGCTCATGGCTGTGCTCCTTGGGGATCGTGGTGCGAGGGTGTCGTGGGGGAGGGAGCGGCTGACGGGGCGGCTGCGGGGTCAGCGGAAGCGGGGGCCGGGCGGGTCGCGGCGTGCGGCTGCCAGGCGAACATCAGGCCGCCGCCGAGAATGCCGAGCAAGGTGCCGATCAGGAACCCGCCGAGGTTCGACAGGACCAGGGCGGCGGTGGCGATCAGGGTGGTGAGGACGCCCGCGAGGGCGCGCTGGGCGGGGGAGAACCAGGCGGTGAGGCCGAGCACGACCATCACGAGGCCCATCAGGACGGACGGGATCCCCGCCACGCCCTGCTGGAGCATGATCTTCAGTGGTGCCAGCGGCAGGAGGCAGATCCACACCCCGGCGAGCAGGGTGAACAGTCCGCCCCAGAAGGGTCTGCCGCGCCGCCACCGCCGCCACCGCCGACGGCTCAGAAGCATTCCTTCTTGCCCTTGCTGATGTCCATGCGCAGACCGGAGAGCTTGAAGGTGCCGGCGTTGGTCGCCCACGCCGTCTGCTGCAGGTCGGTGATGCTGACCGTGTCGGCCTGCTGGGCGAACAGGTCCTGCATCCCCTGGGCGTCGGCCGGACCCTTGTCGAGGGTGGAGGCGTCGCGCCCGATCTCGATGTTGCTGAAGACCGCGTCACCCGAGAGCTGCGTCGCGTCCACGAACAGGTTGCTCGCCTCGACCGGCTTCTTCTGGCCTGCCGTCAGGTTGAGCGAGATGTCGCCGATCACCGGGAGCGTGGTGACCACCGACTGACACAGGCTGTTGAGCTTCGCCTCCCGGATGGCGGTGACGGCCACCGGGATGAGCTCCTCGCGGGCGTTGACGTCGACGCTGCCGTACTGGGCGAAGCCCTCGCCCTGCAGGCTCTTCGCCGACACCTTGAACTGCTGCCCCGACACCGCGAACGAGGCGGCGAGCGCCCCCTGCGCGAGGGCGATGCCGAGGCCGGCGGTCACGGCCACGGCGGGTACGGTCAGGACGGCGAACCGCCGCCAGCGGACACGGCCGGAGCCGTGGTCTTCGTCGGGTAAGTGCGGGGAATCCGGCATGAGATCGTCCCTTGTGATCGGCTGTGCACCGTTGTTACCGACGAGTTGAATGTAAGAGTGCCAATGGGGGTTGGCAAGGTTGTGCGAGCGCACCCTTTCGGCCGACTCCTACTGCTCCGTACGCAGCAGTTCGGCGACCTCCGCGTCCACCCGCAGGGCCATCGCCCGGGCGAACTCCGTGGCCACGACCTCCCCGGCCACCGGTCGCAGGGCCGTCACCGCCTCCGTGATGTGCTGGAGTTGCATGGCCGAAAGCCGCTCCAGCCCCGCCGGGCCGATCACATGCCGCCGGAACAGTCCGACGAACCGGTCCGCGAGCGCCGCCGCCTGCGCCTGGAGGAACTCCCCGGCGTCCAGGATGTCCGCGAGCGGCACCCCCGCGCGCACCAGCGCGAGCGTCGCGTCCAGCAGGCGGTGGCTGCGGTGGGTGACCAGGTCCCCGTCGACCGTGACGTACCCCAGCTCCGCCGCCCGCCGGGTGTCCTCGGCCGTGGCCGTGGGGCCGAACAGCTCCCGCAGCTCGGCCCGGGTCATCGTGACCGGCTCCTCCCGGACCCAATCCCGCGTCATCTCCCGCTCCAGGCCCAGGAGTCCGGACAGCCCGCCGCCGCCCTCCCACGCCTGCAGGAGCTCGGCGATGCCGTTGACCGTGTAGCCGCGCCCCAACAGGTCGCTGATCAGCCGCAGCCGGGTCAGGTGGTCATCGGAGTACCAGGCGATCCGCCCCTCGCGGCGCGGCGGCGGCAGCAGCCCGCGCTCCTGGTAGTAGCGCAGGTTGCGCACCTTGACCCCGGCCGCGCGGGCCACGTCCTCCCGGCGGTAGCGCCCGCCGCCCGTCCCGTCTCCCACCACCTGGCTGCTCACGCGGCAGAGTGTAGGACGTACCGGCAGGTCACATAGGCCGCGGCCGGTCTTCCTTGACCGCCCGCAGGATCACGAACTTCGGTTCGCTCGCGACGACTTCACTGTTGCCGAACAGCCGCCGCAGGTGGGTGTGGTAGCCCATGTGCCGGTTGGCCACGATCCACAGCTCGCCGCCGGGCCGCAGCACCTTGCGCGACTGCGCGAACATCCGCAGCGCCGTCGCGTCCGTGGTCGCCTGGTGGGAGTGGAACGGCGGGTTGCTCAGCACCAGGTCCACGGAGCCGGGGGCCAGCATCGCGACCCCGTCGCCGACGTGGAACTCCGCCGTCCGCCGGCCTTCGCGGATGTTCTCCCGGTAGGTGGCCCGCGCCGAGGCGACCGCCTGGAAGGACTCGTCCGTGAAGACGACCTCGGCATCCGGGTCGTGGGCCTGCACGGCCGTGCCGACGACGCCGTTGCCGCAGCCCAGGTCCACGACCCGGGCCCCGTCGGTGTTGGTCGGCAGGTTCTGCAGGAAGAAGCGGGTGCCGACGTCGAGCCGGTCGGCGCAGAAGATCCCGGCGTGGTTGACGACGGTCAGCCCGGATGCGGACCCGGCGTCCTCGTCCACCGTGTACGTCACCGGCCACGGCCCGGGGGTCGTGGGCCGCGCGGCGCCCGGGGTGCCCGGCGTACAGAAGATCAGCCGCGCCTTCTTCTCGGCGAGGGAGGTCTTCGTCGGGCCCAGGATCCGCTCGAAGAGCCGCAGCGTGGAGGTGTGGATCTCCTTCACCATGCCGGTGCCGACCACCACGGTGCCCGCGTGCACGTGCGGGGCCAGCCGGTGCAGCTGGTCCTCCAGCAGAGCCAGGCTCTTGGGCACGCGCACCAGCAGCACGTCGATCTTCTCGGGCGGCGGGTCCTGCGTGGTCAGCAGCGTGACCGTCGCCTTGGAGGTCCCGATCCCGTTCCGGTCGAGGTTCGCCGCGGTGGCGGAGCGGGTCAGGGAGGAGTCGGTGATCTGCGTCGGCCGGTACGCGGCGAGCGCCGTGGTCAGCGTCCCCCAGCGGTCCCCCAGGACGGTGATCTGCCCGGCGCCGGCCAGGTCCACCGGCCCGCGCTCGCCGGTACCGGCGTCGAGGTGGCGCAGCAGGTACTCGTCGGCGGCGTCCCAGGCGCGGAGCCGGTCGCGCGGATCCTCGGGGAAGCGGGTGAGCTCGTAGGAGCCGTAAGGCGTGGTCAGGCGGTTCATATGGGACCCAGGCTAACCGAGCCGGAGCCCGGGCCCCGCACGCGCCGGGCCGGGCGGCCCGCTAGTCCTCGAACTCGCCCGCCATCGCGGCGGCCATCCGCAGGTACGGACGGGCCTCCGCGGCCCGCCCGCCGCGCTCCAGCGTGCGACCGAGCAGCAGCTGTGCGTAGTCCTCCACGGGCCAGCGCTCCAGGATGGCGCGCAGCTCACGCTCGGCCCGGGAGAGCTGGGCGGAGTGGTAGTAGGCGCGGGCCAGCAGCAGCCGGGGGGCCAGCTGCTCGGGGGCCCCGGCCGCCAGCGGCTCCAGGATGCGGGCGGCCGTCGCGTACTCCTTCGCCTCGAAGAAGAGCCCGGCCCGCTCCCAGCGCTCGGCTGCCGTCCCGTGCTCCAGGTACGAGGTGCTCATCGCGCTCATCGCGCCCCTTCCGTCCTTCCCGCTCCCAGTGGTTGTCCGCTGCCTCCAACACGCAGCACCGGGGGAAACATTCCACTGACCGCGGCCGCCTCCCCGCCGTTAGGTTGTCCGTATGAGCAATCTCGATCGCCAGCCCGCACTCTCCGTCTGCGGCGGCCGCGGCTTCGTCGTGGCCGAACCGGTCCGCGAGCTCCTCAGCCCGCGCACGGTCCAGCTCGGGGAGTCCACCGAGGTCCGACGACTCCTGCCGAACCTGGGCCGCCGCATGGTGGGCGCCTGGTGCTTCGTGGACCACTACGGCCCGGACGACATCGCGGACGAGCCCGGCATGCAGGTCGCGCCGCACCCGCACACCGGGCTCCAGACCGTGAGCTGGCTCCACGAGGGCGAGGTGCTGCACCGCGACAGCGTGGGCAGCCTGGCGACGATCCGCCCGCGCGAGCTGGGCCTGATGACCTCCGGCCGGGGCATCAGCCACTCGGAGGAGAGCCCGCGCGAGCACGCCCGCTTCCTGCACGGCGCCCAGCTGTGGGTGGCCCTGCCCGACGCCCACCGCGACGTGGCCCCGCACTTCCAGCACCACGCGGAGCTCCCCCGGGTCACGTCCCCCGGCCTGACCGCGACGGTCATCCTGGGCACCCTGGACACCGCGACCTCGCCCGGCACGGCCTACAGCCCGATCGTCGGCGCGGACCTGAACCTGACGGCGGGCACCGAGACCCGCCTCCCGCTCGACCCGGACTTCGAGTACGCGGTCCTGTCGATGTCGGGCGAGGCCCACGTCGACGAGGTCCCGGTCCTGCCCGGCTCGATGCTCTACCTCGGCTGCGGCCGCACCGAACTCCCGCTGCGCGCAGCCTCGGACGCAAGCCTGATGCTCCTGGGCGGCGAGCCGTTCGAGGAGGAGATCGTGATGTTCTGGAACTGGATCGGCCGCACGAACGAGGAGATCGTCCAGGCGCGCAAGGACTGGATGGAGGGCACCCGCTTCGGCGAGGTGAAGGGCTACGACGGCCCCCCGATCCCCGCTCCGCAGCTCCCGCCGGTGCCGCTGAAAGCACGTGGGCGGGTGCGCTGACCTGCACCTTTATGGAGTAGGTCGATCAGTCCGCACGCGGCTGCCGGGTCCATTCGAATCGAATCAACGATCCGGACGCTCGTGTGAGCGAGGCCCGGGGACGGCGCCTGTCGCGCGGTTCCCGGCGCGATCAGGTAATCAGGAACGGTGGACAAGGACGCGATCGACCCCTTCGTGCATGTCCGGGGCGCCAGTGAGAACAACCTGCGGAACATCGACGTCGACGTTCCGCGGGACGCGATGGTCGCCTTCACCGGCGTCTCCGGTTCGGGCAAGTCCTCGCTCGCGTTCGGCACGCTCTACGCGGAGGCCCAGCGGCGCTATTTCGAGTCCGTGGCACCGTACGCCCGAAGGCTGCTGCAGCAGGTCGGTGCACCGCACGTGCAGGAAATCACCGGACTGCCACCGGCCGTGGCCCTGCAGCAGCGACGCGGGTCGCCCAGCTCGCGCTCGACGGTCGGCACCCTCACCACGCTGTCCAATCTGCTGCGCATGCTGTACTCCCGCGCCGGCACCTATCCCCCCGGGGCGGCACGGCTGGAAGCCGAGTCGTTCTCACCCAACACCGCGGCCGGCTCCTGCCCGGAGTGCCACGGACTGGGCGCCGTGCACGACGTCGCCGAGGACCTGCTCGTCCCGGACCCCTCGCTGAGCATCCGCGAGGGGGCGATCGCCGCCTGGCCGGGCGCCTGGCAGGGAGCCAACCTGCGCAGTGTCGTGAGCGGCCTGGGGATCGACATCGACCGGCCGTGGCGCAGGCTCAGGAAGAAGGACCGGGACTGGCTGCTGTACACCGACGAGCAGCCCTCCGTGTACATCGAGCCGGAGGAGGACCGCGTCGACTACGGCTACCAGGGCAAGTTCTGGAGCGCCCGCAAGCACGTCATGCACGTCCTCGCCGACTCCAAGAGCGAGAAGATGCGCGAACGGGCGCTCCGGTTCGTCAGGAGCGTGCCCTGCCCCGAGTGTCACGGCAGCGGACTGCGGCCCGAGGCGCTCGCCGTGACCTTCGCCGGACGTTCCATCGCCGAGATCAACGCGATGCCGCTCACCGGGGTCGTCGCGCTGCTGCGGCCCGTCGCGGGGCGGTCCGAGGCCGACGCCACCACGTCGACCGCCCTGTCCGGGGAGACGACCGAGGTCGCGGTCCGGATCTGCGGCGATCTGGTCGCGCGGGTCGACGTACTGCTCCACCTGGGCCTCGGATATCTCAGCCTCGGTCGCCGTTCGACGACCCTGTCGCCCGGCGAGGCGCAGCGCCTGCGGATCGCCACCCAGCTGCGCTCGGGGCTGTTCGGCGTCGTCTACGTCCTCGACGAACCCTCCGCGGGTCTGCACCCGGCTGACGCGGAACCGCTGCTGGACGTGCTGGAGCGGCTCAAGGCGGCGGGCAACTCGCTGTTCGTCGTGGAGCACGACATGGACGTCGTACGGCGGGCGGACTGGGTGGTCGACATCGGTCCCGGCGCGGGCGAGGGCGGCGGCCGCGTGCTGTACAGCGGCCCGGTCGCCGGTCTGGAGCGGGTGGCGGAGTCGGCCACGGGCCAGTACCTGTTCGGGCGCGCCGAACCGCTCGATCACCGCCCCCGCACACCGCAGGGCTGGCTGCACCTGAGCGGCGTCTCCCGCCACAATCTGCACGACGTGTCCGTCGACGTACCGCTGTGCGTACTGACGGCGGTGACGGGCGTGTCCGGTTCCGGAAAGTCGACACTGGTGACGCAGGTGCTCGCCGAGGTCGTCCGCGGCCACCTCGGACTCGCACCCGAGGAGCCCGATGAGGCGCAGCTGGTGGTTGACGTCCAGGACGCGTCGGGGGTCGAGTCGTTCGACCGGCTGGTCCGGGTCGACCAGCGGCCCATCGGCCGAACTCCCCGGTCCAACCTGGCCACGTACACGGGGATGTTCGACGCGGTGCGCAAGCTGTACGCGTCGACGGACGAGGCCGAGGCGCGCGGCTACTCGGCCGGGCGGTTCTCCTTCAACGTGCCCGAAGGTCGGTGCGAAACCTGCCAGGGCGAAGGATTCGTCGCGGTGGAACTGCTCTTCCTGCCCGGCACCTACGCACCGTGCCCGACCTGCCAGGGCGCCCGGTACAACGCCGAAACGCTGGAAGTGACCTACCGCGGCAAGAACATCGCGGAAGTGCTGGGGTTGTCCGTCGATGACGCCGCCACGTTCCTGTCCGCCGTCCCGGCCGCCTCCCGCAGTCTGGAGACGTTGCGCGACGTGGGACTGGGGTACCTGCGGCTGGGGCAGCCCGCGACGGAACTCAGCGGTGGTGAGGCGCAGCGCATCAAACTGGCCACCGAACTGCAGCGAGCCCGCCGCGGCCACGCGCTCTACCTGCTCGACGAGCCGACGGCGGGGCTGCACCCCTCGGACGTCGCGCTGCTGCTGCGACAGCTGCACCGGCTCGTCGACGCCGGCAACACGGTCGTCCTCGTCGAGCACGACCTGGACACGATCACCACCGCCGACTGGGTCATCGACCTCGGGCCGGGCGGCGGCGACGCGGGCGGGCGGGTGGTCGCGGCGGGCCCGCCGGCCAAGGTGGCGAAAGCCCGCCGCAGCGCCACCGCGCCCTACCTCGCGGCCCGGCTCGCGCGCTCCTGACGACGGCACGAGGGGCTGAGCACCAGCCGTACGGCTCGTGCGAACCGGGCTCCTCGCTGCAAGCGGACCAGGTCTGCACGTGTCGCGTGGTGATCAACCGGCCGCATCGCGTTCAACGACGCCGTTTCCTGCTTGTTCGCCCAGCACGATCTTCCACACCCGGGTCGCCACCTGGAGGTTGAGCCGGTCCTCGACGTTCGCGAGGTCGTTGCCGCTGATGTTGCGGATGCGCTGGAGCCGATAGCGCAGCGTGCTGCGGTGGATCGCGAGGGATTCGGCGGTCTCGTCGTAGTTGCCGCCGCAGTCGAAGTACTGGGACAGCGTCTCCACCATGGCCGTGTGGTGCCGGGAGTCGTAGTCGATCAGCTGCCCGAGCCAGTCGTGGACGAACGTCTCCAGTTCCCGGTAATCGTTGCCGGGTCCCAGGATGCGGTAGAGGCCCAGCTCGTCGAAGAACGTCGTGCCGTAGTGCTCATGGGAGTGGCGGCGCACTTCCAGGGCGCGCTGCGCCTCCTGGTAGCGGTGGGGGATGTCGGCCAGGGAGTCGCAAGGGGCGCTCACCCCGATGCTCCCGGACCGTGTCCCGGTCTCCCGGGCGAGCGCCTCGTACAGCGCGCGGGCGTGCGGCCTGTCGTCGGCCACCAGGACCACGTGGTCGGAACGTCGGGTCAGCAGCGAGTGCATGCCCACGGCAGAGGCCGCCCGGCCCACCGTCTGCGCGAAGGGACCGTCCGCGGTCCGGTTCGACCACTGCACCACGACGACGTAGTGGCGGCGGTGCAGGTCGTGTCCGACTGCCTCGGAACGGGCGTAGGCGCTCGCCTCGTCCGTCCCCGCCAGGAGGTCGTCGGCCAGCTCGCGGTGCAGCTTCGACTCCACTTCGGCCAGATTGCGCAGGTGCGCCAGCTCCGGGGCGAGTGAGGTGGCGCCGTCCTCCAGCGCGCGCAGGGTGTGCTCGTCGGCCTCGCCCCGGACGTCGACCAGGGCCAGTACGCCCAGGATCTCGCCGTGCGGGCGGACCAGGGTGACCAGCCGGTCCTTCACCCGCACCGGCCCGGCCTCACGGCCGACGGCGTACAGCATTTCGTCCTGGCGCACGGGGTCCGGTTCGGGATAGGGGTCTGGGCGATCGGGACCGGTCCAGGACCTCAGCCGACCGAAGCGGTCCTCGACCAGCGCGGGGAGTCCGGTGAGCCCGTGCAGTGCGCGGGTGACGGCTTCCTCGCCGCCGCCCGAGACGGCGACGTCGGCCAGGAGCGCGTGAACGGACCGCTGGTACCCCATCTCGGCCACGACGGAGATCAGCTGCCCCTGGAGGGCTGTTCGCTGCTCCCTCAGCCGGTGCAGCTCCAGCGCGTCCTCGCGCCGGCGGCGGTGTGCGAAGGCGAGCGACAGTGCAGCGGCGGTGTGCCGGACCAGCGTGGCGAGCAGGGACCGCTCGGCCTCGGTGGGCCGGGAGCGGGAGGTCACCACGAGGTAGCCGTGAAGCCTGTCCAGCCCGCGTAGCCCCAGGGCCCGGCCCCAGGGCCGGCCGGGCACGGTCACAGGGCCGTCCTCCCCGACCAGCTGCCGCACCCTCCGGTCCACGGCCAGGGCATGGACCTGCCCGTTCCTCGGGCTGGGGAGCAGGGCGCCGTCCACCGTGAGGTAGCCGGCCTCGGCGCTGTACGGCCCCGCGGCGGCTATGTGGTCCATGGCCAGGCTCAGGATCTCGCCTTCGTCCAAGGTGGCGAACAGGGCGCTGGAGAGCCCCATCAGATCGTGGGGGGCATGGTTGGCCGGGGTCGGAGCGGGCCGGCGGGGCCCTCGCCGCGCCGCCGTGGGGCGCCACCCGCTGCCGGGGGGTGGGACGGAACCTCTCCGCGCGGCCATGAGGAGCCGCCCGCCGCTGCCCCGCGGAAGGCTGCTCTCCCGGCCGCAGCGGCGGAGGTACAGGTCGTGCGCCCGGCTCCTGGCCATGGGATCACTCCGTTCCTTTCGAGCCTACAGCCGAGCCGTGGTGCCTGCCGGGCCGGCTCATACCGAGATGTTCGGATTCCTCCTCTCGTACTCGCGGGGCGACCGGCCCCGTGCCTTTCTGACTCGCCAGGCGCAGGCGTGCAACCACTCGGCCCGCCACCCTGAGGAGCGGAGGAGCGGAGGAGTGCTCGAGACCATCCGCGCGCACCGGGCACCGGTGGGAAGGACGGGCGGTGGGCGAGCAGCTCCACAGGGTTGCCCGCGGTGTCCTGCTCCGCCCGCTGATCGGCGGGCTGCAGACCACTGGCAGAGGTCCCACCCGTACCTGAACGAACGTGATCCGGACAGTCGGCGCAGGCGCCGTACCGGGAGGAGTTCCTCATGGCCAAGGCAGTGGGCATCGACCTGGGCACCACCAACTCGGTGATCGCCGTGTGGGAGGGCGGAGAGCCATCCGTCGTGCCCAACAGCGAGGGCAACCGCACGACACCGTCCGTGGTGGCCTTCACCGATACCGGGGAACGTCTGGTGGGCCAGCTGGCCCGGCGCCAGGCGATCCTCAATCCCAAGGGCACCATCTATTCGGCCAAGCGGTTCATCGGCCGGCATTTCGACGAGATCTCCGACGAGGCCAGGGCGGTGGCGTACGACGTCGTCGAGGGCGACGGCGGGGCGGCCCGCTTCGAGGTGCGCGACAAGCTGTACGCGCCTGAGGAGATCAGCGCACAGGTGCTGCGCAAACTCACGGACGACGCCTCCAAGCAGCTCGGGGAGCGGGTCACGGAGGCGGTCATCACGGTGCCCGCCTACTTCAACGACGCTCAGCGCACCGCCACCAAGGACGCCGGACGGATCGCGGGACTGGAGGTGCTGCGGATCATCAACGAGCCGACGGCGGCCGCCCTCGCGTACGGCGTGGACAAGAAGGAGCACGAGACCGTCCTCGTCTTCGACCTGGGCGGCGGCACCTTCGACGTGAGCATCCTCGACGTCGGCGACGGCGTGGTGGAGGTGCGCTCCACCGCCGGCGACAGCCACCTGGGCGGTGACGACTTCGACCGGCGTCTGGTGGATTACCTCGCGGACGACTTCCAGAAGGAGAACGGCATCGACCTGCGCCAGGACGCGCAGGCGCTGCAACGCTTGTTCGAGGCGGCGGAGAAGGCCAAGACCGAGCTGAGTTCGGTGACGCAGACGCAGGTCAGCCTGCCGTTCATCACCGCCGACGCCTCCGGGCCCAAGCACCTCACCGACTCGATCATGCGGTCCACGTTCGAGCAGATCACCGGCGACCTGGTGGAGCGCTGCCTGGGACCGGTCCAGCAGGCCATTGCCGACGCCAAGGTCGGCGAGAGCGACATAGACGAGGTCATCCTCGTCGGCGGGTCCACCCGCATCCCCGCTGTCCAGGCCCTGGTCCGCCGGCTGACCGGCGGCAAGGAACCCAACATGAGCGTCAACCCCGATGAGGTCGTGGCCCTGGGGGCCGCGATCCAGGCAGGGGTGCTCAAGGGCGAGGTCAAGGACGTCCTGCTGCTCGACGTGACCCCCCTGTCGCTGGGCGTGGAGACGCGCGGCGGAGTGATGACGAAGATCATCGAGCGGAACACCACCATCCCGGTGCGCCGCAGCGAGACCTTCTCCACCGCCGAGGACAACCAGCCGGCCGTTGATGTGGTGGTCCTCCAGGGCGAGCGCGAGCTGGCCGCCGACAACCGGGTGCTGGGCCGGTTCCAGCTCACCGACATCCGGCCGGCGCCGCGGGGCGAAGCACAGATCGAGGTCACCTTCGACATCGACGCCAACGGCATCCTCGAGGTCAAGGCCCGTGACCGGGACACCGGCAAGGAACAGGGCATCACCATCAGCGAGAGCTCCAACCTGGACCGCAGCGAGGTCGAACGCATGGTCCAGGAGGCCGAAAGCAATCAGGGCCAGGACAAGGCACTCCGCGAGGCCGTCGACGCCCGCAACGAACTCGACGCCATCGCCTACCAGGTCGAGAAGCGTCTCGCCGAACTGGGCGACGCAGCGCCCGCGCACGAGAAGGCACGCGGCGAGATGCTCGTGTCGGACGCCCGGGCGGCGGTCAAGGAAGAGGCGGGCGTGGAACGCGTGCGGCCCCTGACCTCCGAACTCCAGCAGGTGCTGGCCGGGCTGGCGGCCCATCAGGGCGCCGCCGCTACGGGCGGGGGTCCCGCCCAGGACGCCGCCACCGGCGGTCCCACGAGTGGCGGTGGCGGTGACGATGATGTCATCGACGCCGAGTTCGACAAGGGCTGAGGCGCGCCATGCCCATCTACCCCCAGGAACCCGACCGGGCCGTGCCGGATCCGGTCGAACCGGTCCCGGAAGGCGCCGGACCCCCGCCTCGCGGGGATCTGCCCCAACCGGGCCCGCCCCGGCCCGGAGCTGCGAACGGCGAACCGGGACCCGATGCCGCCGGCCCCGCGCTCGCCGAGGACGAGTACACGACCGCGATCCAGGAACTGGAGGACCGCTGGCGGCGCGCACTCGCCGACCTCGACAACCTTCGCAAGCGCCACGCCAGGGAACTGGAGCGCGAACGGGCGGTGGAGCGTGCCCGCACGGCGGCCGCCTTCCTGCCCGTCCTCGACAACCTCGAACTCGCCCTGACCCACGCGGGCGCCGATCCGGGCGCGATCGTGGAGGGCATCCTGGCCGTACGCGACCAAGCGGTGAACGTCCTCGAACTGCTCGGCTACCCGCGGCACGCGGAGACCGGCGTCCCCTTCGACCCGGCCCGGCACGAGGTGGTCGGCGTCGTCCAGGACCCCGACGCCCCGCCGGGCACGGTCGTCGAGGTACTGCGCCCCGGTTACGGGGACGGCGAGCGGCAGCTCAGGCCCGCCGCCGTAACCGTCGCGAAGCGGGAGTGAACGGTCATGGCGCGGGACTACTACGAGGTGCTCGGGGTGTCGCGGTCCGCGAGCCAGGACGAGATCCAGCAGGCATATCGCAAACTCGCCCGCAGGCACCACCCCGACGTCAACAAGGACCCTGGGGCGGAAGAGCGCTTCAAGGACCTCAACGACGCGTACAGCGTCCTGTCCGATCCCAAGACCCGGGCCCGCTACGACCGCTTCGGCGAGGATTTCCGCAAGATCCCCGAGGACTTCGACGAACGGGCCGCGGCGGGAGCGGGCGGCGGCTTCCGGGGTCGGACGACCGCAGGCGGGGGCGGCCCCCGGGTCCGGTACGCCGGCTTCGGAGACGACTTCGGAGACGACTTCGGAGCGGAGGGCATCGATATCGAGGACCTGTTCGGCTCCATGTTCGGAGCCGGCGCCGCCCGAGGGGGCGTACCCGGAGCGGACCAGGAGGCCGAACTGGCGCTCACCGTCGAGGAGGCGTACCAAGGCGGCCGTCGCACCGTCACGCTCGCCGGTCCCACGGGGCAGCCGCGGCGGTACGAGGTCGACGTGCCGCCGGGCGTCACCGACGGGCAGCGCATCCGGCTGGCGGGCGAGGGCGGCCGGGGCCGTGGTGACGCCGCCGCGGGCGACCTGTACCTTCGCGTGCGCATCCAGCCCCACCCCCGGTTCCGGCTGGACGGCCGCGACGTGCACGTCCAGGTCCCGGTGGCACCCTGGGAGGCGGCCCTGGGCGCGACCGTGCCGGTTCCCACCCCCGGCGGGGGCACGGCCAAGGTCACGGTGCCCGCGGGCTCGTCCAGCGGCCGGCGGCTGCGGCTGCGCGGCGAAGGCATGCCGAACCCGCGCGGCGCGAACGGCGACCTGTACGCCGAACTCCGCATCGTGGTGCCGCCCACCCTCGGCGACCGGGAGCGCGAACTGTTCGAGGAGCTCGCCGCCGCCTCCTCGTACGACCCCAGGAGGACGTGATGAACGAACCACCCGCGGGAGCGGCAGGCCCCGGCCGGGCCGGCGTGGGCAACCGGCCGGTACGAACGGGAGCCGATCTCACTGCCTCGACGGCCGTCCGGTACGCGCTCGTGCCCGTCCCCAGGCTCTCCCTCGATGCCGTGGCACGTCGCTCGGGCCTCCACCCCGATCTGATCCGCCGGTTCGTCGCCCTCGGCCTGATCGACGCCGAACGCGACGCCGCGGGGAAGCTGGTGTTCGACCCGACGGCCCCGGCGGTCCTCGCCCGCATCCAGCGGCTGCGCACGGGTCTCTGCCTCAACTACGCATCCATCGGCCTGGTGCTCGACCTGCTCGACCGCATCAGCCTGCTCGAAGCCGCCCTGCGCGGCCGCGGCACGAGGAGTGAAACACCCCCATGGACATGAACCGTCTCACCCAGAAGTCCCAGGAAGCCCTCCAGGAGGCCCAGACCGCGGCTGGTCGCATGGGGCACACCGAGGTCGACGGGGAGCACCTGCTGCTCGCACTCCTCGATCAGGAGGACGGTCTGATCCCGCGGTTGCTGGAGCAGGCAGGCAAGGAGCCGGAGGGACTGCGCGAGGCCGTGCGCGGGGAACTGTCCCGTCGTCCCAAGGTCACCGGCCCTGGCGCGGCTCCCGGACAGGTCTTCGTCACCCAGCGCCTCGCCCACCTGCTCGACGCCGCCGAACGGGAGGCCAAACGCCTCAAGGACGAGTACGTGTCCGTGGAACACCTCCTGCTCGCCCTGGCCGAGGAGAGCTCTTCCACCGCGGCCGGGCGGCTGCTCAAACAGGCAGGCATCACCCGGGACTCCTTCCTGAACGCGCTCACTCAGGTGCGCGGCAACCAGCGCGTCACCTCCGCCAACCCCGAAGTGGCCTACGAGGCGCTGGAGAAGTACGGCCGCGACCTGGTCCTCGAGGCTCGGTCCGGGCGGCTGGACCCGGTCATCGGCCGTGACGCGGAGATCCGCCGCGTCACCCAGATCCTCAGCCGAAAGACCAAGAACAACCCCGTCCTCATCGGCGACCCCGGCGTAGGCAAGACCGCCATCGTCGAGGGCCTGGCCCAGCGCATCGTCCGGGGCGATGTGCCCGAGGGCCTGCGCGACAGGACGGTGTTCGCCCTCGACATGGGCTCCCTGGTCGCCGGCGCCAAGTACCGCGGCGAGTTCGAGGAACGCCTGAAGGCCGTGCTGTCCGAGGTGAAGGCCGCCCAAGGGCGCATCCTGCTCTTCGTCGACGAACTCCACACCGTCGTCGGCGCAGGAGCCGCCGAAGGAGCCATGGACGCGGGCAACATGCTCAAGCCGATGCTGGCCCGCGGCGAACTCCACATGATCGGCGCCACCACCCTCGACGAGTACCGCAAGCACATCGAGAAGGACGCCGCCCTCGAACGGCGCTTCCAGCAGGTCCTGGTCGAGGAGCCCAGCGTGGAGGACACCATCTCCATCCTGCGCGGCCTGCGCGAACGCCTCGAGGTCTTTCACGGCGTGAAGATCCAGGACACCGCGCTGGTCTCCGCGGCCACCCTCAGCCACCGTTACATCACCGATCGGTTCCTGCCCGACAAGGCCATCGACCTCGTCGACGAGGCGTGCGCCAGGCTGCGTACCGAGATCGACTCGATGCCCGCCGAACTCGACGAGATCACCCGCCGCGTCACGCGGCTGGAGATCGAGGATGCCGCCCTGTCCAAGGAGACCGACCCCGCCAGCAAGACGCGCCTGGAGGAGCTGCGCAGGGAACTGGCCGACCTGCGCGGCGAGGCCGACGCCAAACACGCCCAGTGGGAGGCCGAACGGCAGGCGATCCGCCGCGTGCAGGAACTGCGCCAGGAACTGGAACAGGTCCGCCACGATGCCGAGGAGGCCGAACGCGCCTACGACCTCAACCGCGCCGCCGAACTGCGCTACGGCCGCCTCCAGGACCTGGAGCGCCGACTCGCGGCGGAGGAGGAGCAACTGGCCGTCAAACAAGGGCAGAGCCGGCTGCTGCGCGAGGTCGTCACCGAGGAGGAGATCGCCGAGATCGTCGCCGCCTGGACCGGCGTCCCCGTCGCCCGCCTCCAGGAGGGCGAACGCGAGAAGCTGCTGCGCCTCGACGAGATCCTGCGCGAGCGCGTCATCGGCCAGGACGAGGCCGTCAAGCTCGTCACCGACGCCATCATCCGTGCCCGCTCCGGTATCCGCGACCCCCGCCGCCCCATCGGCTCGTTCATCTTCCTCGGCCCCACCGGAGTCGGGAAGACCGAGCTGGCCAAGACCCTCGCCCGGACCCTGTTCGACTCCGAGGAGAACATGGTCCGCCTCGACATGAGCGAGTACCAGGAGCGGCACACCGTCAGCCGGCTCATGGGCGCACCGCCCGGATACGTCGGCTACGAGGAGGGCGGCCAGCTCACCGAGGCCGTGCGCCGCAAGCCGTACTCGGTCGTCCTGTTCGACGAGATCGAGAAGGCGCACACCGATGTCTTCAACACGCTGCTGCAGATGCTCGACGACGGTCGCATCACCGACGCCCAGGGCCGCACCGTCGACTTCCGCAACACCGTGATCATCATGACGTCCAACATCGGCTCCGAGCACCTCCTCGACGGCGCCACCGCCGAGGGTGAGATCAAGCCCGACGCCCGAGCCCTGGTGATGGGCGAGCTGCGCGGGCACTTCCGTCCGGAGTTCCTCAACCGCGTCGACGACATCGTGCTGTTCAAGCCGCTCGGTGAGCGGCAGATCGAGCGGATCGTGGAGCTGCAGTTCGACGAGCTGCGGCGGCGGCTCGCAGAGCGCCGCATCCACGTCGAACTATCCGCTTCTGCAAGGGAGTTGATCGCCCACCAGGGCTACGACCCGGTGTACGGGGCCCGGCCGCTGCGGCGTTACATCTCCCACGAGGTCGAGACGCTGGTCGGGCGGGCCCTGCTGCGCGGCGACGTCCAGGACGGGGCGACGGTGCGCGTCGACGCCGAGCACGCACAGCTGGTGGTCACCTTCGACCAGCAGGAGGGCGACCGGGAGGCGAGGGCGGCGTGAACACCACCCGGACGACGACGGCGACCTGCCCGAACTGCGGGCGCGGCAACCGGATTCCCGCGGTTGCCGAGGGGCGGCCCCGATGCGGCCACTGCAAGCAGCCCCTGCCCTGGGTCGTCGACGCGGGCGACGAGGACTTCACCGAGGTCGCCGACAACGCCACGGTGCCCGTCGTCGTCGACCTCTGGGCCACCTGGTGCGGCCCCTGCCGCATGGTCAGCCCAGCCCTCGAACAGGTCGCCCGGGACCTCGCCGGACAGATCAAGCTCGTCAAGGTCGACGTCGACCAGAACCCACGGCTCAGTCGGCGGTTCGAGGTGCAGGCGGTGCCGACCCTGCTCGTGCTTGACCGGGGCGAGACGGTCGCCCGGCAGGCCGGCGCGGCACCCGCGCACGTCCTGCGCTCGTGGGTCGAGCAGGCGATGGCGGGTCGGCAGACCACCGCGGGAGGGTGAGGGCGACGGTGCTGAGGAAGATCGTCGCCCGCGGCCGATCAGGCCCATTCACGGGCCGATCAGGCCCGTTCACGGAAGGAGAATCCTCATGGCCACGATTGCCGACCCGCACCTGGCGATGGTTCGCCCAGTGACGCCGCGTACCCCGAAGGGCTGCGAGGAGTGCCTCAGGGCGCAGTCCCCGTGGCTGCACCTGCGCCTCTGCCTCACCTGTGGGCACGTGGGCTGCTGCGATTCCTCCCCTCTCAAGCACGCCAGATGGCACGCGGGGAGCGTCGGCCACCCCGTGGTGCAGTCCTTCGAGCCGGGAGAGGACTGGCGCTGGTGCTACGTTCACGAGGCCCTGGTCTGATGAGCACGGCCGAGCACGAGAACGGTGCGGTCCGCGAGACGCCGGACCGGTACGGTGCGTTCCCCCGCCTCACGCCGGAGCAGCTCGAGGACCTGACCGCGCACGGTGAGCGCCGCAGAACCGCCGAGGGCGAGGTGCTGTACCGCGAGGGCGAGCCGTTCCGGGAGTTCCTCGCGATCCTCAGCGGGACCGTCGAAATCCTCCACGACCAGGGCGGCCCCGACGAGCAGACGGTGGCGGTGCACGGACCCGGCAGGTTCCTTGGTGAACTCGGGCTGTTGGAAGGCCAGGCAGCGTTCAACACCGCCGTGGTGCGCGAGGCCGGCGAGATCCTGGCCGTACCGGTGGAGCGGCAACGCGCCCTGGTCGGCAGCGACCCCATCCTCGGCGATCTGATCCTCCGCGCCTACCTGGGCCGCAGGTACCTGCTCATCGGCCTCGGTGCCGGCTTCCGGATCCTGGGGTCGTGCTACTCACGGGACACGATGCGGCTGCGCGAGTTCGCTGCCCGCAACCGGCTGCCCCACCGCTGGGTGGATCTGGAGAGGGACAAGGAGGCCGAGGCGCTGCTGCGCCGGTTCGCCATCCGTCCCGAGGAGACGCCGGTGGTCCTCTGGCAGGGTGAGCGGCTCCTGCGCAATCCGAGCAACGCCGAACTCGCCCGGCTCATCGGTCTACCCGCCCCCTCGCCCGAGAACGGACGGTGCGACGTCATGGTGGTCGGTGCGGGGCCCGCGGGACTGGCCGCCGCCGTGTACGGTGCCTCCGACGGTCTCAGCACGGTCACCGTCGACGCCGTGGCCACCGGAGGCCAGGCCGCGACCTCGTCCCGCATCGAGAACTACCTCGGCTTCCCGTCCGGCATCTCCGGGGGCGAACTCATCGAACGTGCGGTGCTCCAGGCCCACAAGTTCGGCGCCCGCCTCATGGTGCCGGCGGAGGTCAGCGCGCTCACCCCGCAGGACGACGAGTACGTCGTCACCTTCGCAGACGGGTCCCGGGCCCGGGCCGGCGCCGTGGTGCTCGCCTCGGGCGTGCGGTACCGCAAGCTCGAAGTGCCCGGCATCGACCGCCTGGAAGGCATCAGCGTCTACTACGCGGCGACGGTCCACGAGGCCGGCCTCTGCCGGGCGGACCCGGTCGCCGTGGTCGGCGGCGGGAACTCCGCCGGGCAAGCGGCGCTGTTCCTCGCCCACCACGCGTCCGGGGTCCACCTCCTCGTCCGGGGCGGCGACCTCAACGCGGACATGTCGCGCTACCTGGTGGACCAGGTGGAGCGGCACCCCAGGATCGAGGTGCTGCTCCACACCGAAGTACGGGCCGTCGCAGGGGAGCAGCAGCTGGAATCGCTGACGGTGGAGGACAACGCGAGCAATGAGCGCCGTGAGCTGCAGGCCGCGGCGCTGTTCGTGTTCATCGGGGCCCGGCCGCGCACGGAATGGCTCAAGGGCGTGCTGGCCCTGGACGGGAGGGGTTTCGTCCTGACCGGCGCCGACGCCCGGGCGGTGGCCGACGAGAACCGGTGGGCCGCATTGGGCCGCGAACCGATGCTGCTGGAGACCACCCTTCCCGGGGTCTTCGCCGCCGGCGACGTCAGGAGCGGTTCGGTGAAGCGCGTGGCCTCGGCGACCGGTGAAGGCGCCATGGCGATCCGTCTCGTGCACGAGCACCGGGAACGGAGGGGAAACCTGGTCACCGCCGACTCCGAGGGACGCCGGCCGGTAGCGGGGGAATCCGTGTCCTCGCGCTGACCCTGCCCCTGCCGGCCCCCACAGGTGGCCCACCCCGCCACCACGGTCGCCGATCGACGAGCAGCGCATGGAGGTGAGCCGAACAGCGTGTCCCCGCGGCTTCGCCTTCACCCCGGGGCATGCTGTGAACCCTTGCAATCGCGGAGGGCAGCCGAGGAGGATGGTCCGGTCGTGCGGGTGTCGTCGCAAGGCGTTACGGTCGTAGCTCTCCTGGCGGATCCGGACGCGCCCACGGACATCGCGCAGCGCATGGTCCGGATCCTTCCTGGCCGGCTCGCCGAAAAGGCGGGCCAGGGGCGACGGTTCGACGTCAAGGTGATCAGTGAGCCCTTCACCTCGGGGACCGAGAACCTGCCCACCTTGATGCGCCGGATCATGGACCGTGGAAGTGCGGAGGACTGGGACATCGTCGTGGCCCTCACCGACCTTCCGCTGTACTCACACGGGCGCAAACTCGTGGTGAATCTGAGTTACGAACACGGCTTGGCGCTGCTGTCTCTTCCCACGCTGGGGGGCTTGCGGCTGCAGACGAGGGCTCGGCGGGCCGTGGAACAGGCTGTGCTCGGCTTGGCGGGTCCGCAGGCCACCGGGGCTGAGGGGCTTCCGCAGAGCCAGCCGCTTCTGGGCCCTTTTGCCGGTCGTCTCGCGCCTGTCCACCCGGGCCCGATCGGTGAGGAGGAGACCGCCGATCTTCGGTACGTCGTCAGCGGGCCCCGCGGATACCTGAGGGTGCTCGCCGGTATGGTCCGCGCCAACCGGCCGTGGCGGTTGGTGCCCGGAATGTCGAAAGCCCTGGCGGCCGCACTCGCCACAGGAGCGGTCGCCACCGTGAACTCCACCACCTGGAGCCTGGCCGAGGCCCTGAGCGCGCCACGCCTCGTGATCGCCATGGTCGGATCCGTCGGACTTATGATCGGCTGGCTGATCGTAGACGGGGAGCTGTGGCATCGATCCACAGAGGGCTCGCCGGAGGCGAGGCAGAGGGCGAGGCTCTACAACGCCTCGACGGTCATGACCGTGGGTATCGGTGTGCTCGTCTGCTACGTGGGTTTGATGGTCATCAACTTGGTGTGGGCGCTGTTCATCCTCAACGACCGAGTGTTCGCTTCCGTGACAGGAAGCCCGCTGCATGCCACGGAGTACTCGACGCTGTCCTGGTTCGTCGCTTCGGTCGCCACGGTGGGCGGCGCGCTGGGATCAGGCCTGGAGAGCGACGAGGCGATCCGTGCAGCCGCCTACTCCAAGCGCGAACAGGAACGTCGCCACATGCTGCAAGGCGACCAAGGTGACCAGCCGGCGACCTGAGTCGGAGATGCGTCGGTGGTGGGTGGTCGTGCGGTGCCGAAGATCCCGCAGGTCGATCGCCGCCCCCAGGGACACGAGGACCCCCGCCTCACGCTCAACGGCCTCGGCGGCGTGGCCGGCGCGGCCCGGTAGCGGGGCCGGGCTAGGCTCCGGTCCGTGACGTGGCTGCGGGCCCTCCGGGAAGTCGTGCGATCCGGGCTCACGATCGAGGAGGCGCGACTGGAGCCCCTGCTCGCGCTGCGCACTGCCGTCGGGGTGGCGATCGTCATCGGGCCGGCGCTGTGGCTGGCCTCCCCGGCGTACGCCGCGTCCGCCGCCCTCGGTGCCTACTCCGCGGGCGCAGCCACTTTCCAGCGCAGCTGGCGTCCCCGCAAAGTGATCGCGCTCGGCGCGGGTGCCGGTCTGGCGCTCAGCACCTTCGTAGGCTATCTGGCGGCGGGGCGACTCGCGACGTTCCTCCCACTGCTGGCCGTATGGGCCTTTGCCGCAGGGATGGCGTGGGCCGTCGGATCGACCGCCGGGATCGTCGCAGCGACGATGGTCGGCAGCATGCTGGTGACCGTCACCCTGCCCACGAGCATCGGGCGGGCTCTGGAGCACGCCGGGATCATCGCGCTCGGGGGCGTGGCGCAGGCCCTGGTGATCCTGCTGTTCCCGATCCGCCGTTGGGGGGCGCATCGCGACGCGCTCGCCGACGCCCTGGCCGCCGTGGCGGACTACGCCCGCCGGCTGCGGCACGACCCGACCGCCCCGTTCGACCCGGAACCGTTGATGACGGCCCGGGACGCGGCCGCCGTGACGCCGTCACAGGCCCGCACCCGTCCCTCCGTCCTGCACGGCCCCCGGGGACTCGCCGAGCGCATTCGGCCCGTCCTCGCCGCACTCGCCGACCCGGACGTCGGCGCCCCAGCGGAGGGACCAGGGCGGGACCGGGCGAGGGAGTTGCTCGACGCGGCCGCCGAGGTCCTGGATGCGGCCGCCCGTTCGATCCGCCGCGGCACTCCCGCCGAGGTGTCGCCCGGAAGCACGGACGCCCTGCTCGTCGACCAGGGGCAGGAGGTACTGGAGGGCCCCGCGCGGCAGGCCGCCGAGCGGCTCGTGGAACTGCTCGGCGAGGCCTTGGAGATCGCCCGGTGCGGCACGCGCGGGAGGACGCCCGCGCCGCCCGGCCCCGAGGACGCCCAGTTCCTGGTGCGCCCGACCATGTTCCGGCTGGTCCCGGTCGTGGTCCGGGCGGTCCGCCGTGAGCTCCGCCGGGACTCGCCCGTGCTCCGGCACGCCGTCCGCCTGGCGGCGGTGGCCACGCTCGGCTACCTGATCGCCGCCCGGCTACCGGTGGGCCACGGCTACTGGGCGCCCATCGCCTCGGTGATGGTGATGCGGCCGGACTTCCACCGGACGTACGCGCGGGCGGTGGCCCGGCTCGCCGGGACCCTGGCGGGGGTCGCGCTCGCCACCGGGATGGTGCGGGCCCTGGGCCCGGACGCCCAGGTGTTCGGCCTGCTGGCGGTGGTCTCGGCGGGCCTGTCGTTCATGCTGAACCGTACCGGCTACGCCTACTCCCAGTGCTTCACTGCCGCATACGTCGTCTTCCTGCTCGGCATGGGCGGCCAGGCGTGGGAGCAGACGGTCCCGGAGCGGGTGGTGCTCACCCTGCTCGGCGGGGCCCTCGCGATGCTGGCGTACGTGGTGTTCCCCGCATGGGAGACACCCCGGCTGCCGGGCCGGCTCGCGGACTGGCTCGCCGCCGAGGGCCGTTACGCGGCCGCGGTGCTCCGCGGCTACGCCGACCCGACCCGGGAACACCACGCCGACCTGCGCAGGGCGCTGCTGGCGAGCAGGGAAGCACGTGCGGCCTGGCAGGAGGCATACGACCGGGCAAGGCAGGAACCGGTCCGCCCCAGGGGCTTGACGTCACGCGAGGCGGAGGAGGCGCAGGAGGCGCTCAAGGGGTTCGGCCGGGCGGCGATGCTCATGGAGAGCCACGTCCCGCGGGTCGACAGCCGTCCCGTCCCCGAGGCGGAGCGGTTCGCCGAGGCCATGGAGACGGACACCGCGCAGGCGGCGGTCGACGTGCGCGAGCACAGGAATCCGGACTGGCCACGTGTGGAGGAGGCGCTCCAGGCGTGGGAGGGCGCCGCCGGGGACGGGAGCCCGGTCGTGCGGCGCGGGGCGGAACTGCAGAAGCGGGCCTTGGAGGACCTCGCGACGGCCGTGAGCCGTACACCCCTGGAACGGGACGTCGGCTCCGCTCGCGAAGAGCAACGGGTGCGGGCGGCCGCGGCGGCGGAAGACGACGGATCAGGACCCGCCCACCGGGGCGGGTGACGGCTTCGGCGACGGAGGAGTGCGCCGCACCTCCTGGAGCGGGAAGTAGTCTCCCGGCCGCGTCGAGCGACGCCACACGTACGCCGCTGTCGCCATCACGAGGATCAGACCTGTCAGGATGAGCAGTTCGATCCCCTCGACGTTCCACCGGAAGGACTTCTCCGCCTCGGCCGTCACGATGAGCACCTTGCGGATGCCGGCAACCAGGCCGACGACGAGGAACGGCTCCGCGTCGAGGGTCTGGTTCCTGATGGTCAGGCGGACGGTGTGGAGCAGCTCGGCCACGATGAACAGCACAAGGCTGTTGTCCAGGGCGGACAGAACGACCGTCTCCTCGCGGTACGGACCTTGGATCGACCTGACGATGTCGTGGACGACCCCGACGGTCAGGATCCCCGCGAGCAGTACGAGGAGCGCCGCGACAATGAGGTGGATGCCGTCCTCGAGGAGTTGCAGGAGGCCCTGTACCCGGCCCCCGCCCTCGGTCTTCGGGAGTTTGGGTCTCACAGTCGGCATCCTAGGGGCGCCCAGGCCGGCAGGCGCGGTGGGCTGTGCTGCCAAACGGGTGGACGAGGGGATTCCTCCCTGGTGGCAGCCTGCGGGGGTGGGGCGGCGCGCGACATCACCGACCGAGTTCTACCCCCGCGGCCGGAGAAGGCCGGGCCGGCGCCGGCCTCGTTCCTCGCAGCAGCCCTGCAGGCCACAGACGACGACTCGCGGGTCGGTTCTCCGTCGGATCATTCGGCGATGTCGACGCCATAGCAGCGCCAACGTGCACAGGCGCCGTGACACGGGCAGATGCGACCTGGGGGATCAGGCCCGACGCCCGGCGGCTTTCGCGTGGGCGGGCTTCGTTTGGGTCAGGCGTCGAAGCGGCGGCGGGAGGCCTCGATGTGGCCGAAGTACCGGTGCGTCCAGTCGCACAGGCCGTCGATCGTCACCCGCAGGGCCTGGCCCGGCTCGGTGAGGGTGTAGTCGACCCGTGGGGGTACGACGGGGTGCACGGTTCGGTCGAGCAGTCCGTAGCGCTCCAGCATCCGCAGGTTCTGGGTCAGCATCTTGTGGCTGATGCCCTCGACCTCGTCCCGCAGCGTGCTGAAGCGCAGGGTGCGCTCGCCGAGGGCTTCGATGATCAGGAGCGCCCATTTGTTGGCGACGTCCGAGAAGATCTCCCGCCCCAACGAGTCCGCCCGCCTGAGGTCCGCATCGTCGGGCGAGCCCGTGAACTGCTTGGTCACCATATGGTTCCCCAGTCACTGAAAAGTGCGTTCTTCCATGTCGGAGGCCACTCTCCTACGGTTCCCGAGTAACCACAAGAGAGCACGAGCGCCCGCAGGCGCCCACGCACATGGAGGCGGACAGCATGGCCATCACCCTCGTGAACCCCAAGGGGCTGCCGGAGATCGACGCCTACCGGCAGGTGTCGATCGCGACCGGATCGAAGCTCGTCTTCATCGCCGGACAGGTGGCCTGGCAGGCCGACGGTGTCACGGTCGGCGAAGGTGACCTCGCCGCTCAGGTCGAGCAGTGCTACCTCAATGTGAGCACCGCTCTGGCCGAGGTCGGTGCCTCCTTCGACGACGTGGCGAAGCTGACCGTCTACGCCGTCGACTGGACCCCCGACAAGATGCCGTTGCTGCTGGAGGGGATCAGCCGGGCGGCCGCGCAGCTGGGCGCCGCGCCGGTCCCGCCGGCCTCGCTGCTCGGCGTCGCGGCACTGGACGTACCCGAGCACCTGGTCGAGGTCGAAGCCATCGCAGTCCTCGACTGAGGGGGTGCCCCCGGGGCGATGGGGGAGCGAGGTCAGCTGGCGGCGCGGGCGGCCTTCCCGATGAGGCGGGCCGCTGCCATGTCGTGCGGCCCGCCGTCGGCGCCGGCTTGCGACGCAGATCGGAAGGTCACGCCCTAGTCGTTCAGGAGTTCCAGCTCTTCGTCGGTGAACTGGCTCGTGCAGGCGTCCTCGGTGGCGATGATCGTGGCCATGCGCAGCAGTCCCGATTCGGTGCTGTGGGCGTACAGGGTCCACTTCTGCTTCTTGTACTCGGCCGTGAGCATGGAGCCGATGTCACCGAGCGGTATCTGCGCGGCGGGCCGGGTCTCCTTCCAGCCCCGTTCCGCGAGGCCGGCGAGAACGGCGCGGAACTGCCGGTGCCCGTCGGCGGGGTCCTCTCCTCGGGCGGCCGGAGGGTCGCTGGACGACCAGGCGGGCCCACAGGTCGCTATCCGGGCCATCAGCTGCTCCTGAGCCCGCTCCTCGTCGGTGGTGGGCGGGTCGGCCGAGGCGTCGGGGGTCGGGGCTCCCGTCTTCGTCCCCTCGGGGAACCCGGCGGCCGCGACGGCCGCGTCCAGGTCGGCCCGTACGTTCTCCCTGCCGAAGGCGCCCGAGGGTGAGGGCGAGGGTGAGGAGAAGGTTGCGGGGGCGGAGGGTGGGGCGGCCGGGGCCCCCGGCTGCGTGCCGCTGCCGCATCCGGCGAGGAGCAGCGTGCCGAGCGCGGCTGCGGCTGCCCGCCCGGATCTGGTCATGGTGGTGCGCATGTGCGGTGATTCCCCCGTGAGATGGCGACCGGAGACCGTTCCTCCGATGGCGGTCGGAGGAGTTTCGCACGCGGGTCACCGCGGCTCGGCACGGCACCATGATGTTCGGTGCCCGCGGCTGGAGCCCCTGCCGGGGGGCGGCGGCCCGCCGCGGGGGCGGGGCGTCAGCGGCGGAGCGCCGTGCGGGACGGCCTAGCGCAAGCCCCAGCCGAGGCGGAGGACGGCGAGGTCGTCGGTGTGCCGTCCGGCGTTGAGGGCTCGGGTCTGGCGGATGAGGCTGTCCAGGTGTGCGGCGGGGTCCTCGGACGGGGTGGTGTTGATCAGGGGGAGGAGCCCCTCGATGCCCAGTCGGCCGTCGGCGTCGCCGTTGTGTCCTTCGGTGAGGCCGTCGGTGTAGAGGGTGAGGGCTCCGGAGTCCGGGAGGGGGATGACCGTGGCGGGCCAGTCGCGGTGGCCGGGGACTATGCCGAGCGCGATGCCGTGCTCGGCGGGCACCTCCAGGGTCTCCTCCGCGGTGGTGAGCAGGGGTTCGTGGTGGCCCGCCAGGTAGAGGGTGGCCGTGGCGGCCTTCTGGTCCAGGGTGAGCAGGGTGCAGGTGGCGAACAGGGGCTGGGTGCCGCGCTCGGCGACCAGCAGGCGTTCCATGAGGTGCAGGAGTTCGGTGCCGTGGTGCCCGGCCAGGACGAGCGAGCGCCAGGCGATGCGCAGGCAGACGCCGAGGGCGGCGGCGTCGGGGCCGTGTCCGCTGACGTCGCCGACGACGGCGTGCAGCAGGCCGTCATCGCCCTCGACGACGTCGAGGAAGTCGCCTCCGAGCAGGGCCTTCTCGGCGCCGGGCAGATAGCGGGTGGTCACCGTGACGGTGGAGGTCTCCAGGAGCGGCCGGGGCAGCAGTCCGCGTTCCAGCCGGGCGTTCTCCTGCGCGCGCAGCCGGGCCGACTGGGCTTCGGCCGCCGTGCGCTCGGTGTGGCTGCGGTAGACGGCGTAGCGGACCGTGCGGCGCAGCAGCTCGGCTTCGACCTTGCCCTTGACGAGGTAGTCCTGGGCCCCGGCGGCCATCGCCTCGGAGCCCGCCTGCTTCTCGGACAGGCCGGTCAGGACGATCACGGCGGTGTGCGGGGCCATGGCGCGCACGGTGGTGACCGCGTCGGTGCCCGATACGTCGGGCAGGTGCAGGTCGAGGAGGATGCAGTCGACGGCGCGGGCCGCCAGCTGCGAGCGGGCCTCGGCCAGCGAGGTGCTCGTGGTGAGCTCGAAGCGCAGCTCGGTGTCGTGCAGGAGCTCCTCGACGAGCAGGGCGTCGGCGTCGTCGTCCTCTATGAGCAGGACGCGGTAGACCGGTTCGTTCGCGGCGATGTCGCCGACGTGGGGGAGGGTCGCGGTCATCGCGCCGGCTCCGCGGTGGCCCGGGTGGCCTCCGCGATGGTCGAGGGGGCCTGGGGGGCTTCGGTGGCGAGGGTGAAGCTGATGCGCGCCCCGTCCCGGTAGTCGGGGTCGAGGGCGATGGCGCCGCCGTGGAACTCGACGATCTTCTTGCACATCGCCAGGCCGATTCCGCTTCCGGGATAGACGTCCTTGGTGTGGAGCCGCTGGAAGATCACGAACACCTTGTCGGCGTACTCGGGCGCGATGCCGATGCCGTTGTCGGTCACCGTGAACCGCCACAGCTCCCCTTCACGGGCAACACTGACATGGATCTCCGGTGCCCGGTCCGGACGGCGGAACTTGACCGCGTTGCCGATCAGGTTCTGCCAGAGCATGCCCATCTGGGTGGGGTCGGCGACCAGGGAAGGCAGCGGATCGTGCGTGATCGACGCGCCCGCCTCCTCGATGCCGACGCTCAGTGCGGACACGGCCCGCTCCATGACCGCCTCGAGGTCGACCTCCACGGGGTCGTGGTGGACTCGGCCCACCCGGGAGAAGTCGAGGAGGTCGTTGATGAGGGCCTGCATGCGGTTGGCGCCGTCGACCGCGATGGCGATGTACTGGTCCGCCTTGGCGTCGAGCTGCCCCCCGTAGCGGCGCTGGAGGAGCTGCGTGAAGCTGGAGACCTTGCGCAGCGGCTCCTGCAGGTCGTGGGAGGCCACGTACGCGAACTGCTCCAGCTCGGCGTTGGAGCGCTGCAGGTCGGCGGTCTGCACGTCCAGGCGCCGCCGCGCCTCCTCGCTGAAGGCCAGTTCGCGTACGAGCCGGCGGCGCATGAAGTCGATCTCGCCGCTCAGCCGCCGCAGGTCCGCCGGACCGGCGGGGGTGATGGGATGGCCGAAATCGCCGGCGGCGACGGTGCGGGCGTCCGCCGCCAGCTGCTCCAGCGGCTGGTTGATGCCGCGGCGCAGTCCTTCGAAGACCAGGCCCGCCAGCACGGCGATCACGGCTGCGATCGCCGTGAACAGCCAGTTCCGCAGCCTCATGGTGGCGGCGAGGTCGGCGCGTGTCCGGGCCCGCTCCGCGCGCAACCGTTCCTGCTGGTCGGCCATGGCCCGGCGGACCGCGTCGAACGCCGTCTTGGCCTCGGCGGCGCGTTCGGTCGTCAGGGGCGAGGGCGCCCCGGGCGGGGAGGCGGCGGTGGGCCGGGCGATCCTCTCCTGCCACGTGGACAGCGCGTCCTGGACGGTCCTCAGGTCGCCCTGCGCGCGCGAGTCGCCGTGCAGGAGCTGCGTGAGCTGCGCGGTGTACGTGTTCTGGTCCGTGAGCCCCCGCTGGTAGGGCTCGAGGAACTCCGGGGTGCCGGTGAGCCCGTAGCCCCGGATGCCGGTCTCCTGGTTGAGGAGCGCCGATTCCAGCCGGAACGCGGTGGACAGCGCGGGCGAGCGCCTGTCCACGAGCTCGTCGCTGATCGTCGCCGTACGGCCCAGCACCCACGCGCCGGTCATACCGAGCACGGCCAGCACCGCCAGCGAAGCGGCGACGCCGACGCGCAGCCACCGCCGGGTCGTCCACGCGGAAGGCCTCCGCACGCGCGGCTGCCACGTCATGCCGGTCATCCTCTGGGTCCCTCCCCGTATACGGCCGCCTCGAACAGAGGGCGCAGCGCACACTGTAGAGGGCATCGGACAACAATTGTTGTCCGATGCCGTGCCGGGGGTCTAGGGTGCGGGGTATGCCAGGCAAGAACTTCCACCTCCGGACCACCCCGCAGGAGACAGCCGCCGTCGCCGACGCGGTGGTCGCCGACCTCGCCCGGCGCCTGGCCCTCCAGCTGCAGCAGGACCTCTCCCATCCGACGGCGGACGACCGCGCGCAGGCCCTGGCACGCCTGCACGTACTGGACCACCTCCAACAAGCCGCGGAACGGCTGCGACGCGTGGCGGCCACGGACGCCGCGCGTGCGGGAGCCGGATACCCCCAGATCGGCCGTGCATGCGGCATGACCCGCCAGGGCGCCCGCCGCCGCTGGCCGGGGCTCTTCAACCACACCGACGAAGCACCCACGGAGCAACTGACGATGAACGCCCCCGCCCGACCGTTCGATGTCCTGCTCGTGGAAGACGACATCGCCGACGCCATGCTCATCGAGGAGGCGCTTTCCGAGCGCGGGGCCCGCAACCTCGTCCAGGCCACCGACGGCGTCGCGGCACTGGAGCACCTGCGCAACCCGGACACCCCGCGCCCCGACCTCATCGTGCTCGACCTGAACATGCCCCGCATGAACGGCCGCGACCTGCTCCGCATCCTCAAGAGCGACGCCGACCTCCAGACCATCCCGGTCGTCGTCCTCACCACGTCCTCCGCCCCCGACGACGTCGCCGACGCCTACACCAGCCACGCCAACGCCTACGTGACGAAGCCCGTCAACCTGGAGGAGTTCGAGCAGGCCGTCCAGAGCATCGACGCCTTCTACCTGGACACCGCGACGCGCCCGCCGCGCGCCTGACGGCCGGGCAGGTGACCTGCCGCTCCGGTCGCGTTCCGTCCTGTGATCGCCACTCCGTGGAGGAGGGGACCGGCACGCCGCCGAGCTGCTCGCCGCCACGAAGGGCGCCGAGAGCGCGGTGGCGTCCCTCGGGATGTCACCGGTCGCGGTCCAGCCGCTCATGGTGTTCGCCGGGCGACGGCTCGACGCGGGCCTCGGCCGGATACGGCTCCTGGGTGAACACGAGATCGGCCCCGTGCTGCTGTCGCAGCCGCGCAGGCTTCGGGCGGAGTCGGTCCGGGCGATCGCCGACCATCTCGAACGGGTGCTGCCGGACCATGCGGGGGCGGCGGTCGACCAGCGGGCCCCGTCGGCGCCCGGGCCTCACCGGCCGGGCCCCCCGGACGGGCTGTTCGACCTGGGGCATCGACATCCGCGGCGACCGGGGACAGGTACTGCGGACCAACTACCGCAACAGCAGGCAGATCCTGGACGCCGGGCCCTCACCCTCGTGGCCGACGACGCCTTCGAGGACCTCGACGGCACACGCACCCCGGGCCGCCGGGACGTCGACCTCACCTACCACGACGGGGACGTCATGACCCGGGCCCGTGACCTCCTCTGGCTCGGCAGCGTCAGCGGGTAGCGGGTAGCGGGTAGCGGATAGCGGGGCCCGCGGACGCGGGGGCGGCGGCCGCCGTGTGTGACGCACATCGCACCGGCTTCTGCGCGGCCCCGGCAACTCCGGGGCGGGCGGCGGCAACTGAAGGGCGACAGAGCAGCACTCCGCTCCGCTTCCGGACAAGGAACGCCACCCGATGCCGCCCTCCTCGCACCGCCGCTTTCCCGCCCGCCGCCGTCTCGCCCTCGTCACCACGGGGTTCGCCGCCGCGGCAGGTCTCGGCCTCCTGCCGTTCGCCCCGCGCGCCGACGCCGGCGCCGTCGATCTCGCCCACGCCACCCTGCCCGCCCAGGACGGCTGGGCGTCCAGCGGTTCCGGTACCACCGGCGGCCGAGCAGCCGGCGCCCGGCACGACGTCACCGTCAGCACGCGGGCGGAACTCGTCAGGGCGCTGCGCGCGGGCCCGTCCGGCGCCCCGAGGATCATCCGGGTGAAGGGTCGGATCGACGCCAACACCGACGACCAGGGACGCCCGTTGACCTGCGCGGACTACGCGAGGGGTACGGGATACACGCTCGCCGCCTACCTCAAGGCCTACGACCCCGCGGTGTGGGGACGGTCGAAGCTGCCGTCCGGCGCGCAGGAGTCCGCGCGGGCGGCCGCGCAGGCGAGGCAGGCCGAGCGGGTGCGCCTCGCCGTGCCGTCGAACACCACCCTCATCGGCGTGCCCGGCACCGGCGCGGGCATCAGCGGAGGCAGCCTCCTGGTGCAGAAGGCGGACAACGTCATCATCCGCAACCTGGCCTTCGCCGACACCCGCGACTGCTTTCCCCAGTGGGACCCCACGGACGGATCCGAGGGCAACTGGAACTCCGCGTACGATGCCGTCACGCTTCGGGGGGCGACCCACGTGTGGGCCGACCACAACTCGTTCACCGACAGCCCCCACTTCGACGCCGCGAACCCGCGCCACTTCGGCCGCGAGTACCAGGTCCACGACGGAGCACTCGACATCACCAACGCCTCGGACCTGGTCACGGTCTCGTACAACCGCTTCGCCGACCACGACAAGACCATGCTCATCGGGAGCAGCGACCAGGACTCCAAACTCCGTGTCACGCTGCACCACAACGTCTTCCAGGGCATCGTGCAGCGCGCACCGCTCGCCCGGGTCGGACAGGTGCACCTCTACAACAACCACTTCGACACCACACCGCGCAACGGCTACACCCACGGCTACAGCGTGAGCGCCCGGGCCGGCGTCCGGATCGTGGCGCAGAACAACCACTGGACGCTGTCCCGCGACCGCAAGACGTCCCAACTGCTGTCCGGCGACGGCACGGGCGCCTTCGCCGGCACCGGGAACATGGTCAACGGCGCGGTCACCGACCTCGTCGCCGCCCACAACGCCGCGAACAAGAAGAAGATCAAGCCCGAGGCGGCGTGGCAGCCCGCCCTCGCCCGGGGGCTGGAGGCCTCCGCCGCCGACCTGCCCGCGTCACTCGCCCGCCGTGCGGGCGCGGGCGTCCTGAAGTGATCCACCGCCCCGGTGCCCGGGCGCCCGCACCCGCCCCGCCCGAGCACCGCGGGGACCAGCCGCCGAAGACGCCGGGACCACCCCGACCCGGCGGGAACGAGCCGCCCGGGCGGCCGGTCCGCACCCCACACGGAGACTCCGGTATGGACCTCGACGACGCGTCCGCGGAGTTCCACGACTTCTTCGAGCGCCACCACGCCGAACTGGCCCGCCTGGCCCACCTGCTCACCGGCGAGGCGGAGACCGCCGACGACCTGGCCGCCGACGCCTTCGTGGCGCTCTGGCACCGCTGGGACCGCGTCCGGCGCGCCGACCGCCCCGTGGCCTACGCGCGCGGGGTGGTCACCAACATGGCCCGCGCCCGCATCCGCGCCCTCACCCGCGAACGGCGCCGCGTCCACCTCTTCTGGACGGCCCTCCCGGGGAGCCGCGCGCAGCACCACCCCGACGTGGACGCCGTCATGGACGTACGCCGCGCGCTGGCACGACTGCCGTTCCGCAAACGCGCGTGCGTCGTGCTGCGCCACGCGCTGGACCTGTCGGAGAAGGACACCGCCCTCGCCCTCGGGACGTCCGTCGGCACGGTGAAGAGCCAGACCTCCAAGGCAATGGCCGAACTGCAGCGCCTCCTCGGTGCGCAGGCCGCCGAAGAGCTGACCGGAACGAGGAACTGATGGAGGACCTGAAGCGCCGGCTCCGGGACGCGGCCGAGGCCCACGCTCCCGACCGGGACGCCATGCTGGAGCGGGTCCGGCACGGCCTGTCCCGTACCCCCCGGCCGGCCCGCCGGGCGGCCGGGCCCCTGTCCTGGCCCCGCATCACCCTCGCGACCCTCGCCTCGACGGCGGTGCTCGTGGCGGGCGGGTACACGATCGCAGCCACCGTCCCCACCGACGCCCCCGCACGGGGAGCCGCCGCGACCCCTGCGGCGCCGCCGCCCCCGCCCACGGCAGACGCCGCCCGCACCCCCTCCGCCCCTTCTGTCACGACCCGTACCGAGGACGGGCCGCTCCGCTCCGAAGGCGCCGTCGACCCCCACGCCAACGCCTACTGGTCCCAGAGCAACATCACCCTCCAGACGGGTGCGCCCCTGAATGCGCTCACGCTGGAGGTCCGCATCGCCCAGACCGGCGGCGTGGCGCCCACCGGCGCCTGGCGGACCCTGCCCGCGGAGGACTTCACGCTGACCACCACCCACGAGGGCGGCACCCTCACCCACCGGTGGACCCTCAAGCCGGGCCGGACCGTGCCGCAGGGCCGGCACGTCTTCGCCGTCCAGTACGACCACGCCCCGGGCCCGCGAGCGGTGACGGGCGACTCCTACGCCGCCACCGCCACCACGGCGACGGGAGAGCGGCACAGCGTCACCGGACCGATCCGGCCGGCGCCGGGCGCGGCGGGTTGAGGCGCGGGTTCCGCGCCGCCCCGACTCGCCCGTACGGTCCCGGGCGCGACAGCATGGAGGGAGGCGGTCGGCGGGGAGGCCCGGCTGGAGGTGGTACGGACAGTGACCAGTCATCGCTTTGCGTTCTGCGGGGCCGAGCTCGCCGCCGTCTACGTGGTCGCCCACCAGGGCACGGAACTCCACCTGGCCGAGCTGACCGGAAACCGCAGCGTCCTCTACGGACTGCCCGCGATCCTCGCCGTGGCCGGGCATTCGCCCGCCGCCAATGCCCTGCGCTCCGGGCGCCCGCTGTGGCTGACGCCCAGGGAACTCGCCACGTTCGTCGAGGACGATCCCCACCACTTCCCCACCCGCGTCCGGGACGGCGAACCCGCCTCGCCGGCCAGGATCTCGCTGGGCGCCCTGCCGCTGGGCCACGGAGACCAGGAGTTCGGGTGCCTGATCGTCGCCGGGGAGGCCGGGGACGGCTTCAGCGCCGACGACCGCAGCCTCTTGGAGCTCTACGCCGACCAGGTGGCGGCCGGACTCGAATCGGTCGCCGCCCGCTTCGCCGGGCGCAAGGCCCCGCAGGCGCATCTGGGTCAGTCCCTGGTGCCCCACCACGGAGGCGCCTTCATCCTGGAGCTGGGCACCGGCCGCCTGGAAGCCCACGCGCATGTGCTGGAGCTGCTCGGCCTGTCTCCCGCGCAGTTCGACGGACAGGTCGAGACCCTGCTCGCCTGCGCCGTTCCCGACGACATGCCCGCGCTGATGGCGATCGTGGAGCCGGACCGGCCGGCCGCCGACGGACAGCAGCTGGCGTTCCGGGTCCGCCGCCCGAACGGGGAGCTGCGCTGGCTGGGGCTGCGGTGCCGGGTGGAGGTGGACCCCGAGGGGAGACCGCGGCGCGTCCTGGGCGTGGTGGCCGACGCGACCTATCTGCGCCCCAGCGCCGACGAGGTCTCCCTCGTACAGCGGCTGTCGGCCACGCTGGCGGGAGCGGCGACCGTCCGAGAGGTCAGCAGGCTGGCGGTCGCCGCCCTGCGCGAGCCCCTCGGGGCCGCCCGGGTCGCGGTGGGCGAAGTGGAGCACGAGCGGCTCGTCGTCACCGCCCTCGACCCTCCGGAGGCCGCTTCCTGGCCGGAGGTCTGGCGCTCGGAATGGCGGTCCGAGTGGCCCGACGCGTCGCTCGGTGACCTGCCCACCCTGCAGAGCGCGCTGCGCGGCGGGCACATGAGCCTGTGGCCGCCGGGCGCGGCGCTCGAGCCCGGCCTGCTGGGCGTCGGACCCGGGGGCCTCGCCGTTCTGCCGCTGCCCGCCGAAGGCCGGATGGTCGGAGTGTGCCTGGTGGGGTGGGACCACGAGCACCGGTTCGGCCCGGAGGAGCGCTCGCTGCTGACCGCCACCGCGGGGCTGGTGGGGCAGGCCCTGGTGCGCGCCCACGCACTGGACGCGGGCCACGAACTCGCCACGATGCTCCAGCGCAGCCTGCTGCCCCGCAAGCTCCCGGAACTGCCGGGCGGGGTCGCCGTCGCCCGCTACCTGCCCGCGACGGCGGGACTCGAGGTCGGCGGCGACTGGTACGACGTCATCCCGCTCGGTGACGGGCATGTGGCGTTCGTCATCGGGGACGTACAGGGGCACAGCGCGGGAGCCGCCACGATCATGGGCCAGATGCGTACGGCGGTCCGGGCCTACGCGGTGGAGGGCCACCCGCCCGACGTGGTGGTCGCGCGGGCCAACCGCCTGCTCGTGGGCATGGAGACCGACCTGTTCGCCACCTGTACGTATGCGGACCTGGACATGGAGGAGGGCATCGCCAGGTTCGTACGGGCCGGCCATCTGCCGCCGGTCCTGCGCCATCCCGACGGCGTCACCGAGGAGTTGGCGGTCGAGGGCGGGCCTCCGCTCGGCGTGCTCGCGGAAGCCGAATTCCCCATGACCGAGGTGGGGTTGCTCCCCGGCACCCTGCTCGTCCTGCTGACGGACGGCCTGGTCGAGTCCGCCCGGCTGCCCCTGGAGGAGGGCATGCGGCGGGTGTGCGACGCGCTCGCCGTGGCCAACCCGGTGGATACCGGAAGGATCGCCGACGAGCTGGTCGTCGGGGTGGGCCGCCGCGACGACGATGTGGCCCTCCTGCTGCTGCGCTACGACGGCACGGGGGGCCGCCCGATGCGGTGCCACTGGACGGTGTGGCGGCTGCCCAACGCCGTCCTGCACGCCCGCCGCTTCACCGCGCGCACCCTGCGCTCGTGGGGGGTGGTGGAGGAACTCGACGCGGCTCTGCTCGTCGTGTCCGAGCTGGTCACCAACGCCATCGCGCACACGCAGGGCGAGGTGGGCATGGACCTGACCCTGTCCGCGGACCGGCTGCGGATCGCCGTGAACGACGCCTCGCCCCGCAGCCCCGTCAAACCGGTATGGGTGAGCTGGGAGTCGACCGGCGGCCGCGGCCTGCTCATCGTCGAGGCGACGACGACGGCCTGGGGCTCGGTCCCGCTCAGCGGCGGCAAGCAGGTCTGGGCCGAGATCCCCTGGCACGGCCCGAACGGCTGACGCCCGGCGCGCGGCAGGCGCCGTCCGACCCGTGGCCGGGGGAGCGTCAGCGAAGGTCGGGCGAAGGGTCGGTCCGACTCCGCCAGCGGGCAAGGCTCCCGCGGGTGGTGAGGGTGTCGGGGTGATCCGGGCCCAGGACGCGCACCTGGTCGACGAGCAGCCGCCCGAGGGCTGTGGCGGCCCCGGCCGGGTCCCCTGCCTCCCCTCGCCACTGGGCGAGGCTCTGGCGGGTGATGAGGGTGCGGGGATGATGGGGGCCGAGGACCCGCAGCCGGTCGGTCAGCAGAGCCTCGAAGGCCCGGGCGGCGCCTGCTGGATCTCCTGCCTTCCCCGTCCAGTGGGCAAGGTTGCCGCGGGTGATGAAGGTGTGGGGGTGGTCAGGTCCGAGAACCCGCACGCGGTCGGCCAGCAGCTGTCCGAGTGCGGCGGCGGCGCCGGCCGAGTCCCCCGCCTCGCCCCGCCAGGAAGCGAGGTCGTGGCGGGTGGTGAGGGTGTCGGGGTGGTCGGGTCCGAGGACGCGCAGCTGGTCGGCCAGCAGGTCCTCGAAGGCGCTGGCGGCTCCCGCCGGGTCGCCTGCCTTGCCCCGCCATCGGGCGAGGTCGTGACGGGTGGCGAGGGTGTGGGGGTGGTCGGGTCCGAGGACGCGCAGCTGGTCGGCCAGCAGGTCCTCGGAAGCGGTGGCGGCTCCCGCCGGGTCGCCTGCCTTGCCCCGCCATCGGGCGAGGTCGTGACGGGTGGCGAGGGTGTGGGGGTGGTCGGCGCCGAGGATCCGCAGCTGGTCGGCCAGCAGGTCCTCGAAGGCGGTGGCGGCACCTGCCGCGTCCCCCGCCTCCCCCCGCCACAGCGCGAGGTGGAGACGGGCGGCCAGCGTCTTGCGGTGGTCCGGGCCGAGCAGGCGCACGGTGTCCGCCAGCAGGTGCTCGCAGGCCGCCACGGCGCCGGCCGGATTCCCGGCCTCCCCCGTCCAGTGGGCGAGGTTCTGGCGGGCGGTCAGGGTCTGGAGGTGGTCGGGGCCGAGTACCCGCGCGGTGTCCCTCAGGACGGCCTCGGAAGCGGCGCCGGCTCCGCCCGGATCTCCCGCGAGCCCCTGAAGGGCACCCAGATCGCCGCGGGTGGCCAGGGTGTCGGGGTGGTCCGGGCCGAGGATCCGCAGTCGGTCGGCGAGCAGGTGGGCCATGGCGCCCCTGGCACCGGCGATGTCTCCCGTGTCCCCCTGCCAGTGGGCGAGGTGGTGGCGGGCGGTGAGGGTGTCGGGGTGGTCCGCACCGAGGTGGCGGCATGCGGCGGCGGCCAGGTCCCGGAAGTAGGCGAGGGCTCCGGCGGTGAGGCCGGCGTCGCCGAGGCTGCCTCCGGCCCGTATCAGGACGGGGTGCAGGCCGGCCCGCCACAGCTCAGCGGAGGCATGGGCGGCCAGGGCGGCGGTGTTGGCGCGGAGAGCCTGGGCGAGGGCGGTGTCGAGATCGGTCTCGGGCCACACCTCGAGGAGGGCGTCCGCGCAGGTGACGGCCAGGGCCCCGGGTGCCGCGGCGGGCAGGGTCTCGCGGGTGGTGCGCTGGATGAGGTTGTGGACGCGTACGGCGTGGTGGGGGGTGTCGGGGCTGTGGTCCGCCAGGCTGAGCCGGTGCAGACAGCGCAGGGCGTCGGCCGCGTCCTCGACGCCGACCCGGCGCGAGGAGGCCCCGGCCGCCTCCCTGTCGTCGGGTGTCCGGTGCTCGGTCAGGTAGGCCAGGACAGCCGGACTGGTGAGGACGACGGCGGGGATGCCGTTGGGATTGAGCAGACTGGAGAGTCGCAGCATCGGACGAGCGAGGCCCCTCGGGCGGAGCCGGTCGGCGTGCTCGATGGACAGGGACCAGGTGGCGGCGACGGTGGCGCGGTGGGCGTCGGGCAGGCCGCTGTCCTCGGGGACGAGGTCGGGCAGCGCGTGGGCGCGGTCGGCCAGACGCGCGCGGTAGGCGGCGCAGTCCAGGTGAAGGTCGATGAGGTAGGTCGCGGCCTGGGCCAGCGCCAGCGGCAGATGGCCCAGGTCTCGAGCCAGTGCGGCCATCTGTTCGCGGCTGTCCTGGCGTCGCGCGGCGGAGAGTTTGGCGGTCAGGTAGGCGTCTGCCTCGTCGGGAGTGAACAGGCCGACGTCGATGGGGTGACCGGGCAGTGCGGCGTCCCGGCGGCGGGTGGTGACCAACGTGCGGCCGTTCGCGCTCGGAGCCGGCCACAGGTCACGCCGGCCGTCGAGGGCACCCAGGTCCGCGGGGTCGCTCAGGTCGTCCAGGACGATGAGCCATCGCCGCCCGGTGCACTGCGTCCAGGCCAAGAAGCGGGCGGCGGCCTTCTCCGGGTCGTCGAGGTCGGCCGTCACCGCTTCGTCGGGGCCGGTCACCGTGACGGCGGCTTCGGCGTAGGCGCTCAGGATCGCATCCCTGCTGGTCGCGGTGACCCAGACGAGCAAGTCCACTTCCCCCGCCTCCCAGGCGGTGCGGGCGTGGCGGGCGGCCAGCTGTGTCTTGCCGACTCCGCCGGTCCCGGACAGGATCTGGCACGGAACGGGCGTCCCACCCCCGGCCAACGCGCCGTCCAGGGCGCCGACGGCCTCGCGATGCTGGAAACAGTCCGCCTGTCGGGGGACCACCCCGACCCGCCGCGGCCAGGAGAGCGGCTGCCGCGGTGCGGCGAGGTGCGTCACCGTATCGGCGCGACCGACCACCACGGCGCCGGCGTGGGCGTAGAGCGACGTCTCCGCAGTGATGTGGGGGGCTTGGCCGATGCCGGGTGCGGTCAGCCCCGATCCGGGCCCGGCTGCGGAGGGTTTTCCATGCGGATCCCCCCGTGGATGACGCCACCGGCGACCGACCCGCCCTCGGCGCGGATGTCGACCTTCCCGACGACGGCCAGCCCGCCGTCCCCGGCCGAAGGCCCTCCGGCGGGCCGCGGGCACAGGGCCACGAGCTCGCGCAGCTGCTCGGCCACCACCGCGCGGTCGGACTCGTCCAGAGATTCCAACAGGTCTTCGAACCGAGCCTGCCAGGAGGCCCCCAGGCGGGGGCGCACCAGCTCCTGCGCACCATCCGGCTCGCCGGCGTTCAGCGCGGCCGCCGTCCGGTCCAGACGCTCCAGGGTCACTTGGGCCGTTGGTGCCCCGCCGCGGCCGAAGACGCGGGCCGTACGGTCCCGCACCGCGGTCCAGGCCTCCGTACCCGCTGCCTGAGCGACCGCCGCACCGGCCGCCGAAGCCAGCGCGATCAGGGCTTCCGTCAGCATGCTGTCCCCCCTCGGTAACCCGCAGGCAGGGACGCGCCATGGCCCCGACCCAGACACAGCGTACCGAGCCGGGCACACCACGAAACCGCTTCGGCGGCCTCCGCATTGACGGGCCGGGCAGATGACGGGAATCAGGCGACTGCGAGTCCGGTCGGTGCGAGGGCGCGGGGGCCGACCAGATCCGTACTGCCATGGGTATCGCTCGGGTAAGGAATCGAGTTCCGGGCCGAGGCAGTCGGCGTCGACCGGAATTCGATTCCTGAATTCCGGCTGTCGCCGCCCGGTTGTTCTCTGCCGGGAACTGTTGAATTGAGCCAAGTTCGGGTCGGCCGCCTCCGGGGATTTCCGGACCGCCTCGGTCGGCAAGGCGCCACGGAGAGGCGCTGGTGGGCTGCTGCCAGCGGGTTCTTCGGGGATCGCCCCGTCAGTGGAGCACGGAGGCGGGGTCGGACTCCATTTGATCCGTGCCGCCTTGAGTTCTCCTTGAGTCGCTCTGGGATGAAAGTCGGAGCGGTGTCGGTAGCGTGAGCGAGGCAACTGTCCCGCCCGCTTGCCGGATTCGTGAACTGTCGTTTGTGATAGACATGAATGAATATGCGAGCGCATGCGCAAGCCGCGAACCCACCCACCGACATCATCGACAGTGAGGGAATTGTCGTGCCCGCACACCAGAAGCTCTACCTTCGCCCGTCCGTGGTGGCCCAGCCCCTGCTGCACCGCTGGTACGCGTGGCCCTACCTCCTGGCGCCCCACACCGGCGCGCTCAACCTGCGGGACCGTCTGCTGCCGATCGTGGACAGCTACCTGAAGGCGCCGCACCTCCACGACCAGGTCAACTCGGACCCGAACCGCTACGGCGCGCCCTTCCTCGACCCCCAGGGCGCCACCCTCGACGAGGTCCGGGAGGCGCGCGAGAGCATGGTCAAGGAGGGCCAGGCCAAGCTCCGGCTCGCCGACGACATAGGCGAACTCCGGGAGCTGCTGCGGGAGAAGGCGCTCGGGGGGCCGATGGAGCCGCTCTACCCGCTGGTCCCCGATTCGCTGCGCGGCCGCGTCGAGCTGGTCTACGACACCGCCCACCGGCCCAACTTCCGCTTCTTCGAAGCGCTGATGTACAGCTCGCCGGCGTACGAGCGCCACGGCCAGTGCGTCTCCCTCACCGCCACGCACAGCCCCCAGCCCTTCGTGTACAGCAGCCCCGTCCTGCCGCACCCGGACCGCCTGGACATCCATCTGCCCTTCGACTCCCCGGTGTGGGACGAGCTGTTCGCGGCGCGCCTCGAGCCCGTCGACGTTCCGCACCTCGCGCAGCGCCTCGGGGTCGCCGAGGCCGAACTCCCGGCGTTCACCGCGCTGTTCCACGAGGCGCCGCCGGCGCAGCACACCCCGCCCGCGCCCGGAGACGTCCGGATGCGCTACCTCAACCACGCCACGGTGCTGATCGAGACCGGCGACACGTCCGTCCTCCTCGACCCGGTCATCGGCTACACCGACGACGGCTTCGAGCAGCACTACACGCTCGAAGACCTTCCCCGGCACATCGACACCGTCGTCATCAGCCACTTCCACTCCGACCACTTCTCGCTCGAGACCCTGCTGCAACTGCGCACCCGCATCGGCACGATCGTCGTTCCGCGCGCCTCCGGCGGATCGCTGTGCGACCCCAGCCTCAAGTCCATGCTCCAAGCCCTCGGCTTCCCCCACGTCAAGGAGCTGGCCGAACTCGAAACCCACCGCGTGGCCGACGGCGTCGAGGTCACCGCCCTCCCCTTCGTGGGCGAGCACGCCGACCTCGACATCCGCACCAAGATGGTGCCCCTCGTCCAGGCCGGCGGCCGCAGGCTGCTCTTCGCCACCGACATCACGCCGCTCGAGCCCGCGCTGTTCAACAACATCCCCGGCCTCACCGAGACCCCCCTGGACGCGCTCTTCATCGGCCTCGAATGCGTGGGGGCCCCGCTGAACTGGCTGTACGGGCCGATGCTGGAAGGCAAGCTCTCCCGCGAGCACAACAACGGGCGCCGCCTCAAGGGCAGCAACGCCGCCCAGGCCGACGTGCTCGCCCAGCAGCTGGGCGCCCGGCACGTCTACGCCTACGCCATGGGCCTCGAACCCTGGCTCAAGCACCTCACCGGCTCCGAGTACGACCCCGAGGCCGAGCCCGTCCAGCAGGCCGGCGTCCTCACCCGGCTGAGCGCCGAACGCGGCATCACCGCCGAGCTCCTGCGCGGCCGCGGCGAGCGCACCTGGCCCGTCGTCGACCCGGCGAAGCCGTAGGCCCGAGCGGTTGCCCGTCCGTGATGTGCCCGTCGTCGACCCCTTGGGTGGTGCGTCCATGCAGAACCACACCGTGCGCCGGAACGCGCCGCTGCGCCGCTTCGGCCCGCCGGGCACCCGCCCGGCCGCGCACCAGGACCCGGGGGGCGCACGCCGCGCCACCCTGGTCTGCTTCCCGAGCGCGGGCGGCGGGGCGAGCGGCTTCGCGCCGTGGCGCCGGCTGCTTCCCGAATGGCTGGAGCTGTACGGCCACGTCGGACCGGGACGCGAGGAGCGCGGCCGGGAGGCGCCGCTGAGCTCCGTGCAGGAGCTGGTCGACGACGTGCTGCCGGACGTGCTCGCACTGCCGGACCCGCTCGTGCTGGTCGGGCACAGTTTCGGCGCGGCCCTGGCCTACGAGCTGACGCACCGGCTGACCCTGGCCGGCCGCCCGCCGCTGCGCCTGGTCGTCCTCGCGGCGGTCGCGCCGGGGGCGACGGCGCTGGTGCCGCCCACGAGCGATCACGAGATCGAGCTGCTCTGGAAGCAGCTCGGCGCCAACACCGACGGTCTCAGCCGTCCCGGCTTCCGTGAGTGGCTCTTCCCGGTGCTGCGCGCCGACTTCACCGCGCAGGCGGCCTACCGCCCGGCCCGCCCCTCGGAGGTCACCACGCCGGTCACGGTGCTGTACGGAGACGAGGACCCGGTCGTGACGGCCGAGGAGGCGGCGATCTGGCGGACGCTGTGCGCGGGCCCGTTCGAGGTCCTGCCCGTGCCGGGCGGCCACTTCTTTCCGCAGGCGGAGCGGGCCGCTACGGCCGACGCACTCGTGCGCGTACTCGAGCGGGCACTCGAGCGGCCACTCGAGTGTGAATAGAGGGCCATTCGATCGGCGGCGGCTACGCTTTTCGAATCGAGAATTGACAATGATCCGGCAGGGGACGTTTGTTGATGAACCATGACGATCCAAAGACTCTGACTTCCCTTTTCGAGGAATGTGTCAGAAGATATCCGGGGCATGTCGCCCTGGAATTCGAAGGTGAGTCTTTGAGCTACGGCGAGCTGAATCGCCGGGCAAACAGACTGGCCCACCACCTGAGGGACACCGGCCAGGTCCGCCCCGACGACCGGGTGGCGATCCTGGTCCGGAACCCCCGTGACGTGATCATTGCCATGCTGGGCGTCCTGAAGGCCGGCGGCGCCTACGTCCCCCTGGACCCCGACAACCCGCCGGGGGTGACCCAGCGGATCGTCGAGGACGTGGCGCCCAAGGCCATGGTGATCGAGTCGTCGGCGGCCGCCGGCGCGATGTACTTCGACGGCGAGCTGTTCGTTCTCGATGTCATGGGCCCCGCCCTGACCACGCCGGACACCGACCCCGAGCCCTCCGCCGCGCCCTCCGACCTCGCGTACGTGATCTACACATCGGGTTCGACGGGCCGGCCCAAGGGCGTGGCCGTCGAGCACCGTGCGATCGTCAATACCCTGACGTGGCGCAATTCCTATTACGGTTTCGGTCCGGAAGACGTGACGCTGGCCATTCCGCGGCCGTCTTTCGACAGTGCCGTGGCGGACACTTTCTGCGCGCTCACCTCCGGTGCGCGCCTGCTGCTTCCGCGCCGGGACCGCATCACCGACCGGAATTACCTGACCGGCCTGATGGAACACGGGAACGTCTCCCATTTCCTCATCACGCCGATGCTGTACAAGCGTTTGCTGGAGGGTATGGAAGCAGGCCGGGCGACCTCCCTGCGATGCGTCACGATCGCGGGCGAATGGTTCACGCCGGGCCTGACCCTGGAGCACTGCCTGCGCCTGCCGCAGGTGGACCTTTACAACGAGTACGGGCCGTCCGAGAACGCGGTCTGCTCCACCGTCCACCGACTCGCCGCCACCGACGAGCGCGTCCTCATCGGCAGGCCGATCGAGAACGCGGAGGCGTTCGTCCTGGACGAGGACGGCGAGCCGGTGGGTCCGGGCGGGATCGGCGAGCTGCACCTGGCCGGGGCGGGCCTCGCCCGCGGCTACCTGGGCGACCCCGAGCTGACGGCGCAGCGCTTCTTCACCCCCGCCGCGGGCCCCGCCGCCGGCAAGCGCGTCTACCGCACCGGCGACATCGTGCGCCGGCACGCCGACGGCGACCTGGAGTTCGTCGAGCGCCGTGACGGCCAGGTGAAGATCCGGGGCCGGCGGGTCGAGCTGGGCCAGGTGGCCCAGGTCCTGGCGCAGGACGCGGCGGTCAGCCACGTGCACGTCCTGCGGCACGTCACCGAGACCGACACGCCGCTGCTGGTCGCCTTCGTCCAGGGGCCCGCCGCGGCGGACCTCGACCGGCTGCGCGCGACGGCGCGGGAGAACCTGCCCGAGTACATGGTCCCCTCGGCCGTGATCCCGGTCGACACGGTGCCGCTGACCGGCAACGGCAAGGTCGACGACAAGGCCCTCATCTCCCTGTACGAGGGGACGGTCGGCCGGCGTGCGGCGGGCCCCCAGCCCGGGAGCGAGGCCGAGGCGGCGCTGCTGGAGATCTGGCAGGAGCTGTTCGCGCCGCTGCCCATCGGTCTGGACGACGACTTCCTGGACCTGGGCGGCGACTCATTGAGTGTGATGGACCTGCTGGCCCGCGTGGAGCAGCGGATCGGGGTGCAGCTCGAGGTCTCGGACCCCTACACGGACCGGACCATCCGGAGCCTGGCCCTCGTGATCGAAGACCGACAGAACGACAAGGTGGGAGCAAAGTGAGCAGGCAGAGCGGTACTGACTCGATTTTCGGCGGTGTCGACTACGACGTGGTCGTCGCGGGCGGCGGCCTGGCCGGGCTGACTCTGGCCAAGCAGCTGAAGGACGCCCAGCCCGGGCTGTCCGTCCTGGTCTGCGAGCGGGAGCGCTCTCCGATCCCGCTGTCCGCGTTCAAGGTCGGCGAGTCCTCGGTGGAGGTGGGCGCGTACTACTTCTCCCACGTCATCGGCCTGTACGACTACCTGGAGGATCAGCACCTGGAGAAGCTGGGCCTGCGCTACTTCTACGGCGGCGGCGAAGGCCTCCAGGACGAAGCCGAGTTCGGCGTCAACCGGTTCCTGCCGGCGAAGTCCTACCAGCTCAACCGCGGCTCCCTGGAGGAGCACCTGCGCCTGGTCGTCGAGGGCGCCGGGGCGGAGCTCGTGCAGGGCGTGAAGGTCCTGGACATCGAGCTCGGCGAGCAGGACGCCCCGCACAAGACCACCTACCAGTCCATCGACGACGACAGCGCGCAGCCCACCACCGTGACCTCCCGGTGGGTCGTCGACGCCACGGGCCGGCACCGGCTGCTGCAGCGCAAGCTCGACCTCACCAAGCGCTACCCCAAGCCCCACAACTCGGTCTGGTTCCGCCTCGAGGGCAAGCTCGACACCGACGAGGCCGTCGGCGCCGAGCACACCGGCTGGCACGAGCGGATCACCGAGCCGCGCTGGCAGTCCACCAACCACTTCATGTTCGAAGGCGGTTGGATCTGGGCCATCCCGCTGGCCCCCGACCACACCAGCGTCGGCATCGTCGTCTCCGACGACCTGCACCCGGTCACCAAGTTCAACCGGATCGAGAAGGCCATCGACTTCATCGTGGACCGGGTCCCGGGCTTCGACCCGGCCATCCGCGAGCTGCCGGTCCTGGACTTCCGGGTCCTGAAGAACTACAGCCACTCCTCGCAGCAGGTCTTCTCCCAGGACCGCTGGGCGTGCGTCGGTGACGCCGCCGTCTTCGCCGACCCCTACTACTCGGTGGGCTCGAACCTGATCGGCTACGCCAACAGCTTCGTCACCGAGATGGTCGGCCGGGACGTGAAGGACTCCTTCGACGAGGGCTTCGTGCGGTACGCCAACCGCTGGTTCCTCTCCCTCGCCGAGGGCCTGACCATGAACATCCAGGGCTCCTACGCCTTCCACGACAACGCCGTGATCATGTCGTTGAAGACGATCTGGGACTACTACGTCGGCTGGGCCTTCTCCGACCCGCAGTTCTACGGCAAGACGTTCCTGGACGAGTCCGCGAGCACCACCCTCAGCGCGCTCGGCGCGCACGCGGTGGCCACGCAGGGCACGATCATGAACCTGTTCCAGGCCTGGGCGCGCGACTACCGCGGGGTCTTCGCCTTCGACTACATCGACTACTACGACGACGTCCCCACCCTCGCCCGGCTCTTCGAGCAGAACCTGCCCGGCGAGGAGGTACCGGCCTTCGGGACGGTCCTCACGAGCGTGCGCGACGGTCTGGAGCGCATCGAGGAGCTGGCCCACGTCATCTTCTACCTCGCCCTCGAGGACGCCCTGCCCGAGCGCCTGGACGAGATCCGCTCGCGCGGCTGGCTCAACGTCTCGGCGCTGAGCCTGAACCCCGAACGCTGGGAGCAGGACGGCCTGTTCGCCCCGAAGAGCCGCCCCAGGCTCGACGAGGTCGAAACCCTGGAGAAGGAGCTGCGGGCGCTGTACCGCGGCACGTCGACGCCTGCCGGACAGTAGGAGGCGCACGCCCGCCCCCCCGGCCGGACACCCGGGGGCGGGCGGGCACCGTCCCGACGGCGGGCCTCCCGCCCTCGCTCTCGAGTCCCGGTCCAGCGGCACTTGAGCGGTGTTGCGGGCCGTCCGGAGCTGTCGTAGCGTCAAGTGCATTGAATGCCTCCGGCGTCGGAGCCAGCCGAGGTGGGCGACCCGCATGTCACCACCGTCGTAGCCGCGCCCGAAGAGCAGCCCACTTCTCCGCCCCTTGTTCAGCAGCCGGTGCAGCCCGACTCGCGTGCGCCGGCCGGAAACACCTCCCGAAGGGCTCATCGCGTTGCGTCACTCATCGACATCGGCTGATTCGATCTACCCGAGGCCGCTGGAGGCCTACGGGTGGTCCCCTGAGCTCGACGAACAGTTCGCCTCCGTTGCCGACGCCTCGTGGGTGCCGGGCCGGGTCATCCGGGTCGACCGGGGCCGCTGCGACGTCGTGGTCGCCGACGGCGACTCCGGGGTGACCGTGGTCCACGCCGACACGGGTCCGGTATCCGACCCCGACCCCATGAAGATGCCCTGCACGGGCGACTGGGCGGCGGTCCGGGCCGGCGCGGCCGGCACCTACGTCCAGGCGCTGCTGCCGCGCCGTACGGCGATGGTCCGCTCCAGCGCCTCGCAGCGCTCCGAGGGCCAGGTGCTGGCGGCCAACATCGACACCATCGGCGTCGTCGTCGCCCTGGACACCGAGCCGGACCTCGGCCGGATCGAGCGGTTCCTCGCCCTCGCCTGGGAGAGCGGCGCGCAGCCCGTGCTGGTCCTCACCAAGTCCGACCTCGCCGAGGACGCGGAGAACGTCCGCGAGACGGTCGAGCAGGCCGCGCCGGGAGTGGACGTGCTGGTCGTCAGCGCCACCACCGACGACGGCATGGACATCCTCGCGGCCGTCCTGGCGGGGACGAGCGTCCTGGTCGGGCAGTCGGGCGCGGGCAAGTCCACCATCGCCAACGTACTGCTGGGCCGCTCCGCGATGGAGACCCAGCAGACCAGGGGCGACGGCAAGGGCCGCCACACCACGACGACCCGGGAGCTCATGCCCCTGCCGGGCGGCGGGGTGCTGATCGACACTCCCGGCATCCGCGGCGTGGGCCTGTACGACGCCGCCGACGGCCTGCAGCAGACGTTCTCGGAGATCGAGCAGCTCGCCGAGGAATGCCGCTTCCGGGACTGCGAGCACGTCGCGGAACCGGGCTGTGCGGTGCGCGAGGCCATCGACGACGGCATGCTGCAGCAGCGCCGCCTGGACAGCTACCACAAGCTGATCCGAGAGAACCAGTGGATCGCCTCGCGGAGCGATGCCCGCCTGCGCCAGGATCGCCTCAAGGCGCTGAAGACGCAGGGCAAGGAAGGCATGGCCAACATGATCGCGAAGCGCGGCTGACGCGGGGCGACGGCCTGGCCGGAGCACCGGGCGCCCGTCGCGGGCCGCCCGGTGCTCCGGTCCGACAAGTGCACGGGCACCCTGGGGTGTCAGCGGTGACCCGCGTACCGGCTCGGCCACGGCCCGGCGGTGCGCGGCCCGTTCGCGTCCCACCTCGGTGACGGATGTGCCCGCACGTGCCCGTGCGGTGTTCGGACCCCGCGGCGGCTGATGCCCCGTGGAGAACGCCGCTTGGCCGACGGGCAGTTGTCCTTATTTCGTCCTCGAGCAAGGAAATGTGCCCATGACGTCCGACCCTGCTGTGCCCGCCACCACGATCCGCCCCCGGCGCACGGGCGCCGCGCCCTCGGCGCGGGCCCACGCCAGACTCGCGCTGGCCGCGGCCGCCGCCGACGGCCTCGCCAGGGTCTCCGGCGGGCGCCCCCTGGAGGAACTGGTCGCCCTCACCGCGGCCACGGCCGTGGTGGTCGGTGCGGCGGAGCACACCGACGAGCCGGTGCTGGCCGTGGCCGGCCCCGCCGGCCCGGTGCTGTCCGGGATCGGGCTCGCCGCCCGGTCCACCGTCGGCGACCTCGTCCGGGCCGCCGACTCGGCCCTGCGGTCGGCGCCCGCGGTGGCCGACGAGGAGACGCAGCTCGCCGGCGCGCTGCTGGTCCGCTCCGCACGGGTCGGCCACGGCCCCGACGGGGCGCCCCGGCGGGACGCGATCGAGCTGGTGCTGACCGAACCCGGTGCGGACGGCGTACGCGAACTGGTGGCCGAGGCCGGACCGGACCGCGCCGAGGCGTGGTTCCTGGACGTCCTGCTGCGTTCGGTGTCCGGCGTCCTGGCCGGATTCACCGACCCGCACGGACCCGCCGCCGCGCTGCCGCCCGCCGCGGCGGACGACGTGGCGCAGGCCGCCGAGCTCGGCCGGCGCGGATTCGCACCGGAGATCGTCCCCACGACGCTGACGGCGCCGATCGAGGAGACGGTCCGCGCGCACCCGGACCGCACGGCCGTCGTCGCCGGTGCCCAGACCCTGACCTACCGCGAGTTCTGGCAGGCCGCGCAGGCCGTGGCGGCGCGTCTGCGCGCAGCGGGCATCGGGCGCGGGCACCGGGTGGGCGTCCTCACCGGCAAGAGGGTCCACGCCGTGCCGGCGATCGTCGGCACCCTGCTCGCGGGCGCGGCCTACGTGCCGCTCGACCCCAGGTCCCCGGCCGCGCGGCTGGCCGAGATCCTCGACGACGCCGAGTGCGCGGCCGTGCTCGCCGCGCCCGACCTGCTCGCCGGGCTGCCCGCCGGCCTCACCACCCCGGTGATCGACATCCAAGCCGCGGCCGGCGGACCCGCCGCCGAGCCCGAGGCCGGCCGGCCCGGGCCGCTCCCGGACGACCTCGCCTACGTGGTGTACACCTCGGGCTCGACCGGCAGGCCCAAGGGCGTGGAGATCCGGCACCGTGCCATCGCGAGCTACGTGCACTGGAAGGTGCGCCACCACGGGCTGGACCTCCACACCAGGGTGCTGCAGCTGCCGTCGCTGGCCTTCGACAGCTCCGTCGCCGACCTGTTCCCGGTGCTGGCATCCGGCGGGCGCCTCGTCCTCGCGGACACGCACCAGCTGCTGCCGCGCCGGCTGGCCGAGCTGGCGGAGCAGCACCGCATCACCCACCTCACGACCGTCCCGAGCCTCTACCGGGTCCTGCTGGGCGAACTCCCGCGTGCCGCGGCCTCCTTGCGGGCCGTCACGGTCGCAGGCGAGGCCACCACGCCCGATCTGGTGGGCCGCCACCACGCCCTGCTGCCCGGAGTCCGGCTGATCAACGAGTACGGCCCGACGGAGAGCTCGGTGGGCGCGACCGCGTTCGACCACGGCACGGCCGCCGGGCCCGGCTTCCCGATCGGCCGGCCCATCGCCAACACCGTCGCCACCGTGACCGGCGCCGACGGCCGGGCCCTGCCGGTCGGATTCGTGGGAGAGCTCAGGCTGGCGGGACACGGCCTCGCGGACGGGTACCGCAACCGGCCGGAGCTGACGGCGTCGGCGTTCGTGGCCGATGCCGCGGCGCCCGGCGGACGGAGCTACCGCACCGGGGACCTCGTCTGGTGGCGTCCGGACGGGATGCTGGAGTTCACCGGGCGGGCCGACGACCAGGTGAAGATCCGCGGCCACCGGGTGGAGCCCGGCGAGGTGGAGAGCGTGCTGGGACTGCTGCCGGGAGTCCGCCAGGCGGCGGTCGCCGTGGTGAGCGGCCCCGACGGGGCTCCGGCGCTGGCGGCCTGGCTGGAGGCCGTGGACACCACGGTGGAGGAGATCAGGGCGGGGGCCAATGCCGCGCTGCCGCCGGCGATGGTGCCGACCTCCCTCACACTGGTCGACGAGCTGCCCCGGATGGTGAGCGGCAAGATCGACCGGGGCGCCCTGGTGCGTCTCGCCGAGGCGGAGGCCGCCGCCCCGGCGCCGGCGTCCTCGCCGTCCCGGACGGGAGCGGGGGGCGACGCGCTGGAGGCGAAGGTCGGCGCCATCTTCGAGGAGGTCCTCGGCTCCGGCCCGATCGGTCCCGACGGGGACTTCTTCGAGGAGGGCGGGCACAGCCTGCTCGCGATCGCCGTGATCGACACCATCGAGAAGCAGCTGGGCGTCACCATCGACCTGGGTGACTTCTTCGACACGCCCACGGTCGGCGAGGTGTCCGCGCTGATCCGCAAGGCCGGGCCGGACTCCGGCGCGTAACCGCGACACGACGCGAAGCACTGTGCCCGGGGCGGGAGCGCCCCGGGCACAGTGCTTGGCCCTGCGGTGAGCGGGCCGTCCGCTAGCCGATCAGGCGGGAGCCGACGGACCGGCGCATGGCACGGGACTTGCGCAGGTCGTGGGTGACGTTGACCCGCTTGAGCCAGCGGTCCGTGCCGTCGTAGCGCGGCTGGAACGCACTACGGCTGTGCACCACCCGGTGGTTGTTCATGAAGACACAACTCCCGGCTTCGAGCGGGCAGTCGGTCAGGCCGGCGTCGAGGAGCTCCGCCGCCGCCGCGAAGGCCCGTACCGCCTCGGTGTCCTCGGCGGGCGCCGACATGTGCGTGGCGTCGAAGCACAGCAGCGGGTGGGACCGGGAGCCGGTCAGCATCGGCACCCGGCCGAGCCCGTCGATGAGGCGCGCGATGTTCTCGAAGACCAGCCGGTCCTCGTCGGTGCGCACCGTGTTGTTCTCCGGCAGGTGCGACTTGTCGGGAACGATGTGGAAGCGGTTCTGGAACAGGACGTCGAGGACGTCCTGCGGCAGTTCCGAGAAGTCCGCCTCCGCGACGGTCACCGGTACCGAGTCCGGATTGCGCAGCGCCGACAGGATGATGTAGTCGGCGCGGTAGGGGTGGAAGGCGTCCTCGGTGTGCAGGGTCAGCGGAGTCTTGCTGCCCGTGCCGAGCAGCTCGCGCTCGTACTGGCGGATCGGGAACACGTCGTTGACCAGGTGCCCGTCCTGCTGGGTGGCCCAGCCGAACGGTTCGCCGAGCAGCGACCCGTAGAGGAGGACGAGGATCTCCTCGGGCAGTTCGCGGTGGATCCGCGTCTCGTCCTTCCAGTGCGCGGGCGTGGGCCCGATGCGCTCGTCGTCCACGAGATGGCCGTTCACCACGCAGAAGCCGCGCGCCTGGTCGAGTGAGAAGGCGCGCAGGAAGCGCCGGACCCGCTCGGGCAGCCCGTCGGTGAGCAGCGGCAGCTCCTGGAGCAGCCGTTCGTCGTCGGCCGCGCGGTACCTCTCGGCCAGGCGCAGGGTCAGCTCGGACACCTGCCGGGCCTCGGCCGCGGTCAGCCGCAGCTCGGTCGCGGTCCGGGGCCTGATCGACGTCGTCATGGTTCGTCTCCTCATGTGCAGGGGCTGTAGATCGGGTCAGGCGTCGAACCGGAAGCCGCCGAAGGCCCGCCTCGCCGGCGCCGCTTCGGGTCGGGGCTCCTCGGGGTCCCGCAGGAGGCGGGCCAGTTCGTCGCCGAGCCGCCCGGCGATCCGCTCCGCGGTGTCCGCGGCGTAGCGGGCGGTGTCGTACTGGAGCCACAACCGCATGCCGTCCGCCTGCTCCACGAACTGGAAGGACAGCTCGAACATGCCGACGCGCTGGGGTATCGGCCCGCCGCGCAGGGCGATGCCGCCCGGCGCGCACGGGCCGGTGTCGATGCGGGGGTACAGGGCCACCCATACGTCGAAGAACGGCGGCCGTCCGGGGGAGCGCGGCGGTGCGAGCGCCGCCACCAGGGTGTCGAAGGCGACGTCGCTGTGGTCCACCGCGTCCACCGTGCGCTGCGCCACCTGCCGGACGAGGTCGTCCGGCGCGGCTTCGTCCCGGACCTCCAGCCGCAGCGGGACGGTCGCGACGTGGAAGCCGACGGCGTCGTTCGCGCCGAGCCGGGCCCGCCGGTCCACGGGGGTGCCCACACAGATGTCCGTGCCGCCCGTGATCCCCGCGAGCGTACGGGCGACGGCGGCGGCCAGCGGTACGAACGCGCCCGCGTGGTGCCGCCTGCCCAGGTCCGTCAGCCGCCGCACCAGGTCCGGGACGATCTCCCGCACGGCCATGCCGGTGGCGCTGCCGGCCCGCCGCGTCCGCGGACCGCTCACCGGCAGGGGCAACGGCGCCGGCGGGGGGAGGAGCACGCGGCGCCAGTGGTCGAGCGAGGCCTCCTGACCGGTCGGGCGGTGGGCGGGCCGGTCCTGCGCCGGGCGGCCGGCAGCCGGGTCCGGGTAGGCCGCCACGAGCTGCGTGGCGAGGATCTCCAGGCTGCGGCCGTCGCAGACGAGGTGGTCCGCGAGCAGCAGGAGCGACCACCGGGTGTCGTCGCGCAGGAACAGGGTGGTCCGCACGAGCGGGCCGGTCGACGGATCGAACGGCACGGTGAGGCGCTCGTCCACCAGGGAGTCGAACCGGGTATCGCCCGTCTCGTCCCCGCGCAGGTCGACGACCTCCAACGGCGGGACGTCGTCGGTGACCAGCGCCCGGGGCTCGCCCTGGGCCTCGACGAAGACGGTCCGCAGCGCCGGGTGGCGCCGGGCCAGGCCGGCCAGTGCCGCCCCCAGCCGTCCGGCGTCCACGGCGCCCTCGCCCTCCAGCAGGCAGGGCACCGTGTAGGCCCCGGAGTCGCCGTCCCCGCGCTGGCGTTCGAGCCACAGCCAGCGCGTGGCCTCGGCGACCTCGGCTCCCGGCAGCGCGGCGGCGGGCCGGGGGCGCGGGGCGGCGGGCTCGGCGGCTTCGGCCGGTTCCCCGGCGCCGGGGGCGAGTTCGGCGAGCCGGGCCGCGAGCAGCGTGGGCGTGGCGGCGTCGAAGACGTCCCGTACGCGGACCCGTACGCCGAAGACCCCTTCCACGGCCACGGCGAGGTCCAGCGCGGACAGGCTGTGACCGCCGGCGACGAAGAAGTCGGTGTCCGGCGTGACGTCGTCCAGTTCCAGCGCCGTGGCGAACAGCTCGCACAGCCGCTGCGTCAGGCCGGGTCCGGCCAGGGGCGCCCGGTGCCTGAGGGCGGTGTCAGAAGTCATAGTGTGTTTCGCTCCAAACAGAGCCGGGTGCGGACGGCTCCGGGGTCGGGGGCACGGTCGGTGACGGAAGGCCGGGGGGCGCCGCGAAGTGGCCGGTGGCCAGGCCGCTCAGCACCGCGGCGACGTGGTCGGCGTAGCCGGCGGCCTCCGCCCCGTCGAGCAGGCGGTCGTCGTAGGTGAGGTCGAGGTGCAGGGTGTCGCCCTTGACGCGGGCGTACAGCCACAGGTCGCTGGTGGCGGGCAGATCGTCCACCAGCAGGTCCTCGACCACGTGGCTCTCGGCGCCCAGGCCCGCGTTCTCCCAGCTCACACCGAGGTCGAGGAGCAGGCTGCGGCCGGGCGCCGCGCGCAGCGCCAGCCGCTCGGCGAGCACGTCGAACGGCAACCGGGAGTTCTCGTAGGCCTCCAGGATCCCGATCTGGACCCGGGGCAGCAGTTCGCCCGGGGTCACCGCGTCCTCCAGCGTGACCCGGAGGGGCACCGCGTTGGCCAAGTAGCCGATCAGGTCGTCGGCTTCGGGACGGTGGCGCAGGCTCGCGGCGAAGCCGACGACGAGGTCGGCGGCCCGCGTGCGCTGGTTCACCGTGACGGCGAAGGCGGTCACCACCTGCGCGAACGGGGTCGCGGGGACGCCGTGGAGCACGGCCGCGGGGAGGGACCGGTGGACCACCGCGGTGCGGCCCCGGCGGCCCCGGCGGCGGGCCGGGTCCACGGGGTCGGGTCCGACCGGGACGCCGCGCAGGCGTGCGCGCCAGAACTCCACCTGGCGCGCCGCCTCGGGCCCGGCCAGCCACTCCTGCTCCTCGCGGACCCACTCCTGGTAGGTGTACGGGAGCCGGGGCAGCCGGGGCGGTTCGCCCGTGAGGGCCCGCTCGTAGGCGGTGAACAGGTCCTGCAGCAGTACGTCGACGCTCGCGCCGTCGTAGATCAGGTGGTGTGCGGTGACCGTGAGCAGATCACCGCCGACGGGCCCGGTGAGCAGGCGCAGTTCGAACAGCGGCGCCCTGTCGAGGGCGAAGCTGACCCGTCGGGCGTCGTGCAGCGCGGCCGCGACCTCCGGCCCCGAGGGGTCCGCGCCGGGCAGGTCCACGACGACCAGCGGTACACCGTCCGGCAGTTGGTCCAGCACGGTCAGCTCCGCGTCCGTTCCCCGCGGCAGGACCTGCGCGCGCAGCATGTCCTGGCGTTCGACGACGGCTTCGAGGGCGGTGCGCAGCGCGCCGGGATCGATCCGCCGGCCCAGCCGTACGAGGTCGGAGATGAGGAAGGTGTCCGAACCCGCCCATCGCGAGGTCAGCCAGACGCGGCGCTGCGCCCGGGACAGCGGCAGGAACCCGCTCTCCGAGTCGGCCGCCGCGGCCGGGTCCCGCTCCGCCGCGGCCTTCGCCGACTGCTCCTCCAGCGCCGTGCTGAGCGTGGCCACGGTCTGGAAGGTGTAGACGGTGCGCACGTTGACGTGCAGGGCGTGCGCGATGCGCGCGGCGGTCAGACTGTGGCCGCCCAGCTCGAACAGGTTCGCGTCCGGGTCGGTGACGGGGCGCTCCAGAACCTGCGTCCACACGTCGGCGACGTGCTGTTCCGCCGGGGTGAACGGCCGTGCGGCGGCGGGGGATTCGGCGGCGGCCAGTGCCTCGTCGGGCGCGGGCAGCGCCCGGCGGTCGAGTTTGCCGCCCGCGGCCACCGGGAGGGCGGGCAGGCGGACGAAGGCCGCGGGCATCATGTAGGCGGGCAGCCGCGCCGCGAGGTGCCGGCGCAGGGCCGCCGTGTCCGCCTCACCGACCACGTAGGCGACCAGCCGCGGTTCGGCGCCGGTCGTCGGGAGTACGGCGGCGTTGCGCAGACCGGGGGCCTCGGCGAGGACCGCGGCCACCTCGTTCGGCTCGACCCGGTTGCCCCGGATCTTGAGCTGGTCGTCGGCCCGGCCCAGGTACTCCAGGCGCCCGTCGGCCAGCCGGCGGGCCAGGTCGCCGGTGCGGTACATGCGCTCGCCCGGGCGGACCCGGCTGGCCACGAAGCGGGCGGAGGTCAGGTCGGGGTCGCCGAGGTAGCCGCGGGCCAGGCCCGCCCCTCCGATGCACAGTTCGCCCGGTGCTCCCAGCGGCACCAGCGAGCCCCGCTCGTCGAGCAGGTCCACCCACTTGCCGGGCAGCGGGCGGCCGATCGAGGCGTCGCCGGAAACCGTCCCGGGCCCCGTGCCGGCGGCGCCCGTGGTGTCCACCGGCTCCACGGTCGTGACCACGCTGTCCTCGGCCGGTCCGTACTCGTTGAACAGCCGCACCCCGGGGAGGAGTTCGGCATGCCGCGCGGTGAGCGCCCGGGTGACCCGCTCCCCGCCGAGCACGACCTCGCGCACGTCGCGGAACGCCGGGCCGACCTCGTCGAGCAGCATCTGGTAGAGGCTCGGCACGATCAGCACGTGCCGGATCGGGTGCCGGCGCATGACCGCGGCCACGTCTTCCGGCGTGAGCAGCTGCTCCCGGGTGACGATCACCATGGGCGCGCCCGAGGCGAGCGCGCTGAACACGTCGGCGATGCCGGCGTCGGCGTGGATCGGATCGACCTGGAGGACCGCCCCGCCGGCGTCGAGGCCGTAGTAGGCGATGCGGAACCGGACGGAGTTGACGATGCCGCGGTGCTCCACCATGACGCCCTTGGGCGTTCCGGTGGAGCCGGAGGTGTACACCACGTAGGCGAGGTCGGCGGGGCCGGCGGGGTGCTGCGGCGCCGGCTCCTCCCGGTCCGCGGCGGCCTCGGGCGCGTCGCCGACGGTCACCGTGGGCAGGCCTTCGGCGGCCGTGGTCCGCGTGAAGTCCCCCGAGGTGACGGCGGCGACCGCGCCGCTGTCGCGGAGCACCCGCGCCAGCCGGGCCGCAGACTGCTCCGGGTCGAGGGGGAGGAACGCCGAACCGGTCTTGAGGACGGCGAGCAGCGCGACCGGCATCCACTCGGAGCGCTCGCACAGCACCGCGACCACGCGGTCGGGGCCGGTCGGCGCTGCCGCCGCGATCCGGGCGGCCAGCGCATCGGCCCGGCGGTCCAGCGCGCGGTAGGTCAGGACGCGGTCGCCGCAGACGACCGCCTGGTCCTCGGGCGCGCGCCGCACCTGCGCGGCGACGAGGTCGAGGAGGGTGGCCGCGGTGTCCGCGGCCGAGGGGCTCTCGCCGGTGCCGGCCGCGAGGAGCGCGGCGCGCTGTGCGCCGGGCAGCAGGGGGGCGGCGGAGACGGGGGCCTCGGGGGCGTCCGCCAGCGCGGTCAGGAGGTGGTCCAGCTGGTCGGCGAGCCGCTCCGCGGTCCCCGCGTCCAGGACGTCCTCGCGGTAGGTGACCGCCACCTCGATCGGACGGTCCGGGCCGGGTTCGCCGAAGCCGAAGACGAGGTCGAACCCCTCCGCGCCGCTGTCCAGGCGGATGTGCTCGGCCGCCGGGCCCTCCTCGGTGCCCAGCGGGTCCGTACCGGAGACGGTGGCCTCGACCAGCACGTCGAAGAGCGGATTGCGTCCGGCGACCCGTTCGCGGCCCAGGGCCTCCACGAGGCTCTCGAAGGGGTACTCCTCGTGGGCGCGGACCTCCCGCGCGTGCTCCGCCGCCGCCGCGACCACATCGGTGAAGGAGAGCTCCGGCGCGATCGGGGTGCGCAGCGCCACGGTGTTGACGAACAGCCCCACGGAGTCGGCCAGTTCGGGGCGGTCCCGGCCCGAGACGACCGTACCGAGCACGATGTCGCCGGCCCCGCTCCAGCGCAGCAGCAGGACGCGGACGGCGGCCACCATCGCCGTGAACGAGGTGGTGCCGAGCCGTCGGCACAGCTCCTGCACGGACCGGGTCGTGTCCTCGCCGAGCGTGAGGCGGACCGTGCCCGCCGCCGAACCGCGCTCCGTCGGGCGGGGCCGGTCGAGCGGGAGGTCGACGCTCGGCGCGCCGTCCAGGACGCCCCGCCAGAACGCGCCGCTCCGCGCGTCGTCCTCGCGGGACCGCTCGCCGAGCGCGTACGCGCCGTACTGCGTGGGCGCCGGGACCTGCTCCCTGCCGTCCAGGAACCGCTGGAGGTCGCGCAGGATCACCGCGAACGACCAGCCGTCGCAGACGCTGTGATGGACGGACAGCAGGAGCGTGCCGCCGGGGCGCCCGTCCTCGACGAGCCAGTGGGCGCGCAGCAGGGGGCCCTCGGCCGGGTCGAACACGTGGCGCTGCTCCGCGTCGGCGATGCGCCGCAGCAGGCCGGCGGCGTCCTCGGGATCCGTCCGGTGCACCCGCAGTGCGGGCCGGGCCCGTTCGGGTGCCAGCACGATCTGGCGCAGGCCGTCGGGGTCGGCGCGGAACACGGTGCGCAGGGCCTGGTGCCTGCGCACCGTCCGCTCCAGGGCGTCCGCCACCTCGGCCGCCCCGGGGGAGCCGGGCAGCCGGAAGGCCTCCACCATGTTGTACGGGCGCACTTCCCCGTCCTCGTACTGTTCGAGGAACCACATCCGGCGCTGGGCGTTGCTCGCGGGCACCGGGTCCGGGGTCTGCGGCCACGGTGTGCGGGCGGCCGGCTCCGCGCGCCCGTCGGCCGCGGCGCGGCGCAGCAGCGCGCCGAGCCCTTCGGGAGTGCGGGCGGCGAACACGTCGCGGACGGTGATCACGCCGCCGCCGGCCGCCGCGCCGAGCCGGCCCGCGAGGACGGCGGCGGTGAGGCTGTGGCCGCCCGCGGCGAAGAGGTCCTCGTCCCCGGCGCGCGGCGCGGCGCCGAGCACCTCGGCCCAGATCCGGGCGGCGGTGCGGCCGGCTTCGTCGTCGGGCTGCCAGACCTGCCCGTCCAGGCTCGCCACATGGGCGAGGATGGCCGCGCGGTCGATCTTGCCGTGCAGGGTGACGGGCAGCGCGTCGAGGCGCAGGATGCGGCCCGGGACCATGTAGCCGGGCAGGCGCAGCTCCAGCCGGCGGCGTACGTCGGCCGGCTCGAGAGCCTGGTCAGAGGTGTAGACGGCCACGACGGACGGCGGTCCCGAGGGAGCCGTGAAGGGGAGGACGGTCGCGGCGACGACGCCCGGGACGGAGCTGAGGGAGGCCTCCACCTCGCCGAGCTCGACCCGGTTGCCGTGGATCTGGATCTGGTTGTCGCGGCGGCCGAGGAAGACCAGCTCGCCCTCGGGGTTCCAGCGGCCGAAGTCGCCGGTCCGGAACACCCGGACGCCGGGGTGCGCGGGGAGCTCGCAGAACCGTCCCGGGCCGGTGGGTTCGTCGTCGGCGTAGCCGCGGGCCACGCCGGGGCCGAGTACGTGGATCTCGCCGGGTATGCCGGGCGGTGCGTGGTCCCCGTGGGGGGTGAGCAGCAGCACGCCGAAGCCCTCGGTGGGCCTGCCCACCGGGACGGTGGTCAGCGCCGGGAAGTCCGATCCGGGGCAGGTGAAGGTGGTCGCCTCGATGGTGGCCTCGGTGGGTCCGTACAGGTTGCCGAAGGTGCCCACGCGCAGCCGGTCCGCCAGCCGGGGCAGGAGCCCGGCCGGGATCTCGTCGCCGCCCAGCAGGCAGATGCGCACGTCTTCGGCGGCGCCGGCGGGCAGCCCTTCGGCCATCACGGCGAGCAGGGAGGGCACGCAGTTGACGACGTTGACGCGCAGGCGCCGCGTGGCGGCCCAGAACTCGGCGGGCGAGAGGGTCTGGGGGGACTCCATGACCGCCACGCAGCCGCCCGCGGCGAGGGTGGTGAAGATCTGGTAGGTCAGGGCGTCGGAGGTCACGGCCGACAGCAGGGCGCAGCGGATGTCCTCGTCGAAACCGAGGAGCCGGCCCGAGGCGAGGGTCTTGTGGGCGAGCTGACGGTGGGTGAGCGCCACCGGGCGGGGCAGGCCGGTCGACCCGGAGGTGAAGAAGAGGATGGCCTCGTCGTCGGGACCCGGTCCGCCGGGCGTTGCGGCTCCGCCGGGCGTTCCGGCTCCGGCCGTTCCGCTGCCGGGCGTTGCGGCTCCGGCCGTTCCGCCGCCGGGCGTTGCGGCTCCGCCGGGCGTTCCCGGGCCGTCGGCGGCGGACAGGGATGCGGGGGACACCACCGGCAGGGCGATCCGCCCGGGCAGTTCCTCCGCCGCGGAGATGACGCAGACGGCCCCGCTCAGGCGCAGCTGGCGGGCGACGCGCTCCGTCGGGTGCGAGGGGTCGAGGGGGACCATCGAGGCGCCCGCCCGCAGCACCGCCAGTACCGCCAGCACCAGTTCGGGGCTTTTGGGCAGCAGCAGGGCGACCCGGTCGCCCGGCTTCACCCCGTGGTCGCGGGCGAGCGAGCGCGCGGCGCGCGACGAGCGCAGCGCCAGCTCCCGGTGGCTCCAGACCACGGTTCCGTCGGACACCGCCTCGCGGTCCGCAAAGCGGTCCGCGGCGTCGTCGACGATGCCGGTGAGGGTCGCGTCGGCGAACTCCGCCACGACGGGCAGGCCCGACCACCGCTCCAGTTCGGCGCGCTGTGCGGGACCGAGCACGTCCAGCTCCGTGACCGGCTGCCGAGGGGAGCGGGCGAGTTCCGCGAGGGCGGCCGCCGTGCAGCGCAGCAGGGCGGCCGCAGCCACCGGAAGCTCGGCGTCCGACTCGGCGGCCAGGGTCAGCCGGCCGCCGGCCCGGCGCAGGGTCAGGCACAGCCCGACGGGCTCCAGCAGCTTGCCGCCCGCCTCCTCGCACACGACGCCGAGCCGGCCGAGCGCACGGCCCGCCGGCACGCCGGCGAGGTGCAGGCGGGAGGCGACCGCCTCCCGGTCGGGCCAGGCGAGGGGCAGGGCGGATTCGAGTTCGGCGTGCAGCGCCGTCAGGAAGGCCGAGGCCGGTGCCTCGCGGTCGAGGGGAGCGCAGAGCGCCAGCTCGCGCGGGGTTCCGTCCGCGTCGGCGCCGGTGTCCGCCCCGGGCGGCGGGACGGGCACCGGCACCAGGACCACGTGCCGGGGTTCCCCGTCGAGCGCGGCCAGGGCGAGGCGGGCGGCGGCGACGGTGAGCAGCAGGAGGCCGGTCGCGTCGCCGCCGGACAGGGCGTCCAGCCGCTCGGTGACCGCCGGGTCCAAGGCGATCTCCGGCGCGTGCCCGTCCGGGGACACGACGTCCAGGAACGGAACGGCGCCGCCGGCCGCCAACCGGGCGAGCCAGGATTCACTCAGGGCATTGTCACTCAGCATTTTGTACGCTCACCCAATACCTTCGATGGTTCTGAAGAACATGACGGCACCCAAGATCCTGTGCAAGGGAAATGGGTCTTGTCAAACATGAATCGATGCCCACAGGCGGCCATTGCCCTCTCTTCCTCCGATCGTTATGCTTGCCGATCACCGGCGCCCGGCGCCACGGCTCATTTCTCAACCGACGGGATCTCGCATGCTCAAATCGCAAAGGCTCGCCACGCTTCCGATCGATTCCTACGACCTTGCCGAAGATCTTGCGGTCATCGATTCCAACGATGCCGGGGGTGAGTACGACGCATTCTCCTTCGGGTACTGGTCCGCGCATGTCCTCGCAAACTCCGGAGGCAGCGGACAGGACACCGCCTTCCGCCCCTACGAGGGTCAGCTCACCCTGACTGACCTGGGCAGGAAGCTTCCCGGAATCATGTCTCTGGTCACCGACAACTTCCCCCTCGAAAGGCTTCAGTGGGTACGCGTATTCGGCCTCAGTGACGGAATTCTCGCGCCACACGTCGATTTTCTAGAATTCTCCGAGCCGGGTACGAGGCTTCAGATACCCCTCCGTACCGACGAGGATTCCCTGCATTCCGAGAACGACATCGTCTATCACCTCCGGCGTGGTGAGGTATGGAAAATCCACACCACCGTCCCGCACTCGGCCCGCAGCGTCTCACCGCTCGCCAGGCTGTCTCTCTGCCTTGATTTCTCGGACGCCGAAGCCCCGATCGAAATCAAGAACCCGATCCCCTCGGAGCTGCCCGTCCGCATCATTTCGCGTCCTCCGGTCTCGGACGCCGACATGGCGGAGCTGCTCTCCTCCGCGGCCGATATGAACGCCGACAACCTGCGCGCCTCCTTCCGGAAGTTCGCCGCGGTCCACTTCACCCGCCAGGCCGATGCGACGGCGGCGTTCGACTGGTTCGTCGAAGCCGCCGTGCGCACCGGGGACGCCGCACTGGTCGCGAAGGCCGAGGCGTTTCGGACGTACTGCATCGAGAAGCGCGGCTACCGCGAGGCGTTCGACTGGTGAGGCACCAGGGACAGGGGCCGCGCCCCGTGGCCGGGCAGCGCCTTGCGGTCGAGCTTGCCGTTGGGTGAGACGGGCAGACCGTCCACCAGCCACCAGCGCACCGGCACCATGTAGTCGGGCAGGACCGCGAGCAGCGCCCGGCGCAGTTCCGGGGCCGGCGGCGGATCGCCGGTGAGAGCAGCGTGCAGCTCCACCGCCCCGTCGGCCCGCGCCACCGCGAAGGCCGCGGCGTCCTTGACCCCGGCGAAGTCCGCGAGGCGCGCCTCCACCTCGCGGGGCTCCACGGCATTGCCCCGGATCTTGATCAGGTCGTCCATCCGGCCGAGCAGCTGGAGCGTCCGGTCGGCCGCCCGCCACACCCCCCGGTCCCGGGTGCGGTACAGCCGCTCGCCCGGACGGAACGGGTCGGGCACGAACGCGGTGCGGCTCAGCTCGGGGTCGGTGTACCCGAGGGCCACGCCCGCACCGCCGATGTACACCTCCCCGACCTCCCCGTCGGGCACCGGCACGCCGTGCTCGTCCAGCACGTAGACGTACGTGTTCCACACCAGTGACCCGACCGGCGGCCTCGGTTCGAGATTGCCGGCCCCCGCGCTCATCGAGTGGGCGGCCACCATGTGGTTCTCGGCCGGCCCGTAGTGGTTGTGCAGCGTGAGCTCCGGACGGCGCGTCAGCAGCCCCTCCAGGGCCTCCGTGACCCGGACCGTCTCACCCGCGCTGATGATGTGGCGCAGGTCCGGGGCGTGCTCGAAGTTCACCGGCAGCGCCATGACCACGTCGATGAGCGACTGCGGGAAGTCCACGACCTCGATGCGCTCGTCGACGACGAAGTCGACCAGGTCCCGCGGATCGCGCCGCACATGGGACTCCGGCACGTACAGGCACCCGCCCGAGGCGAGCGTGTAGAACATCTCCTGGACCGACACGTCGAAGGTCAGCGGAGCCACCTGGAGGACCCGCCGCCCGCGCCCGAGCCCGGAGCCGTCCACCTGCCAGGAGATGAAGTTGGCCAGGCAGCGGTGGGTCTGGACGATGCCCTTGGGGTTGCCGGTGGATCCGGAGGAGAAGATGACGTACGCGGGATCCTCCGGCGCCGGCGCCCGGCGGACCGCCGGCGCCCCGACGCCTGCCGGATCCGGGGCCACCAGACCTGCCAGAGAGGTCGACCGCACCCCCGGGGCGCCGGTGTCCAGCGCCGCGGGATCGGCCAGGACCAGCAGCGCCGCGCTGCTCGCCCGCAGGATCTGCTCGATCCGCTCGGGCGGGTACGTGGTGTCCACCGGGAGATAGGCGGCTCCGGCGCGCAGCGTGCCCAGGAGCGCCGCGGTGAAGTCGGCTCCCGCCCGCGCCGCGATGAGCACGGTGTCGCCGCGCCCGATGCCGAACTCGCGCCCGAGCCGGCCGGCGACGGTGTCCGCGAGCCGGTCGAGTTCCGCGTACGTCACCTCCCGGCCGGGCTCGCGCACCGCGGGGGCCCCCGGGTGCGCGGCCACCTCGCGGTCGATCAGCTCCAGGACCGAGGACACGCCGGTGTCCACCACCGGCCCGGCGTGCCCCGGGGGAGCGGTCGGCGCGGTCATCGCCGTGCCCCCGCCCGTCCCTGTTCCTCCCAGGACCGGGTGACCGGCTCCGGCAGGAAGGAGTACGGGTCCTGCGGGTCGTCGGCGGTCGCCTCGACGGCGATGCGGTGACCGACACCGAGGTCGCGGGCGAGCTCCTCGAACACCTCGACCATGACGAGGTCTTGGAGCGCCAGGCCCGTGGAGTCGTAGACGGTGCGGACCGGGGACAGCCTGCGGTGGGCGTCCGGGTCCAGCAGGACCTCGGCCAGCGAGGGCCCGATCTCCTCGGGGGCGAGCTGCTGGCAGTCGCCCTCGGCCCGCGCCTGCGCCACGTGGTCGGGGACGACGACGGCGTTGCGCAGCAGCTCCAGCGGCAGCTCGGTCTTGCCCGGCATGTCGGAGCCGATGGTGTTGACGTGCACCCAGGGCTTGAGGTTGGTGCCCCGGATGACCGGGCCCGCGTACGGCGCGACCGACGTGGCGGTGCACAGGACGTCGGCCCGCTCCTCCACCTCCGCCAGCGGGGCGATCCGTACGGCCCCCTCGGGCAGCCGGGACCTGGCCGCGAAGGAGTTCTCCGCCCGTACGTCCTCGTCGCACACCAGGATCTCGGAGAAGGAGAAGACCCGGGACAGGGCGTGCAGCTGGGTCACGGCCTGCGCCCCGCAGCCCACGAGGCCGAGGACCGCGGAGTCCGGGCGGGCCAGCACCCGGCTGGCCAGCGCGGACGCCGCGCCGGTGCGGACGGCGGTGGCGAAGGTCCCGTCGATGACGGTCCGCAGGTGGCCGCTGTCCGCGTCGAAGGCGCACAGGGTGGACAGGATGGTGGGCAGCTGGTTCTTGGCCGGGTTGTGCGGGTTGTAGCCGACCATCTTCATGGACACGGTGGCGCCGTGCCGGAGCGCGGGCATCCACTCCAGCAGGCCCAGATGGGGGGTCTCGATGAGGAAGCCGTCCCGCTGCTTCATCTCCACCGGTGCGTCGCTGCCGGTGGCGAGAACGGATTCCAGACGGGCGATCGTCAGATCGTAGAGTTGCCCCAGCCCCACCTTCGAGACGATGGTGGCGATGGCTTCGGCGTCGACTATGAGCGTGCGCTCGGCGTGCAAGGGTCTCTCCTGGCGCTCAGTGTGCGGGCTGGTCCGAAGAAGGTGAAGGAACAGGGGATTTCGACGCGGTCGAGGCGCCGCGCCCGTGCCAGGACTCCCACAGCCCGGCGTACGCGCCGCCCGCCGAGACGAGCTCGTCATGAGCTCCCTGCTCGGTGATGCGGCCGGCCTCCATCACGACCACGCGGTCCGCGTCGTGGGCGGTGTGCAGCCGGTGGGCGATGGCGATGACGGTGCGCCCGCGCAGCACTCCGGCGAGCGAACGCTCGAGGTCGCGGGCGGCCCGCGGGTCGAGCAGCGAGGTGGCCTCGTCGAGCACCAGCGTGTGCGGGTCGGCCAGGACGAGCCGGGCCAGGGCGAGTTGCTGGGCCTGGCCGGGGGACACCGGGTTCTCCTCGGTGCCCAGCTCGGTGTCGAGACCGTCGGGCAGGGCCCGGACCCAGTCCTCGGCGGCCACGGCCGCCAGGGCCGCCGTCACCTGCTCGTCCGTGGCGTCCGGCGCGGCCAGCGCCACGTTCTCGCGCACGGTCCCGAGGAACACGTGGTGTTCCTGCGTCACCAGTGCGACGTGCCGGCGCAGTTCTTCCAACGGCAGTTCGTGGACCGGCACTCCGCCCAGCGTCATCGATCCCGTGCGCGGCTCGTGGATCCCCGCGAGGATGCGGCCCAGGGTCGACTTGCCGGCCCCCGAGGGGCCGACGATGGCGATGCGCTCGCCGGCTCCGACGCTGAGGCTGACGTCCTCGATCACGTCGTGACCGGTCCGGTAGGCGTAGGCGACGCCCTTCGCGGCCAGCCGGTCGCCCTCGGGGCGCCGGTCGGAGTTGTGCTCGGGGCCGGCCTCGGCCTCGACGCCGATCAGGCGGGCCAGCGAGGCGTCGCCGACCTGCAACTCGTCCAGCCAGCCGAGGAGTTCGTCCAGCGGGTCGATCACGGCCCGGGTGTAGAGGGTCGCGGCGGTCACCTCGGCGAGGCTCACCCATCCCTCGATGTAGAACAGGCCGCCGAACAGCAGCGTGGCGGCGACCGGCAGCACGTAGCCGAAGTCCATCAGCGGGAACCAGACGCTGCGCAGGAACAGCGTGCGCCGCTCCGCGCCGTTGGCCCGTACGACGTCCTCGTCGGTGCGGCGGATGCGCGGGCCGGACCGGTGCAGCGCCTCCACGGTGCGGGCGCCGGTCACCGTCTCGGACAGGCCCTGGGCGAGGTCGGAGTAGGTGGCCGCCTCGGCCAGGTAGGCCTCCCGGGCACGGGTGAGGTACCAGCGGGTCGACCAGACGATGAGCGGGACGGCGATGAGGCACGGCAGGACCATGATCGGGCTGGTCACGACCAGCGCCACCAGCGTCAGCCCCACCGACAGGCTCGCCACCAGGATCGACGGCGCGCCCATGCGCACGGCGTTGGACAGCGAGTCCACGTCGCGGGTGCTGCGCGTCAGCAGGTCGCCGGCCCCGGCCTTCTCCACCGTGCGCAGCGGCAGGGTCAGGACCCGCCGGATGAACCCCTCGCGGATGTCGGCCAGGACCAGCTCACCGAGCCGGGCCCCCTGGAGGCGGGCCGTGCGGGTGAACACGCCCTGGAGCAGGAGGAGTCCGGCGATCATCGCCACGGTGATGTCCACCTGGTCGGCGGTGATGCCCTTCTCCACCTCCCCGACCAGGCGGCCCAGCAGGGCGGGCACGACCAGACCGCAGACCGTGGCGAGGACGAACCACAGCACGGTGCGGGTCAGCAGGCCGGTATGGCTGCGCACCAGGCCCCGTACGTGACGGCGGACCGTCTTCGCGTCGGCTACCGGAAGACTCACTGGGCACTCCTCTGAAGGCGGCTGTCGGAAGGGCGGGGGACGGTGACGGTCACGTCTCCTCCCGCATGACGGCGGCGGCGTACACGGACGCACCGGTGGCGAGCTCCCGGTGCGTACCGGTCACGACGACCTTGCCGTCCTCCACGAAGGCGACCTCGTCGGCCTGGTCGAGCAGCAGCGGGCTGTTGGTCACGACCACGGTCGTGAGCTCGGCCCGGGACGTGTGGAGCCGCTCGGCGATCACCGATTCGGTGTGCGCGTCCACGGCACTGGTCGGATCCACCAGGACGAGGACCTGAGGCCGCGCCGCCAGCGCGCGAGCGAGCCGCAGGCGCTGCTGCTGGCCGCCGGAGAAGGACGAGCCCCCTTCGGTGACGACGGTGTCCAGGCCGTCCGGCAGGGCGTCGACGATGTCCTGCGCGTTGGCGTCGTGCAGGGCCTGGGCCCGCACCTGGTCCGAGCGTCCGCCGAGGTCGTCGGCGAGGACACCGGAGAAGAGGGCGTCGTCGTTGCGGGTGACCATGACGAGCTCGCGCACCTGGTCCAGCGGCAGCGAGTCCAGGGGTACGTCGCCGACGGTCACCTGGCCCGGGGCGTAGCGCCCGAGCCGTTCGGCGATCTCGGCGCCCTCCTCCGCAGTGGCGGCGGCGATCGCGGTCATCAGGCCCGGGCGGACCCGCAGCCCCGAGTCCGCGTCGTACAGGCCGGGCGCCTCGGCGAGGTCGGCCCGCGGGGCGTCCGAGCCGGCGTCGGGCTCGAGGGCCAGCACCCGCACGACGCGCTGCGCCGCCACATCGGCGCCGACGAACGACTGGACCGCCGAAGTCGCCGTGCGCATCGGCAGCATGAGGAACGCGGCGTAGCCGTAGGCCGCGACGAGCTCACCGGCGGAAAGGCTGCCTCCGACCGCGAGGCGGGCACCGATCCAGACGACCGCCACCACGAAGATGCCGGGGAGCAGCACCTCGGCGGCGGGCAGCACCGACTCCACCTTCGCCACGTGGACGCCCGCTTCCCGCAGACGCTGCGAGTCCTTGCGGTAGCGCTCGCCGAAGGCGGCCTCGCCGCCGATGCCGCGCAGGACGCGCAGACCGGACACGATGTCGCCGGCCCGGTTGGTCAAGTCGCCCTGCAGGTCCCGGTAGCTGCCGATCCGCTTGTGCAGCGGGCTGAGCAGCGGGCCCGTACCCGCGAGGAGGACGGGCACGCCGATGAGGACGAGCAGGCCGAGGGTGACCGAGGTGGAGAGCAGCACGATGGCCACGAGCACCACGGTGACCACGCTGCCGATGCCGCGGGCGAGCGCCCCGGGCAGGGCGCCGATGCGGGTGATGTCGGCCGTGCCGACGGCCACGACCTCGCCGGCGGAGATCCGCTTGGGCAGGGTCGCGCCCAGGCGCGCCGCCTGCGCGGCCACGAGGCGGAACGTCAGGTAGTTGGCCTTGAGCCGGCCGATCGTGTCACAGCGGTGGCGCAGGACGCTGCCGGCGGTGGTCACCAGGGCGAGCCCGACGATGACGCCGGTCCAGACCAGCAGCAGGTCGGTGTCCTTCTGGGCCATGGCGTCGATGGCCCGGCCGATGGCGAAGGGGGTCAGGCCCATGCTGGCCATCCACAGGCAGCCCCACACCACCCCGAGGAACAGCGTGCTCGACTGCCTGCCGATCAGCCATCGAAGATAGTGCCGGGGCGATCGGAGGTCCGGATCTCCCAGCTCGGGCAGCGGATCGTTGCGTGGCAATGCGAATTCCTTCGGGGTCGGGGGGCGCGAGTGGGCGTCCCCGGTCAGCTGTGCGGCGCGAGCAGGCCGAGGACGAACGCCCTCAGCTCGGCGGTCACGCGGCGTGGATCGGCGTGGTGGTAGAAGTGGTCTCCGGGGAAGGTCCGCACGGTGGCGGCGCCGGCGGACCAGGCGGGCCACTTGCGGATGTGCTCGTCGGTCACTCCGGCGTCGTCCTGCCCGCGCCAGGCGCCGACCGGACAGGGCAGGAGCGGGTCCTCGCCGGGCGGCGCGTAGGAGTCGCAGAGGGCGATGTCGCCGCGCAGGGGCCGCGCCACCGCCGCGGCCAGGCGGCTGTTGGCGGCCAGGGCGGCGGGCACGGCTCCGTCCGCGACCAGTTCGGCGACGAGTTCCTGGTCGGTCAGCCGCAGTGAGCCGTCGGGCTCGCCCTGGTCGTCGGGGGCCCGGCAGGCCGAGGCGACGAACCCGAGGGGCCACCGGCCGTGCTCCCGGCCCATGGCGCGGGCGAGTTCGTAGCCCACCAGGGCGCCCATGCTGTGGCCGAACACGGCGTAGGGCAGGTCGAGCCGGGCGGCCAGCGCCGGCGCCAGCTCGTCGAGCACCTGCGCCATGCCGGTCGCGGGCTCCTCGCGCCACCGGCTCTCGCGGCCCGGCAGCTGTACGGCCAGCAGCGCCACGTCCGGGCCGAGCAGCTCCTGCCAGGGGCGGAACTGAAAGGCGCCGGAACCCGCGTGGGGCAGGCACACCAGGAGCGCCTTGGCGGTGTGCGGCGGGTCCCACTCCACGAGGGGCCCCGGCGTCACGGCCGCCCCGTTCACAGCCGCCCCCGCAGGTCGTCTGCGGCCGGCCTAGGAAGGCCGCGCGAACGGGACGCTTCTGAATGGAGGCACACTGTTTCCCTTGTCAGTCGAAGGTGGCGTTCAGCGGTCGTCGCGAACGGTCCGTGCCCGGCGGCCGGAACGGCTTCAACGGTGGACGCGGTATGAGGATTCGGCGGAGCGGCCGTCATGTACTGACCCTCGAGTGGGAACTCGATTCGAGATACACGACCCCTGCCTAGTTGCCAACATTCCTATCACGGAATGGACTTGGAATGTCAACGGATGAATTGCGCCTCTCCCTGCCGTCGTCCGCGTCACGGCGGGCCTCTCCACGGGCTTTTCCGCCCCCATGGTTTATGAGTCCGGTCGAGTCTGCCTCGAGTTCCGCTTCCGGTCGGCTGGAAGGCGCACGGAGAAAGCTCGATCACCGTTTCGGCCCGTGATTCACTGGCGAGGAATTTACGGGTAAGAGGTCGGTCGACCTGGAGCCTTGTCGGCCAGGGTGTTTCGACGTATTGAGGCGTACCTCTGGCCGGTCGGCGTGCGAGGAGATCCCAATGCCGCCGCAGCAGGTGTCCAGAACCCCGCCCCTGACGGGGGTGTGGGATGAACGCGTGAAGGTTTCGTGGCGATACAGCGCAACGGGGCCGAGGGGGTGTGCATGGCGCAGGAAAAGCGCGGCGTAGCCATGGTCTCGGGTGCGTCATCGGGATTCGGCAGGAGAATTGCCCAGGTCTTGTGCCGGCAGGGCTACTCCGTGGTGGCGCTGGCGCGCAGAGCGGACCGTCTGAAGCTCTTGGCGGACGAGGACACCACAGGGGCGATCCTGCCGCTGGTCGCCGACGTGCGCGACCGGGAAGGGCTGGCCCTGGCCCTCGACGAGCTGCCGGCGGAGTTCCGCGACATCTCAGTGCTCGTCAACAACGCAGGTCTCTCACGGGGGTTCGGCCCCCTCCAGTCGGGCAGCGACGACTCCTGGCGCGAAATGATCGACACCAACATCACCGGCCTGCTGAACCTCAGCGGCCTCGTGCTTCCCCGGCTCGTCTCGCGCGGCTCCGGACACGTGGTGAACATCGGCTCGATCGCGGCGAACTACCCGTACATGGGCGGGAACGTCTACGCCGCCACCAAGGCGTTCGTCCACCAGCTGTCCCTGAACATGCGCGTCGACCTCCAGGGGACCGGCGTCAGGGTGAGCTGTGTGGCCCCGGGCATGGCGAGGACGGAGTTCGCCAAGGTCCGCTACGACGGGGACGAGGAGTCCGCCGATGCCCTCTACCGGGACATCGAGCCGCTCACCGCCGAGGACGTGGCCGAGGCGGTGGCCTGGTGTCTCTCGCAGCCTGCCCGCGTCAACGTCAACATGATCGAACTCATGCCGGTCGAGCAGCACTTCGGGCTGGGCTTCGCCGGCAGCCCGCCCGCCCCGCCGGGTGGTGCGCAGGGTGCGTGAGTCCGTGCTGACCGCCCCCCGGAGCGGGAGCGCGCCGGACGTGCTCGTCGCCAGACCCGCGCGCCCCGAGGACGCGGAGCAGATCGCGCTGCTCTCCGCCCCGTTCGTCGAACAGGGCCTGCTGGTCGCTCGCCCGCTGGTCGAACTCGCGGCCGTGGCACAGGACTTCGTGGTCGCCTGCGAAGGGGATCGGCTGGTCGGCTGCGCCGGGGTGGCGCCGGCCGGGAACGGCCTCGTCGTCTACAACCTCTGCATCGCGGCCGACCGGCAGGGCCGGGGAATCGGCCAGGACCTGGTCGGTATCGCCGAGAGCACCGCCAGAGAACTGGGCTACAGCTCTCTGCTGGCCCTGACCCGGCACGGCGGGGAATGGTTCGGGAAGCTCGGCTTCACGGAAGTCCCGGCGAGCGAGACCCGTGAGGAATGGCGCACTCTTTTCCGTCCGGGCCGAAAATCCACCCTCTACCGGTTGAGGCTCACCTCCGAGCAGTCCGGAAACCGAAGCACGCCCGCGTGCCGACTCAAGCAGACCAAGGAGTGACCCAGTTGATAATCTGCGGCTTGAAACTCACACATGACGGTGCCGTCGCCCTGCTCGACGGCGACCGTCTCGTGTTCAGTGTGGAGATGGAGAAGCTGGGGAACGGCCTGCGCTACAGCACCGTCGCCGACTTCAGCCTGATCCCCGGAGTCCTCTCCGACTTCGGCTACAAGCCGGACGACGTCGACCAGTGGGTCATCGACGGCTGGGACGGAGACGTCTCCGGAACGGTGGCCCTCCTCGACCGGGGGGCGCCCGCGGAGGTCGTGGTCGGCCCGTACCGGGAGTCGGCGGCCTGCCCGAAGCTGGACGCGCCGAGCGTCTCGGGCACCTTCCCGATGGACGGCGGCAGCTACCCGTACACCAGCTACCCGCACGCGGCCGGCCACGTGGCGAGCGCCTACGCGTCCAGCCCCTTCGCCGAGCGCGGCGAGGGCTCCTTCGTCCTGGTCTGGGACGGCGGTCTCTTCCCCCGCCTCTACTGGGCGGACCCGCGCGACGGCGTGGAGAACCTGGGCGAGCTCTTCCCCCTGATCGGCCACGCGTACGCCATCGCGGGACACCACTTCGGGCCCTTCCGCAAGACCGTCCAGTCGCCCACGGTCGACGACCTCTCGGTCGCCGGCAAGCTCATGGCGTACATCGCGCTGGGCCGGGTGGACGAGAGCGTCGTCGCGGTCCTGCGGGAGGAGTTCCACCGGGTCTTCGAGAGCGATGAGCCGGCCGCCGTGGAGTACCGCGCGACGGTCGGCGGGTACGGCAGCCTCTTCGAGCCGTCCGTGCCCCCCATCCACGAGTTCTTCTCCGCCGTCCGCGCCCGGGTGTCGCAGAACGGGATCAGCGACGAGGACGTCCTGGCGAGCGTGCACGCCTTCTTCGAGGGCCTTCTGGTCGAGCGGATCACCGCCAAGGTCCGCGCCGCCAAGGGCGAGGGCCCGTGGAACCTGTGCTTCGCCGGCGGCTGCGCGCTCAACATCAAGTGGAACAGCGCGCTGCGCGAAGCGCCGGACTTCCGCGACGTGTGGGTCCCGCCGTTCCCCAACGACTCCGGCTCCGCCATCGGAGCGGCCGTCCTGGGCCTGGCGCAGCAGGGCGGTCTGGCACCGCTCGCGTGGAACCCGAGGCTGGGCCCGGCGCTGACGCCGTCCCCCGAGCTGCCGGCCGGCTGGTCGGCGTCGGCCTGCGCTCCGGAGGAGCTCGCCGCGATCCTCCACGAGACCGGAGAGCCCGTGGTGGTCCTGCACGGGCGGGCCGAACTCGGCCCCCGCGCACTCGGCGGCCGCAGCATCCTGGCGGCGCCCGTCAGCGCGTCGATGAAGGACGAGCTGAACCGGGTGAAGGACCGCGAGCCCTACCGGCCCGTCGCCCCCATCTGCCTCGAGGCCGACGCACCGGAGATCTTCGCTCCCGGCACTCCGGACCCGCACATGCTCTTCGACCACGAGGTCCGGGCGCCGTGGGTGGACCGGATCCCCGCGGTCATCCACCTGGACGGCACCGCGCGCCTGCAGACGGTCGGCCCGGCGGACGACGACCTGCTCTTCGCCGTGCTGACCGCCTACCGGCGGCTCAGCGGCGTCCCCGTGCTGTGCAACACCAGCGCCAACCTCAACGGGCACGGCTTCTTCCCCGACGTGGCCTCCGCCGCCGAGTGGGGCAGGGTCGCCCGGATCTGGAGCGACGGGACGCTGTACCAGCGGACCGACGGCTGAGCCGAGGCGTGGCACCGGAAGCACACCCCGGCACCGCCCGGGACGTGGCCGCATCGCTCGTCGCCGTCCTGCCCCGGATCAGGGAGCTGCACGGCCGGACCGTGGTCGTGGTGGCCGGGCACCCCGTGCTCGCCGACGACGGGCTGCGGCACGCGTTCTGCGGCGACATCGGCTTCCTGCGGTACAGCGGGGTGAGGACCGTCCTGGTGCACGACGGCGGCCCGCACCTCCCGGCCTGGCTGGACGACGGCCCGGCGGCGCTGCGCACCCATGTCGCCGGCTCCGTACAGCGGCGGCTCGTGCAGAGCCTCAACGAGCACACCACGCTGGCGGTCGGCCTCACGGGTGAGGACGGCCGCACGCTGGAGGTCGGCGAGGGACAGGAGGTGCGGGTCGATCCGGGGGTGCTCCGCGTGTTCCTCGACAGCGGCCGCATTCCGGTGGTGTCGAGCATCGGGTACGGCGCGGACGGCGGCATCCGCCACCTCGCCGCGGCATCGGCCGCCACCGCTCTCGCGTCGGCGCTCGATGCCGCGCTGGTGCTGCCGGCCGAAGCCGCCGGGGCGGGCCCGGCGTCCGCCGCCGTCGTCGACATGGCCGTGCCGCACGCCGTGCTGCGGCATCTCCACCGCCTCTGACGCGGCCGCACCGCGCGGACCGAACCTAGGTTCGGTTCGCGCGGCGCAGGAGGAGGGTGACGAAGCCGAGGGTGCCCCGGTAGCCGTGGAGCCATGCCGCGCGGTGCGCGGCCGCGGCCTCGAGGGCCTGGGCGTGGTCCGGGTGCTCCGGATGGTCGAGGGCCCAGCGGGAGAGCGACCCGGTCCAGGACCACTCGTAGTCGTCCCACTCCTGGAGGGTGCTGACGTGCCCGTGGAGCGGCACCCAGCCGGCGGCCGAGACGTGGTCGACCGTCGCCGCGAGGTCGTCGTAGTCATCGGCGGCGAAACCGGCGTCGAGGATCTCGCGGCCGGGTTCGCGTTCCCAGAAGCACTCGCCGAGCAGGACGCTGCCGCCCGGGGCGAGCTGGCTGTCGGCGGCCTTCAGGGTGGGCAGCAGGCCGCCGAAGGCGTGCGTGGCGCCGATGCTGAGCACCAGGCCGTACCGGTGCGGGGAACTGAACTGCGCGGCGTCCTGTGCGTGGAAGGCGATCCGGTCGGCGAGCCCCGCCTCCTCGGCGGCGCGGCGGGCGGCGGCGACGGCCTGCGCGTCGCTGTCCACGCCGTCGGCGCGCAGGTCCGGGCGGGCGGCCAGTGCGCGCATCAGCCACGTCCCGGATCCGCACCCGAGATCGAGCAGCCGGGCGCCGGTGCCGGGCCGGGCCCGGTCGAGGAGGGTGCGTACGGAACCGTCGCTCAGCGGAGCGGCGACGGGGTGGTCGGTGTGGGCGATGGAGCTGATCTGTCGGCGGTCCATGACGCCACCCTGCCTTCCCGGCCGTCCCGCGTCCCGCGAAACGCCCCGATGCGTCCGACCGGGCGACCGATGGCCGTGTGACCCCGTGTGCGTCCGGATCGAGCGGGTAGGCCGGGACGGACGACGAAATGATGATGGGCGGTCGCATGCGAAGCGTGGGAGTCGAGGAAGAGCTGCTGCTGGTGGACGAGGACACCGGGGAGCCGCTGGCGGTGGCGGGAGCCGTGCTCGCCGCGGCCGACCGGGCCGCCGGAGCCGACGGCGCGGAGAACGGCGAGGAGGGCGGCCACACGTTCGAGGCGGAGCTCCAGGAGGAGCAGGTCGAGTTCGCCACCAAGCCGGTGACGGAGATGGGCGAGCTGCGGGACGAGATCGTCCGGTGGCGCGCCGAGGCCGCCCGGCACGCCGCGGTGGCCGGAGCGGCCGTGGCCGCCGTCGCCACCTCCCCGCTGGCCGTGCGGCCCTCGATGTCCCCGGGGCGCCGCTACGCGTGGGTGGCGAGGCAGTTCGGCATGACCGCCCAGGAGCAGCTGACCTGCGGCTGCCACGTGCACGTGTCCGTCGAGTCGGACGAGGAGGGCGTCGGCGTACTGGACCGCATCAGGCCCTGGCTCCCCGTGCTGACCGCCATCAGCGCGAACTCGCCGTTCTGGCAGGGCGAGGACACCCTCTACGGCAGCTACCGGAGCCGGGTGTGGAACCGGCTGCCCTCGGCGGGCCCAGTGGACGTGTTCGGCTCCGCGGACCGCTACCACGCGGAAGTGCGGGCCATGGTGGACTCGGGGGTGCTCCGCGACCGCGGAATGCTCTGGTTCGACGCACGGCTGTCCGCGTCCTACCCCACCGTGGAGATCAGGGTGGCGGACGTGTGCCTCGACGCGTCGACCCCCGTCCTGCTCGCCGCCCTCGTGCGGGCCCTGGTGGAGACCGCGGCCCGGGCCTGGCAGGCCGGCGAGCCCCCCGCGCGGGTCAGCACCGGCCTGCTCCGGCTCGCGTCCTGGCAGGCGGGCCGGTCGGGGCTCGACGGCCCGCTGCTGCACCCGCAAACGCTCCGGGAGGCCTCGCCCGAGGAGGCGCTCGAAGCGCTGTACCGGCACGTCGAGGACGCGCTGGCCGACTCCGGCGACGAGGAGCTCGTCCGGGCCGGGATCGCCGGCCTCCTGGAGCACGGCAACGGGGCGCGCGTCCAGCGGGCCCTGCTGCGGTCGGAGGGGGACCTCGCCTCGGTCGTCCGGCACTGCGCCCGCAGGACCGTCGGCGAGGCCTGACCCGCGCGGCTCAGCGCCGGCCGAGGAGCGAGCCCAGCCCGAACTCGAAGCGCGCGTCGAAGGACCCGGCGGCCATGTGGCCGAGGGTTCGGTGGACGGCGGGGTGGCTCGCCTCGGAGACCGCGTCGGCCGGCCGGCCGCCCAGGGGCTGGCGCTCGGCCGCCTGCTCCTCCTGGGTGAGGCCGAGGGTGAAGTAGACGAGCGCCCAGGTGGTCCGGGCGGCCTCCCGCTCGCCCCGGCCGCCGTCCAGGAGCGCGCCGACGACCGCTTCGGCCAGAGCCAGGGTGTGCGGTTCGGCGGCGTAGGTGCCCACGACCAGTGCCGCCCCGTCGCGGTGGGCGAGCAGGGCGCGGCGGTAGCGGCGGACCGGCTCGCCGACCCGCGGGTCCGGCTCCCCGGGCAGGCCGCTACTCGCCGAAGGCCTGCGGATCCCGGCCGGCCACTTCGCCGTGCTCGACACCCGGCTCGACGTCCGGGACCTGGACACGCCCTTCCCGTCCACCCTCTTCCTGCCCCAGGCCCGTAACGCCACCCGGCTGGCCGCCGCGTACCGGCGCGGCCGCGTGCTGCTGGCGGGCGACGCCGTGCACCAGCACTTCCCCGCCGGGAGAGTCGGCAGAACGTCGGCATCCAGGACGCGCACAGCCTGGGCTGGAAGCCGGCCGCGGCCCCGAACGGCCGGGCGCCGGACGGCCTGCTGGACACCTACCACCGCGAACGCCGCCCAGTCGGGGCCCAGTTGGCTGAGCACAGCCTCGCCCAGACCGCCCTGATGACCACCTTCACCCCCGAGGGGCTCGCCCTGCGCTCCCTGCTCGACGGGCTGATCGCCACCCGGCCGGCGTTCGGCCCCGCCCTGGCCGAACGCCCCACCGGCCTGTCCGTCTGCCATCCCGCCGCAGCCGCGTCGCGCCGGCCGGGCCTCAGGCGCCGGCGGCCGCCCGCCGGATCGCCGTGAGGGCGCGCGCCACGTCCTCGTCGGTCGTCGACCAGTTGCTCACCGAGATGCGCATGACGCGCCGCCCGCGCCAGGTGGAGCCGCTGATCCACGCCGTGCCGTCGTCGAGCAGCCGGGCGAGCACCCGTTCCGTGCGCTCGTCATCGCCGAACCCGGCGCAGACCTGGGTGAACACCACCTCGTTGAGGACGGTCGCGCCGTCCGTCCCGGCGATGCCGGCGGCGAACGCGGCGGCGTGCCCGCACAGCCGCTCGACGAGGCCGGCCACGCCTGACCGGCCCAGCGACCTGAGCGCCGCCCACACGGTGAAGGCCCTGCCGCGCCGGGAGAGCTCCGGCACCTTGTCGACCGGGTCGCCCTGTTCGTCCTGGATGAGGTAGTCGCCGCGCAGCCCCATCGCCGCCCGGAGCGCGGACGGGTCGCGCACGAGGGCGAGGCCGCAGTCGTAGGGGACGTTCAGGGTTTTGTGGGCGTCCGTCGCCCAGGAGTCGGCGTCCGCGCAGCCCGCCGTCAGGTGCGCGTACCTGGGGGAGGCGGCCGCCCACAGTCCGAAGGCGCCGTCCACGTGCACCCACGCGTCCGCCTCGCGCGCGGCACCGATCGCCTCGGGGAAGGGGTCGAAGGCCCCGGAGTGGATGTCTCCGGCCTGCAGGACCACGAGCGTCGGGCGCTGCCCGCCGGCCGCCAGGGCGCGGCGCAGGGCCGCCGGGTCCATGCGCCCCTGCCCGTCCGCCGCCACCAGCTCGGGCCGGCCGAGCCCCAGGTAGCGCAGCGCCAGGTCGACGGCCATGTGGCGGTCCTCGCCCGCGATGACGCGGACGCCCGGGCCGCCGGTGAGCCCGTCGCGGGGGACGTCCCAGCCGGCGCGCCGCAGCACCTCGTCCCGCCCGGCGGCGAGGCAGGTGAAGTTGGCCATCGTGGCACCCGTGGTGAAGCCGACGGCGCCGGTGCCCGGCAGGCCGAGCAGATCCAGCAGCCACGCGCCGGCCACCTCCTCCACCGCCGCGCACGCGGGCGAGGCGGCGCGCATCACGCAGTTCTGGTCCCAGGCGCTGACCAGCCAGTCCGCGGCGAGCGCGGCCGGTTCGGTGCCCCCGACCACGAAGCCGTAGAAGCGGCCGCCGGGAAACGCGGTGAGCCCCGGCTCGCAGGCCGCGGCGAGCAGGTCCACGACGTCGGCGGGCGGGCTGGGGGCGTCGGGCAGTTCGTCACCGAGCGCGCGCACGATCTCGTCGACCGAGGCGCGGGCGGGAACCCGGCGGTCGTGCAGGCTCGCCAGCCAGCGGACGGCATGGCCGTGTGCCCGTCGGAGCGCTGCCTCGCGCGCGTCCATACCTCGGACTATGCGGCAGCGGCCGGCGCCCCGCAAGCCACCGGCCGGACCCTCAGGCCAGGGGCAGGCTCTGCTCGGACCAGACGGTCTTGCCCCCCGCGGTGTAGCGGCTGCCCCAGCGGTGCGAGAGCTGCGCGACGATGTACAGGCCGCGGCCGCCCTCCTCGGAGTTCCGTGCCCGCCGCATCCTCGGCTGTGTGTTGCTGGAGTCGGAGACCTCGCAGGTCAGGGTGTCCGCCCGGATCAGCCGCAGCCGGACCGGCCCGCCGGCGTGGCGAATGGCGTTGGTGACCAGCTCGCTGACGATGAGCTCGGTGCTGAACGCGAGCTCATCCAGCTCCCAGGTGCTCAGCTGCTCCAGGACGAGATGGCGCGCGTCGGCGACGACCGCCGGGTCCGCGTCGAGCTGCCACGTCGCGAGGGAGCCCGCGTCCACCACCCGGGTACGGGCCAGCAGCAGGGTGACGTCGTCCCTCAGCCTGCCCGGCGGCAGCCCCTCCACGATGTCGTGCCGGGCCTGGCGCAGCGGCCGGCCGAGCACGTCCGCGCGCAGCAGCCGGTCCGCCAGGTCGTGCATGCCCTGGTCGATGTCGCCCTCCCCGCGCTCGATCAGCCCGTCGGTGTACAGGGCGAGGACGCTGCCCGCCGGCAGTTCGCGTTCGACCGGCTCGAAGGGCCAGCCGCCGACCCCCAGCGGCGGGCCGGGGCTCAGCTCCACGTACTCCACGGTTCCGTCCGGGCTGACCACGGCCGGAGGCGGGTGTCCGGCGCTCGCCATGACGCAGTGCCGCGTGACCGGGTCGTAGACGGCGTACAGGCAGGTGGCCCCGGCCGGCCCGCTGGGCGCCGGCGGGCCCGCCTCGCCGTCCTCGGTGTCCTCGCTCTCGGCCTCGGCGACGACCTGCAGGACCATGTCGTCCACGTGCGCCAGCAGCTCCTCGGGCTCCAGTTCCAGGTCCGCCATCGCGCGTACGGCGCTGCGCAGGCGGCCCATCATCGCCGTGGCGTACAGCCCGTGGCCGGCCACGTCGCCGACCACCAGGGCGACCCGGGCCGAGGACAGGGGGATGACGTCGAACCAGTCGCCGCCCACGCCGCTGTCGGTGTCCGCGGGCAGGTAGAGGCTGGCGGCTTCCAGAGCGGGCGTCTCCGCGGTGGCCGGCGGCAGCAGGCTGCGCTGCAGGCCCACGGCGGTGCGGCGCTCCTTGGTGTACCGCCGCGCGTTGTCCACGGCGACGGCCGCGCGGGCGGCGATCTCCTCCAGGAGCGCCAGGTCGTCCTCCTCCAGCGGGGGAGTGTCCCCGGTGCGCCAGAGCATGAGCCGTCCGAACCCGATGCCGCGTGCGCACAGCGGCGCCGTCATCGCCGAATGGGCGCCCGGGACGGCGGCGGCCCACTCCGGGGCCGCCTCGCCCAGGGCCGCCCCGGGCGGGGTGCCGAGGCCGGTGGCCAGCTCTCCCCGGCACTCCCGCGTCCGGGTCGGGCCGGACCGGTGCGCGCCCGGCTCGTCCGCGTTCGGCTCGTTCGCACCCGGCTCGTTCGCGCCCGGCTCGTTCGCGCCCGGCTCGTTCGCGCCCGGCCCGTTCGCCGCCGGCGGGGAAGCGGCCGGGGCGGGGGGATCCGCGAAATGGGCCGTACCCGTGCGCAGCACGTCCGGGTCCGCCCCGGCGACCGCCATCCGGATCAGGGGCAGCGGCTGGTGCCCCTGGGCGGGTGGTTCGCCGCCGGTCAGAACGGTCTCCGCGAGATCCACCGCGGCGCAGTCGCCGAACGTGGGCGCCAGGACTGCGACCAGGTCCTCGACGGTGCGCAGCACCGACAGCGAACCGCCCAGCGCTCCGGTCGCGCGGTAGAGCAGGTCCAGGCGCCCGCGCGACCGCTCGTGGTCGGTGACGTCGGTGAACACCGTCGCCACCCCCATCGGATGCCCGTCGGGCTCCTGTAGCCGGAAGGCCTGGATGGTCACGATCCGGCCGCCCCTCGGGTCGTCCAGGGTGCGCGTGGTGGCGTTGAACCCGATCAGGGGGTTCCCGGTGTGCAGGACCTCCCGCAGCCGGTCCTCGATGATCCCCGCGTCCTCGGCCCACAGGAAGTCGGCCAGGCGCCGGCCGCCCAGGTCGACGGGCACGCCGGTGTACGGCAGCAGGTGCGTGTTCGTCCGCAGCAGGCGCAGGTCCGCGTCGAAGACGGCCAGGCCCACGCGGCCCTGGAGGAACAGTTCGTGCGTGAAGGCGTGGTCCTGCCGCCAGCGGGCGACCAGCTCCAGGGGCGCGCCGAGCACGAGGCAGCGGGCCGCGCCCCCGGGCGCGCCGTGGTCCAGCGGGATGACGCGGAAGCCGACCTCCAGCTCTCGGCCCGAGCCGTGCCGCAGCGTGGCCCGGCCCTGCCACCCCTCCCGCTCCCGCGCGCCGCCCCGCCCGCCCTGTGCCAGCACCGCCGCCCAGCTGCCCGCGTCCGCCAGGAGGTCCCGTGCCGGCCGGCCGCACACGTCCGCGGACCGGCGCTGCAGCAGGGCTTCGGCCGCCGGTGTCCAGGCGGTGACCGTCCCGGAGTCGTCGAGCAGCGCCGCGGCCGTGTCCGTGACAGCGAAGGGATAGTCCTGGTTGCTCTCAGTGGCGCGCATGCGTGCCCATCTCGTCCGCCGGTCCCGCTGTCCTCATGCTGGTCGATGTCCGCAACGAGAGCCAGAGGCGCTGCTCCATCCGGCAGCGCTGCGGGCGTCAGTCACAGTGTCCCGCGCGCCGGCCCCGGGTGGGCGCAGCGCGCGCCGACCTGCTGTGACGCGAGCGCCGGGAGGTGCCCCGCGGGTGTGCGCGCACACCCGCGGGGCACCTTCACCACCTCCGCCGGTCCGGCCGCGGGGTTCAGTACGCCTCGGCCTCGAGGGTGCGCAGCACATCGGCGGCGACGCTCACGGCGATGGTGGCGGGCGCCTTGCCGGTGAGGTCGGCCAGCCCGATCGGGGTCTTGATCCGGGCGATGGCCGCCTCGTCGTGGCCGCCTTCGGTGGCGAGGCGTTTGCGGAACCGCACCCACTTGGCCGCCGATCCGATCAGCCCGATGGAGCCGAGGTGGGCCGTGCGCAGGGCGGCGTCGCACAGTGCGGCGTCCTCGGCATGGTCATGGGTCATGACCAGGACGTGGGTGCCGCGCGGCAGCTCCTCCAGCACCTCCTCGGGCAGCAGCGGCGTGTGGTGGACGTGCACCTGCGCCACCGCGTCGGCCAGCACGCGCAGCCGCTGCTCGGCGAGGACGTCCGAGCGGGTGTCGATCAGATGGAGGTCGAGGTCCTGACGCGCCAGGATCCGGGCCAGCTCCAGCCCGACGTGCCCCACGCCGAAGACCGCCACCGCCGGCACCACCGGGAGCGGTTCGAGCAGCACGGAGACCGTGCCTCCGCAGCACTGCACACCGTGCCGGTTGGCCACCTTGTCGTTCAGGGCGAAATCGATCAGCTCCGGCTCCGGTTTCGCGGCATCGATCATCTCCCGGGCCCGGTCGATCGCGACGGCCTCGACGTTGCCGCCGCCGATCGAGCCCCACGTCTCGCTCCGCCCGACGACGAGCTTCGCACCGGCGTCGCGCGGGGCATGGCCGCGCACGGTCGCGACGGTCACGAGCACGCCGGGCTCCCGCCGTGCCCGCAACCGCGCGACCGCGGCGATCCACGTCATGTCAGGCACCGCTCAGCACTTCTGCCCCGGTGGGGGCGTCGTCGGCCGGGGAGACACGGCCCTGGCGCGCCGCCTCGATCGCCCAGTACACCGCCTCCGGCGTCGCGGGCGAGGCCAACTCGACGCTGACCCCGCTCGGCCCGAACGCGGCGGCGGCCTGCCGCAGCGCCTCCCGCACCGAGAACGCCAGCATCAGCGGAGGCTCGCCGACCGCCTTGGACCCGTAGACCGCCCCCTCCTCGGTGGCGTTCTCCAGCAGCCTGACGTTGAACTCCTCGGGCATCTCCGAGAAGCTCGGCAGCTTGTAGGTGCTCGCCGCCTGGGTCAGCAGCCGGCCGCGGTTCGGCCCGTCGCCGCCGTCCCACCGCAGGTCCTCGAGGGTCAGCCAGCCCGCGCCCTGCACGAAGCCGCCCTCGACCTGACCGATGTCGATCATCGGGGAGAGGCTGTCGCCGACGTCGTGCACGATGTCCACCCGCCGGATCCGATACGCGCCGGTGAAGCCGTCCACCTCCACCTCGGCCGCGGCGGCGCCGTAGGAGAAGTACTTGAACGGGGAGCCCTGGAAGGCCTTCGCGTCCCAGTGCAGGCCCTCGGTGCGGTAGAAGCCGGCCGCGGACAGCTGGACCCGCTGGAAGTACGCGGTGCGCACCAGGTCGTCCCAGGCCAGCTCCTCGTCGCGGCCGAGGACGCGCGCGACGCCCTCGACGATCCGCACGTCCGAGGCGTTCGCCCCCAGCCGGGTGCCGGCGACCTGGAGCAGCCGCTCGCGGATCTGCTCGCAGGCGTTCTTCACCGCGGCGCCGTTGAGGTCCGCCCCGGCGCTGGCGGCGGTGGCGGAGGTGTTGGGCACCTTGTCGGTGCGCGTCGGGGCCAGCCGCACCTTGTGCAGCGGGATGCCGAGGGTGGTCGCGGCCACCTGCAGCATCTTGGTGTGCAGGCCCTGCCCCATCTCGGTGCCGCCGTGGTTGATCAGGACCGAGCCGTCCTTGTAGACCAGCACCAGTGCGCCGGCCTGGTTGAAGGCGGTGAGGTTGAACGAGATGCCGAACTTGATCCCGGTGAGCGCGAGCGCCCGCTTGGTGTGCGGGTGCGCGGCGTTGAAGGCCGCGATCTCGCGCCGGCGGTCGGCGAGGCCGGCGTCGTTCTGGACCTGCTGCCAGACGGTGGAGATCCGTTCGGGGTGGGCGACCGGCTGTCCGTACGGCGTGGTCTGGCCCTGCCGGTAGAAGTTGCGGGCGCGCAGCTCCATCGGATCCAGCCCGAGCAGCGGCGCGCACCGGCCCATGATGTCCTCGATCACCAGCATGCCCTGCGGTCCGCCGAAGCCGCGGAAGGCGGTGTTGGAGACCTTGTTGGTCCGGGCGATGCGGCCGGCGACACGGGCGTTGGGGATCCAGTAGGTGTTGTCGATGTGGCACAGCGCGCGGGCCACGACCGGCTCGGACAGGTCCAGGCTCCAGCCGCCGTCCGCGGTCAGCGTGGCGTCCAGGGCCTGGATGCGGCCCTCGGCGTCGAAGCCGATCTTCCACGCGGCGTGGAACCCGTGGCGCTTGCCCGACATGGTCAGGTCCTGCGTCCGGTTGAGCCGTACCCGGACCGGCCGGCCGGTCAGCAGGGCGCCGAGCGCGGCGACGGCCGCGAACCCGTGCGGCTGCATCTCCTTGCCGCCGAAGCCGCCGCCCATCCGCAGGCACTGCACGGTCACCTCGTGGCTGTGCAGGCCGAGCACGTGGGCGACGATCTCCTGCGTCTCCGACGGGTGCTGGGTGCTGCTCTGGACGAACATCTGCCCGTTCTCGTCGACGTGCGCCAGTGCGGCGTGCGTCTCGAGGTAGAAGTGCTCCTGATCGGAGAACTGGAACTCGCCGGTGAACACGTGCGCGGAGTCGGCGAATCCGGCATCGACGTCGCCGGCCAACATCTCGGGGCGGGCGCCGTGGAAGCTGTTCGCCTCCATCGCTTCCCGCAGCGTGATCACGGACGGCTTCTCGTCGAGCTCCACCTCGACGGCCGCCGCACCGAGCCGGGCCGCCTCCAGGGTCTCGGCGAGCACCCAGGCGACCGCGTGGCCGTGGAACATGACCTGGTCGGGGAAGAGCGGTTCGTCGTGCTTCATCCCGGCGTCGTTCACGCCGGGTACGTCGGCACCCGTCAGGACGCGGACCACACCGGGCACGGCGAGCGCGGGCGCGGTGCGCAGCGCGGTGATCGTGCCGTGGGCCTTCATGACCTGCACCGGGTGGGCGTGCAGCACGTCCTTGGTGCGGTGCACCAGGTCGTCGGTGTAGAGCGCCGCGCCGGTGACGTGCAGGGACGCGCTCTCGTGCGGCATCGAGACGCCGACGACGGGCTTCTCGGGGCGTGCGGACAGTTGACTCATGACGAGACCGCCTCGGTGGTGTGCGCGTGCAGCTTCAGCAGGCTCTGGCCGAGCATCGCGGAGCGGTAGCGGGCGCTGGCGCGGTGGTCGTCCATCGGTGTGCCCTCGGCCCGCAGGACCAGGGCCGCTGCCTCGACGGTCCGCGCCGCCCACGGCCTGCCCTCCAGGGCGGCCTCGGTGGCGAGGGCGCGGATCGGGGTGGCGGCCACGCCGCCCAGGCCGATGCGCGCCCTGCGGACGATCCCGTCCTCGACGTCGAGGGCGAAGGCGACCGCGACGCTGGAGATGTCGTCGAAGCGCCGCTTGGCGATCTTGTGGAAGGCCGCGACCGGCGCCAGCGGCCGCGGGATGCGCACCGCGCGGATCAGCTCGCCGGGGCGGCGCACGCTCTGACGGTAGCCGGTGAAGTAGTCGCGCAGGGGGACCTCGCGCTCCCCGTCGGCGTCGGCGAGCACCACCGAAGCCTCCAGCGCGAGCAGGACGGGCGGGCTGTCGCCGATGGGGGAGCCGGTACCCAGGTTGCCGCCCAGGGTGGCACCGTTGCGGATGAGCCGGGACGCGAACTGCGGGAACAGCTGTGCCAGCAGCGGGACTTCGCCGTCGAGGCGGCGTTCGATCTCGGTGAGGGTCAGGGCCGCTCCGATCTCGATGCGGTCGGACGCGACGCTCAGCCCCCGCAGTTCGGGCAGCCGGTCGACGGCGATCACGCAACGCGCCCGGCGGGAGCGGATGTTGACCTCCACGCCCCAGTCGGTGGAGCCGGCGACCACCACGGCGTCGGGGCGCTCGCGCAGCAGCCGCAGCGTCTCGGCCAGGGTGCTCGTACGCAGGAACGCGCTGTCGTCGCGGGTGTACGCGGTGGCGGCCGGTGCGGGCGGGGCCTGCTCACGGCGGCGCGCGAGCGGGTCCTCGTCGCCGGGCGTGCCGACGGCGAACGCGGCATCGCGAATGGGGCGGTATCCGGTGCAGCGGCACAGGTTCCCGCTCAGCGCGTGCAGGTCGAACCCGTTCGGACCGTGCTCGGCGTCGGCGCCGTCCGCGCCCGAGTCCGGACCCGAGTCCGGACCCGAGTCCGGGTCCGCCTGCGCGCAGCGGTCGGGGCGGTAGTACTCGGCGGCCATGCTGCAGATGAATCCGGGTGTGCAGTAGCCGCATTGGGAGCCGCCGCGGACCGCCATCTCCTCCTGCACCGGGTGCAGGGTGGGCGGCGTGCCCGGTTCGCCGGCGGTGGAGAAGCCTTCGGAGGTGATGACCTCCTGGCCGTCGAGCGCCGCGACCGGGACCAGGCAGGCGTTGACCGCCACCCAGTCGGTGGGCTTGTTCACTCCGGGACGGGCCACCAGGACCGCACAGGCGCCGCATTCCCCCTCGGCGCAGCCCTCCTTGGTGCCGGTCAGGCCGCGCTCGCGGAGGAAGTCGAGCGTGGTGGTGTGGGGTGCGGACGGCGCGATCGGTGCTTCTCTTCCGTTGACCGTGACCCTCGCCGCCGCCATCACAGGCCTTCGTTTCGGAGCGTGACCGGTCGGTTCATCGTGTTCGCCAAGGTTCGGGCAGCTTTCTGTGTTCGGGCGCGCCACAGGGCAGGAGCGGGCGCCAGACGGCACGCGACAGGGGCGTGCCAGGAAATGGTGACGAAGAAACGCGGAACGTGCCGCGAAGGGCACGTCAGGACGGCGTGTCAGCAGCCGTGTGCGATCCGGCCCGAAACCCACACCGTGCAGTGGGCGAGGCGAGCCAGGTCAGAGCAGGTGGACATCTGCCGGTCGCCTCCTTCGGTGGTCGGGGTCGGTGTCCACGCAAAGTAGTGGCTGGGGCCACGGCGGTCAAACACGGGCGGGGCAGGGCGCCCCTGTCATGGACGCCCTGCCCCGCGCTGCACGCCCCGTCGCCGGGTGCGGCCGCTAGCTGCAGTTCAGGCCCGAGCGGGCCTCGGTGACCGCGGTGTCGAGCTTCTCGGTGTGCGGCTTCAGCGCCGTCACCGCGTCGCGGCCGGTGGTGTCGCCCGGCAGCGCCTCGTACGCGGTCTTCAGGTCGTCGGCCGCCGTCTTCACGGCGTCCTTGCGGGCCGCCTCCCAGGTGGCGGTGGACTCCGCCACGTCCTTCCAGCCGTCCTGGACGTCCGAGTACGCCTCCTGGATCTGCTCCTTGGTGGCGCTGGCGGGATCCAGAGCCCTCAACTTGGCGTTGTCCGCCTTGAGTTCGTTCAGGTTGCTGCACAGCTCCGCGGCGGCCGCGGTCGGATCGTCCGTGGGTCCCGCGGCCAGGGCGGCGGAGGCGCCTCCGGCGGACAGCACCAGTGCGGAGACAGTGCTGACTGCGGCTGAAAGAACACGGTTCATTGGATTTCACCCTTTCGGGGAAGTGGCCCCCACTCGCTCCAAGCTGGCACACCACTCCGGAACGCGCACTTCGATTCGTACGGGAGTTCGAATCGGGTGTCGCTGGACCCGCCTCCGGCCGCGTACCTTATTGCACATCGTTAGCAACTGCGGAACATGTGCGAAAGGGGTCGTCGTGGCTTCTCCGGTGGTGCTGGGCATCGAGTCCTCCTGCGACGAGACCGGGGCCGGGATCGTCTCCGGCGGGCGGCTTCTCGCGCATGTGGTGGCGTCGAGCATGGACGAGCACGCACGCTTCGGCGGAGTGGTGCCGGAGATCGCCGCCCGGGCGCACCTGCAGGCCTTCGGCCCGGTCGTGCGGGAGGCCCTGCGGCAGGCGGGGATGCGGATCTCGGACATCGACGCGGTGGCGGTCACCACCGGGCCCGGGCTGTCCGGTGCGCTTCAGGTCGGCCTGGCCGGGGCGAAGGCCCTGGCGTACGCGGCCGGAGCCCCGCTGTACGGGGTGCACCACCTCGCCGGGCACGTCGCCGCCGACACCCTGGAGCACGGGCCGCTGCCGAACCCGTGCATGGTGCTGATCGTCTCGGGCGGGCACACCTCGCTGCTGTTCGTACGGGACCTCGTGCGCGATCCGATCGTGCACCTCGGGGACACCGTCGACGACGCGGCGGGGGAGTGCTTCGACAAGGTGGCCCGCGTCTTCGGACTGCCCTACCCGGGCGGGCCGGCGATCGACCGGGCGGCCCGCGGAGGAAACGGCCGCGCGGTGGCGTTCCCGCGCCCGCTGACCCGGCCGGGCGACGACCCGTACGCCTTCTCCTTCTCCGGGCTGAAGACCGCCGCCGCCCGCTGGGCCGAGCAGCACCGCGTCCTCGGTGAGGAGATCCCGCTGGCCGACGGCGCCGCCTCGCTCCAGGAAGCCGTCGCGGACGTGCTCACCCGCAAGGCGCTGGCCGCCTGCCGCGCGTACGGGGTGCGGACGCTCGTCGTCGTCGGCGGGGTCGCCGCCAACTCGCGGGTGCGGGCGCTGGCGGAGGAGCGGTGCGCGGCGGCCGGCGTCGAGTTGCGGGTCCCTGCGCTGACCCTGTGCACCGACAACGGGGCGATGATCGCCGCGGTCGGCGACCTGCTGGTGCGCGCGGGCGCGGACCCGGCCGGGCTCGACGTGTCCATCGACCCCTCCGCACCGCTGGAGCATGCGGCCCTGCACCCCGTCGCCCGCCCGGCCGGGACGGCCGCGTGAACCGCCCCGGGCCGGGCCCTATCGAGGGGCCCGCGGCGCCCCGCCGCCGGACGGCCGCTCCCGGCCGGGCAGGACGCTGACGAAGGGGACCCCGGTGCGGGGATGCTCGATGACCTCCGCCTCCACCTCGTACACGTCGGACAGCAGCGGGGCAGTGAGGACCTCCTCGGGCTTCCCGGTGGTGACGACGCGGCCGCCGGCCATGACGCAGATCCGGTCGCAGAAGGCCGCGGCGAGGTTCAGGTCGTGCAGCGCGACCACGGCGGTGACGCCGAGCCCCCGCACCAGCCGCAGGGCGTCCAACTGGTGGCGCAGGTCCAGGTGGTTGGTCGGCTCGTCCAGGACCATGGCCCCCGTGCGCTGGGCGAGGGCCCGGGCGATCAGCACCCGCTGCTTCTCGCCGCCCGACAGGCGGTCGAACGGCGCGTGGGCGAGGGCGTCGACGTGGAGCTCTCCCAGCGACCGCATGATGATGTCCCGGTCGTCGGCATCGTCACCGGCGAAGGCCCGCTTGTGCGGGGTGCGGCCCATGGCGACCACGTCGTACACCGTCAGCTCGAAGTCCCCGGAGGTCTCCTGGAGTACCGCCGCGAGACGCCTGGCGAGCCGCTTGCCGGGCATCCGCCAGACGTCCTCGCCGTCCAGCAGGACCCGGCCGGACGTGGGACGCAGCGCCCGGTAAAAGGTGCGCAGCAGCGTGGACTTGCCGGCCCCGTTGGGGCCGACCAGGCCCATCACCTCGCCGGGCGCCACGTGCAGCGACGCCTCGTGGACGAGGGCCCTGCCGTTCACGACGACGCTGACGCCCTCGGCGTCGAGACGGCCGGGGCCGCCGGACGGCCGGTTCGCCGGGTCGACGGGATCGGTCGGACCGGTCGGACGGGTCGGGTCGGTCGGGTGTGTCATCGGGCGGCCTTCCGTCGCATCAGCCAGAGGAAGAAGGGTCCGCCGACCAGGGCGGTGAGGATGCCGACGGGAATCTCCTCCGGGCTCATCAGGGTCCGCGCGGCCAGATCGGCGGTGATCAGGAAGGCGGCTCCCAGGAGGGCCGCGGCGGGCAGCGCGCGGCGGTGGTCGGCGCCGACGAGCAGCCGCACCACGTGCGGCATGATCAGCCCGACGAACCCGATCTGCCCGCTGACCGCGACGATCGTGCCGATCATCAGGGCCACCAGCGTGAACAGCGCGCCGCGGAATCGGTGGACGTCCAGACCGAGGGCCGCGGCGGCCTCCTCCCCGGCCAGCAGGAGGTTGAGCGGCCGGCAGACGCCCAGCAGGACGGCCGTACCGATCAGGACCGCACCCACCGGGATCCACACCGTGGTCCACGTGGTGCCCGCCAGTCCGCCGAGCATCCAGCGCAGTGCGGACTGCGTCTTGTGCGGATCGTTCGAGGTGACGACCAGGAAGCTGGCCACCGCCGACAGCACCTCGGCCGTGGCCACACCCGCCAGCACCAGCCGCACCGTCGTCATCCTGCCGCCGGAGCGGGCCAGGAAGTAGACGGCGACCAGGGCGGCGAGGGCCCCGCAGAAGGCCGCGACGGGGAGGGTGAACAGCCCGAAGAAGGTCAGGTTCAGGACCAGCACGAGCACCGCGCCGACCGACGCACCCGAGGACACGCCCAGCAGCATCGGGTCGGCCAGCGGGTTGCGGACCAGCGCCTGGAGCGCCATCCCGGCCACCGACAGGCCCGCGCCCACCACGCCGGCCAGCAGCACCCGGGGCAGGCGGACGTCGATGACGATCGTCTCGCGCACCGGCGTCCACGTCGGCTCGGCGAGGGCCGGGTGCACGCGGTGCAGCAGGATGCTCCACACCTGGTCGGCCGGGACACTGATGGAGCCCGCCGCGATCCCGGCCGTCGCGGCGCCGGCCACGAGCAGGCCCAGGAGGGCCAGCACCAGGCCGTACGGGATCCCGGGGCGGCGCCCGGCGGCCGGCGGCCGGCCCTCCTCGCGGGGGCCGGCCGCCTGGGCCGGGGCCTTCACCTCGGTCACCGGACCCGGCCGGGGTGGAGCTGCTTCGCCAGCGACTCGACGGCCGCGGGCATCCGCACGCCGAGCACCGTGGAGGACAGGGGCAGCACCGCGAACCGCTGGTTCTTGATCGCGGGCACGTCCTTCAGCGCCGGGTGGGCGAGCAGGAACTTCTTCTTGTCCTCGACGGACTGGTCGCCGTAGTCGTAGATGACGATGGCCTCGGGGGCGCGCTGCGCGACCTGCTCGAACGAGACGTCGCCGAAGGCCTTGTCCAGGTCGGCGAAGAGGTTCTCCCCGCCGGCCCGCCGCATCATGTCGTTGCCGATGCCCTTGCCGCCCGCGGTGAAGGCCGTCTTGTCGCCGCTGTCGTACACGAAGAGCTTGACCGGGGTGACGCCGGAGAGCTGGGCCTCGACCTTGTCGAGGGTGGCGTGCAGGGCCGCCAGCCGCTCCTCGGCCCGCTCGGGCACGCCGAAGATCTTGCCGAGGGTGCGGATCTCCTCGTCCATGGAGGCCGCGTTCACCGGTCCGGTGGGGCATTCCTCGGTGTTGAGGTGGGTGTTGATCCCGGCCTTGGTGAAGGCGGCCCGGCCGCGCCCCTCCTTCTCGTCGAAGGTGGACTTCCACCCGCCGTAGACGAAGTCGGGCTCGGCCTCCAGGAGCGCCTCGAAGGAGGGGTACTCCTCGGAGATGACCTTCACGCCGTCGTAGGCGGCCTGGTAGTCGGGCAGGATCTTGTCGTCGAGGTAGCCGGTGCCCACCATCGACTTCTCCAGGCCGAGGGCCAGCATGACCTCGGTGGCGTGCTGGTTCAGCGAGACGGCGCGCTGCGGGGGGCGCTGATAGGTCGTGCTCACGCCGCAGTTGTCGACCGTGAGCGGGAATCCCTTGACGCCGGCAGCCGCCTGCGGGGCGGCGGAGGGCGTGGCGGCGCCCCCGCAGCCGGATATCAACAGGGCTGTGGCGAGGGCGGACAGCAGGGATTTGGGGTGGATGCGGGGCATGGGTGGTCCTCTCACCGCGGATGGATCGGATGGACGGGACGGATCGGATGGACGGGACGGATCGGATGGACGGATCGGATGCGTCGGACGGTCTTCGCGCCGTGCCGGCGGCAGGCCGGGGCGGCTCGGTTCGGCTCGGCTCGGCGCAGGCCGGGCCGACCGGCGCCGGTCGGGAGGGAGCGTGCGGCCGGCCCGGGGGGAACCGCGCACGGTCGTCGAGGGGTGGGGATGGCGTGCAGGGGCGCACGGGGGGCGCGTACGGCGGCTCGCGCCACGCGGTTCCGGACCTGAGGAGGCATGTCCGCGCCGCACCGGGGCCGTTCGCGGACGGGAGCCTCACGGGCCCCCGGGCGTACGGCCCTTCGCCTACGAGGGAAGCGCCCCGGGGACGTCGAGGGTGGGGACGGGACGCGGCTCGCCCTCGGCGTTGACGGCGACGAAGGTCAGTCGGGCGGTGGCCACTTGCGTGGTGGGGCCCGAGGCGTTCCAGCGCTCGGCCCCGACGCGCACGCCGACCGTCATCGACGTCCGGCCGGCGCGTACCAGCTCGGCGTCGACGCTGAGCAGGTCACCGGCGCGCACCGGTGCCAGAAACGCCATCCCGTCCACGGCCACGGTGACGGCGGGGCCGTCGGCGTGGCGTCCGGCGGCGGCAGCGGCGGCGTCGTCGATGAGCTTCATCACCACGCCGCCGTGGATGGTGCCGTAGAGGTTGGTGTCGTGCTCGCTCATGATGTGGGCGAGCGTCACCCGGGAGTCGCCCGGGTTCTTGGCGACGCACCTCACGGCGGCAGCGGTCTGGTCGGCCACGTCAACTCTCCTTCGCGAGTCGCGGCAGAAAGGCCCCGGAGAGTCTTCTCCGGCACCCCGCATGACGTTTCGGCATGCGGGCAGTGGCAGGTCTTCGGACTCGCGGACACGCCTGCCGGTCTCCCGGCGGGCACCTAGTGGCCGTCGCTTCCCGGAACCGGTTCCGGCTCCAGTGCGTATGACGGCGGTCGTTCCCGCTCACCGCTGCGGGGCAGTCCCGGATTCCCACCGGGTTCCCTCTTGCGACGCATCCCGCCTGGCGGACGGGGCGAACCAGCTGCGCTCACACCCTACCCGGCGCCATCACCGGCCTGACCAGCCCTCCGTCCGGTGCCGTGGGCGCGGGCGGACCGGCCCCGGGCGGCAGCGGGGGCCCTGGCCCGGCGACCGCCGGGCGGGGCGGGGTACCGGCGTGGCGGCGTACTCCCGTGCGCCCCGCGTGCTCCTTCGACGGCTTCGGCGGCCCCGCGTACGGTTCCGGGCCATGAGTGGATACGCGATGGAACCGGCCGCGTCCAGGGAAATCGGTACCGATGCCCTGCCCCCCTCCGACCAGTGGTCCACCGCTCCTGTGGTGGCGGCCCCCGTTTGCCGCTTCGAGAACTTCCTCGGCGCCGAGCGCGCCGCCACCCTACTGGAGTACGCGATCTCCCGGCAGGCCGACTTCAACGCGGGGACGGTCCTCGACCCGCTGTCGGGCCAGGTCTCCCACAAGGGCCGCAGCTCCCTCGTACTCCCCGTGACCAGCGCCGTGTTCAGCGCGCACCTCGCGGACTGCCTGCCGCTCGTCCAGGAGGTCCTCGGCCACCGGACCGCGCTCACGCAGACCCTGACCGTCCTGACGGCGCACGGCGAAGGCGGCCACTACGGCATGCACACCGACGCCTCACGGGTCCGCGACGTCGGCACGGCCGTGTCGGCGGTGTACTACCTGCACCGCCGGCCCCGCGGCTTCGACGGCGGACGGCTGCGGCTGTACGACACCGTGCTGAACGAGGGCGGGGCCAGGCCGGCGGACTCCTACCGCACGATCGAGCCCGAGCACGACACCATCGTGTTCTTCCCGGCCAGCGCCTACCACGAGGTCGTCCCGTCCACGTGCGCCAGCGGGCTGTTCGCCGACAGCCGGTTCACCCTGACGACGTGGATCAGCGGGCCCGGGCGCGCGACGGCGCCGCCCGCCGCGGCCTTCGAGATCTGGCCGTGGATGGCCCGCGCGGCCGAACGCACCCGCCCGCTCGCGGACGCCGCCCGCGACCACGACGGCGCCGACCCCATCGGCCTGCCGCCCGCCGATCCCGCCACCCGGCTCACCCTGCCCGCACCCCGCACGACGCCGTGACCGCTGCCCGCGCGGGCAGCGGTCACGGGAACCGGCCGGCCCCCGGGGTCAGGGCCGCTGGGTCAGGTATCCGCCCATGGAGGTGAAGTGCTCGGCCGCGGGCAGCTCCCGGCCGTCCTCGGTGCGCACCCGGGTGATGGCCAGCCCGTGGTTGCGGCCGGTACGGGCGTCGGCGCCCGCGACGATCACCACGCCCTCGCCCTCGCGGTAGAAGACGCGCCCCGGCGTGCCGCCGTAGCGGCCCTCGGACACGACCGCGGCCAGGACCTCGAGCCGCTTGCCCTTGTGGAAGGTGAAGGCGCTCGGGTACGGCTCGGACTGGGCGCGGACCAGGCGGTCCAGGTCGGCCGCGGGCCAGTTCCAGTCGATGCGGCTGTCCTCGACGGACCGCTTGTGGAAGAAGCTCGCCTGGGACCGGTCCTGATCGGTGAACCGCGCCTGGCCGGAGGCGATGGCGTCCAGCGCGCCCACGACGACCGGGGCGATGAGGTCGACGGTCCGGTGGAAGAGGTCCGTGGCGGTGTCGCGGGGCCCCACCGGCACGGCTTCCTGCCGCACGATGGCGCCGGCGTCGAGTTCGTCGTTCATCATGTGGGCGGTGACGCCCACTTCGGTCTCGCCGTTGATGAGCGCCCAGATCAGCGGGGAGAAGCCGGCGTACTTCGGCAGCAGCGCGTCGTGCACGTTCAGGGTGCCGTGGCGGGGGAGGTTGAAGACCCGGGGAGGGAGCCACGTCCGCCAGTTGTTGGCCACGATGATGTCCGGGTCGGCCTCCTTGAGGCGCTCGAACAGCTCGTCGTCGTCGGGGCGGTTGCGGATGAGCACCGGTACGCCGTGCTCTTCGGCGAGGTCGGCTACGGAGTCGCTCCAGATCTTCTCGTAGGCGTGCTCGCTCTTGGGGTGCGTCACGACCAGCACCACGTCGTGCTCGGAGTCCAGGAGGGCTTGCAGGGTGCGGTGGCCCCAGGTCTGGTAACCGAACATGACGACCCGCATGGGGTTCCTCCTCGGAGCAGGGGGTTGGCTGGTGTCGAGTAAAGCAAGGCTTGCCTAAGTCCGCAACGGTGTCTTTGCGTAAGCGAGTTGACGGAGTGTCTCGATTTCGCTGCCCGATTTGTCTATCGACAGCCTCGACGCAATGAGCTTAGCCTTGCCTAAGTTCGGGTCGCGGCTCCGTCGGCGTGCCCGCCTTCCGCCCTTCCCGCCTTCCGCCCTTCCCGACGCTCGACCCGACGGCTGCCGGCCTGCCCGGCGCGGCGGCTACCCCCCGCACGATGGGAGTGACATGGCTCAGGTCCGTCCTGGCGACGCCCCGTTGATTCACGACCTCATTGGCATCGGCTTCGGGCCGTCCAACGTGGCCATGGCGATCGCGGTCAGCGAGCACAACGCTCGCGTCGGAAGGCAGGAGGCGGTCACCGCGCACTTCTTCGAACAGCAGCCGCGCTTCGGCTGGCACCGCGGCATGCTCATCGACGACGCGACCATGCAAGTGTGCTTCCTGAAGGACCTGGTGACGCTCCGGAACCCGGCCAGCGAGTTCAGCTTCCTGTGCTACCTGAAGAGCAAGGGGCGGCTGGTCGACTTCATCAACCACAAGACGCTCTTCCCGCTCCGGGTGGAGTTCCACGACTACTTCGAGTGGGCCGCCGACCAGGTCGACGACATGGTCTCCTACGGGCACGAGGTCGTCGGGGTCACGCCCGTGGTCCGTGACGGAGTGGTGGACCACCTCGACGTCACGGTCCGGTCGGGGGAGGGGCTGGCGCTGCACCGGGCCCGCAACCTCGTCATCGGCACCGGCCTGCGCCCCCTCATGCCGGACGGCGTGGAGCGGACCGACCGGATCTGGCACACCTCCGACCTGCTGGCGAAGGTCGACGGCCTCGAGGCGGCGGCCGCCCCCTCCCGGTTCATCGTCGTCGGTGCCGGGCAGAGCGCCGCGGAGAACGTCGCCTACCTGCACCGGCGCTTCCCCGCGGCCGAGGTCTGCGCCGTCTTCTCGCGATACGGGTACAGCCCGGCCGACGACAGCAGCTTCGCCAACCGGATCTTCGACCCGGACGCGGTGGGCGAGTACTTCGCCGCGCCGCCCGGCGTCAAGCGCAGTCTGATGGACTACCACGGCAACACCAACTACTCCGTGGTGGACATCGACCTGATCGACGACCTGTACCGGCAGATGTACCGGGAGAAGGTCCTCGGCGCCGAGCGCCTGCGCTTCCTCAACGTCTCACGGCTGACCGCGGTCGGCGAGGGGCCGGACACGGTCCGGGCGACCGTGCAGTCCCTCGTCACGGGGGAGGAGACCCCCCTGGAGGCGGACGTCGTGGTCTTCGCCACCGGCTACCGCCCCGTGGACCCGCTCGCCCTGCTCGGCGAGGTCGCCGAGCGGTGCCTGCGCGACGACGAGGACCGGGTCCGCGTCGAGCGCGACTACCGCATCGCGACCGACCCCGAACTGCGCTGCGGCATCTACGTACAGGGCGGTACGGAGCACACGCACGGCATCACGTCCTCGCTGCTCTCCAACACCGCCACGCGGGTCGGCGAGATCCTGGACTCGCTGCTCGACCGGGGCCGCAAGTCCGGCGCCGACGAGGTCCGGACCGTGGCCGACGGGACGGGCAGCGCCGCACGCTAGCCGGTCCGCCGACGAGGTTTCGCCGGTGGAGCGAAGGGATAACGTACAGCGACATGGGCACGATTGCAGTCGAGCTCCCCGTGCCCACAGGCACAACCGAGCTCCGTCGGCGGCGAGTTGCGGGTTCGTTCACGCTCTTGCTGATCCTCATCGCGGCGGTGGTGGTGTCGTTGGCCGTCGGCGCCCGCGCGCTGAGTCCGGCCGAGGTGTGGCACGGGCTGACGGCGCCGCCGGATGCCGACCGGCGGCTCACCGAGATCCGGCTCATCGTGCAGACCGTACGGGTCCCCCGCACGGTGCTCGCGGTCGTGGCCGGGGTGGCCCTGGGGGTCGGCGGGGCGCTGATCCAGGGGTACACGCGCAACCCGATCGCCGACACGGGCCTGCTGGGGGTGAACTCCGGGGCCTCCTTCGCCGTGGTCACGGTGATCGCCGTGTTCGGCTTCGCCGACCCCTTCCAGTACGTGTGGTTCGCCTTCCTGGGGGCCGCGGTCGCCGGGGTGGTCGTGTTCGGCCTGGCGAGCATCGGCCGGGGAGCCGGAAACCCGCTGACGCTCGCCCTGGCCGGACAGGGGGTCACGGTCTTCCTCGCGGCGATGACCACGGCGGTCGCGCTCTCGGACAAGGCCTCGCTGAACGCGCTGCGCTTCTGGAACGCGGGCTCCGTGGCGGGGGTCGGCTTCGGCATCATCTGGCCGGTGGCCGCCTTCATCGCGGTCGGCCTGGTGCTGGCGCTGAGCACGCTGCCCTCCGTCAACCTGCTCAACCTGGGCGAGGACGTGGCCCGGGGCCTGGGGGTGAACATCGCGTTGAGCCGGACCGTCGGGATCATCTCCATCACCCTGCTGGCGGGAGCGGCGACGGCGGCCTGCGGGCCCATCGCGTTCCTCGGGCTGATGGTGGCGCACGTGGCCCGCCATCTGACCGGGCCGGACTACCGCTGGCTGGTCCCGTACGCGGCGCTGCTCGGTGCCATCGTGCTGCTGGTCTGCGATATCGCGGGGCGCTTGCTGGTGCGGCCGGGCGAGCTGGACGCGGGCGTGGTCGTGGCCCTGCTCGGCGCGCCGTTCTTCGCGGTCCTGGTGTGGCGCGGAAAGTTCAAGAACGCATGAACGGGGCCGATGTGAAACCAGGCGGCGCGACGCCGGCAGACGCGGGGCCGGCGCCTGCGGCGGTGCTGGCCCCGGGCGTGCGGCTCGGCCGGGTGTCCTTCGTGTGGCGGCCGTGGATGGTGTGCGTGACGCTGCTGCTGGCCGCCGCGACCTTCCTCGTGTTCTGCCTGTCCATCGGCGTGGGGGACTTCCCCATCGGCCTGTCCCAGGTGGTCACCACGATCCTGGGGCGGGGCGAGCAGGTCGACGAGTTCGTCATCATGGACCTGCGGATGCCGCGCGCGCTGACCGGGGTGGTGGTGGGCGTCGCGCTGGGCGTGTCCGGGGCGATCACCCAGTCCGTGGCGCGCAATCCGCTGGCCAGCCCGGACATCCTGGGGATCACCTGGGGCGCGGGCGCGGTCGCGGTGTTCCTGGTGACGGTGTCGGGCGGTACCGCGGCCGCGGTCGTCAACTCCGTGGGCCTGTCCGGGGCGGCCCTTGCGGGTGGTCTCGGCACGGGGCTCCTCGTGTACTTCCTGGCGTGGCGGCGCGGGGTCGACGGCTTCCGCCTCATCCTCATCGGCATCTCCGTGAGCGCCGTGATGGAGGCCATCACGACCTGGCTGCTGGTCCGGGCCGACATCAGGGACGTGGCCCGGGCCCAGGCGTGGCTGATCGGGTCGCTCGACAACCGGTCCTGGGACGACGTCCGGGTGGCGCTCTGGTGCACGCTCGTCCTGATGTGCGTCGTGGCGGGCGCCGCGTTCCAGTTCAAACCGCTGCACCTCGGCGACGAGGTGGCCGCGGGCCTGGGCGTCCGGTACGCGCGGGTCCGGGCGGTGCTGCTGCTGTGCGCGGTGCTGCTGGCCGGCGTCGCGGTGAGCGCGGCGGGCCCGGTGTCGTTCGTGGCCCTGGTGGCGCCGCAGGTGGCGATGCGCCTGGTGCGGTGTCCGACGCCGCCGATGGCGGCCTCCGGGCTGGTGGGGGCCCTGCTGCTGATCGTGGCGGACCTGGTGGCGCGCACGGCGCTGCCGATCACCCTTCCGGTCGGTGTGGTCACCGCCGTGTTCGGCGGCCCCTTCCTCGTCTATCTCCTGGTACGGGCGAACGTCCGTTGACCGATCTACTTCACACAGGCCTGGATCAGGGGGAGTTGTGGCCGTATCGCACATCGCCGGGACCGAGTACGGGACCGATGCCACCACCCGGCTGTCAGCCAGGGGTGTCACGGTCGGGTACGGCGGCCGGAGCGTCATCGACGACCTGCACGTGGCGATCCCGCCGGGAGTGATCACCACGATCATCGGCTCCAACGGCTGCGGGAAGTCCACCCTGCTGCGGACCCTCTCGCGCCTGCTCAAGCCGACCAGCGGGACCGTCGTACTGGACGGCGAGGACATCGCCACCCTCAGGACCAGGGACGTGGCCAGGAAGCTCGGCCTGCTGCCGCAGGCGCCGGTCGCGCCGGACGGGCTGACGGTGGCCGACCTGGTCGCCCGGGGGCGCCATCCGCACCAGAGCTGGCTGCGCCAGTGGTCCTCGGACGACGCCGGTGTCGTGGAGCGGGCTTTGGCCATGACCGGGGTGTCCGACCTGGCGGACCGTCCGGTCGACGCGCTGTCCGGCGGGCAGCGCCAGCGCGTCTGGATCTCGATGACGCTGGCTCAGGGCACCGACCTGCTGCTGCTGGACGAGCCGACGACCTACCTGGACCTGGCCCACGCGATCGACGTGCTCGACCTGGTGGACGACCTGCACGAGTCGGGCTGCACCGTGGTCATGGTGCTGCACGACCTCAACCTGGCCACCCGCTACAGCGACAACCTCGTCGTCATGCGGGCCGGCTCGATCCTCGCGCAGGGGCACCCGCGGGACGTGATCACCGCCGAGCTGCTGTACGAGGCGTTCGGGCTGCGCGCCAAGGTGATCGAGGATCCGGTGGGGGACCGGCCGCTCATCGTGCCGATCGGCCGCACCCATGTGCGGTCCTATTAGCTCAGACAGAGATACGATGCAAGTAAGGCTAGGCTAGCCTCACTTGGTCGCGGTAGGGTTTGGCTGCCCTCGGGCGGAGTTGCAATGGCTGGCACAACAGCAAGGGAATGCGGATGCTTCTCCAGCAAACGGCACGTACGAACTCCCGGCGGCGGTTGGCGGCGGCGCTGTCCGCCGCGGCCCTCGCGGTCGGGCTCCTCGCGGGGTGCGGTTCCGACCCGGCGGACAAGGCCGACAAGAAGAGCGACGGCACCGCGCCGGCCGGGGCCGGCACCTTCCCGGTCACGGTGGACCACGCCTTCGGGTCCACGAAGGTGGCCAAGGCCCCCCAGCGGGTCGTCTCCGTCGGCTACACCGACGACCAGGCCGTTCTGGCGCTCGGCACCAAGCCCGTCGGCATGGTCGACCAGTACCCCAACCCGCCGGGCACGAGCCCCGACATCAACACGCAGTGGCCCTGGGTGAAGGACAAGTGGGGCGACACCCGCCCCGAGGTCGTCATGAGCAACGGCGACACCGGCCCGAACTACGAGAAGATCGCCGCCCTGCGGCCGGACCTGATCATCGCGGTCTACTCCGAGATCGACCAGGCCGCCTACGACAAGCTCTCCAAGATCGCCCCGACGGTGGGCCGCACCAAGGCCGAGAAGGAGCCGTTCAGCGCTCCGTGGCAGGACAACGCCGTCCACATCGCCAAGGCGCTGGGCCAGGAGGCCAAGGGCGCCGAGCTGGTGAAGGGCATCCAGGACAAGCTCGACGCGGCCAAGAAGGCGCACCCCGAGTTCGCGAACCAGACCGCCGTCGCGCTCTCCTGGTACAAGGACGCCGCGGCCCCCTTCACCTCCACCGACGTCCGCGGACGCCTGGTGACGGGCACCGGCTTCACCTACCAGACCGAGATCGACAAGATCGCGGACGGCAAGTTCTACACCACGCTCTCCCCCGAGCGCATGGACCTGATCGACGTGGACCGCATCTTCGTCATCAACGACAAGGCCGACACGGAAGCGCTCAAGAAGTTCGAGCTGTTCGCCAACCTGCCCGCCGTCAAGAACGGCAAGGTGTCCTACCTCCTGGACAGTGAGGGCCCGGCGGTCGGCGCGGCCATGTCGCAGGGCACCCTGCTGTCCCTGCCGTACGCGATCGACGAGCTCGTCAAGTCGGTCGGCCAGGTGTGAGCGTCACCGACACGCGCGCCGTCCCGTCGACCCTGCGCACGACGACCGGACGGGAGGCCACCCGCTGGGTCACGGCACACTGCCGCCGGGTTCCGTGGCTGACGTCCGCCGCCGTGCTCACCACGGTCGCCGGGGCGGCGCTGCAGGTGCTCCCCCTGCTCCTGCTCGGCCGGGTCGTGGACGCGGTGGTCGAGGGCGAAGAGCGCTCGGTCCTGGTCACGACGGGCGTGTTGATGGTCGCCGCCGCGCTGCTCGGCGCGGCGGCCACCGCACTGTCGACCTACCTGATCGGGCGGCTGGGCGCGGACCTGCTCGCGCGGCTGCGCGAAGGCGCCGTCCGGGCGGTGCTGGGACTGCCGAGCGCACGCGTCGAGCAGGTCGGCCGGGGCGACGTCCTGTCCCGGGTCGGCGACGACGTGGCCGTGCTGTCCCGGGGCATCCGCACCGCCGTCCCCACGGTGTTCTCCGCGGGCGTGCTCGTGCTCATCGCCACGCTCGGCATGTTCGGCCTGGACTGGCGGCTCGGCCTGGCGGGCGCCTGCGCCCTGCCGGCGTACGCGCTGGCCCTGCGCTGGTACCTGCCCCGGTCCGCGCCGCTCTACCGCAAGCAGCGCGCGGTCCAGGCCGACCGCGCGCAGGCGCTGATCAGCGGGCTGAACGGCATCGACACGGTCCGGGCGTACCGGCTCGAGGGAGCCGTCCGCGAGAAGGTCACCGACGAGTCGTGGCGGGTGCGCGAGCTCGGCATCGAGGTGTTCCGGCTGTTCGGCCGGTTCGTCGGCCGGGAGAACCGCGCCGAGTTCATCGGGCTGGTGCTGATCATCGTCGTGGGGTACGCCCTGCTGGAGGCCGACGCCGCCAGCCTGGGCGAGGTGTCGGCGGCCCCGCTGCTGTTCCACCGGCTGTTCACCCCGCTGGGCTCCATCATGTTCACCTTCGACGAGGCCCAGAAGTCCGGCGCGAGCCTGACCAGGCTGGTCGGGGTGCTCGGGGAGGACGCGGAGGACCGCCTGGTGGGCGCGCCGGCCGTCGCCCGCGCCGCCGACGTGCCCCACCCGGTGACGGTCGAGGGGCTGACCTTCGGCTATCCCGACTCCGAGGAGCCCGTCCTGCGGGACGTCGACCTGACGATCCCGGCGGGCGGCTCGCTCGCGCTGGTCGGGGCCACGGGTGCGGGGAAGTCGACCCTGGCCGCACTGGTCGCGGGGATCGGCACCCCGCAGGCCGGGTCGGTGCGCATCGGCACGACCGACCTCGCGGGTCTGGACGAGGCCGGGGCGCGCGCCCTGGTGAGCATCCTGACGCAGGAGACCCACGTGTTCTCCGGTCCGCTGGCGGACGACCTGCGGCTGGCCGCGCCGGAAGCGACCGATGCCGAGCTGGCGCAGGCCCTGCGCACGGTCGGGGCCGGCGAGTGGGTGGAGGCGCTGCCCGGAGGGCTGAACACACCGGTGGGTGAGGGCGGCGAACGCCTGGACGTCACCAAGGTCGCCCAGATCGCCCTGGCCCGGCTGGTGCTGGGCCGGTCGCCGGTCGTGGTGCTGGACGAGTCGACGGCGGAGGCCGGCAGCGAGGGCGCGGCCGAACTGGAGCGGGCCGTGCTGGCCGCCTGCGCGGGCCGGACCACGCTGTTCGTGGCCCACCGGCTGACGCAGGCGATGGCGGCGGACCGGATCGCGGTGCTGGACGCGGGACGCGTGGTCGAACAGGGCACCCACGAGGAGCTGGTGGCCCTGGGCGGCCGGTACGCGCGCCTGTGGCGGGCCTGGCGCGAGGGCAGCTAGCCGGTCCGCGCTGATTCACATGGTCAACTCATGGATTTGGAAAGGGCGTTGAGTCTTCGATGACGGAATCGACCGCTCGTCTCGTGCGGCTGTCTCCCACACGCCTGGCAGGCGTGCGCCGCCGGACAGGTGACTACTCCGACAGGACCATCGCCCAAGCGTGCTCCATCGGGCTGTCCTACTGGGCCACCGGCCGCAGCCCCGACGGCATGGACCTCACCTCCGCCACCCAGTTCGCCGACGTCCTCGGCTGGGCCGGCAGTGCGGGCGCGGGGGCCGCCGGATGGGAGGTCGCCGCGGACGGCCGGAGCATCACCGTCCCGGCAGGCGTCGAACCGGCCGACGCCCAGCTCGCCCTGGACGACCTGGCCGACTTCCCCGACCGCACTCTCGCCACCATCGGCCCGTCCAGCGTCGCCGCGAGGCTCGAGACCCTGGCCGAGTGGAACGCCACCGACGCGGAGCGGGTCCGCCCGACCCTCGTGGAGCTGTTCCGCGAGCAGGCCCGGACCAGGCCGGAGGCCGTCGCCGTCGTCGACGCGCACCGCTCCCTGACCTATGGTCAGGCCGCCGAGCTGTCCAGCCAGCTGGCCCACCACCTGATCGAGCGGGGCATCACCCCGGAACAGGTGGTCGGCATCTCGCTGGGCCGCTCCGCCGACATGGTGATCGGCCTGCTCGGCGTGCTCCAGGCCGGGGCCGCCTTCGTACCCCTCGACCCGCAGTGGCCGGCCGCGCGCCGAGCCGTCGTCATCGACGACGCCCGTGTCGTGCTCCAGCTCAACGACTCCGGCGCGCACGACCCGGACGAACCCGAAGCCGTGGCCGTCGACCTCGGCGACTGGCGGTTCGGCTCCTACCCCGGCGGGGGGACCGGGATCACCGTCCCCGGCGGCGCCCTCGCCTATGTGATCTTCACGTCCGGATCGACCGGCCGGCCCAAGGGCGCCATGATCCGCCACGAGGCGATCAGCGAGCGCCTGCTGTGGCAGGTCGACGAGATCCTCGGCTTCGGCCACGACGACGCGTCCCTGTTCAAGGCGCCGCTGTCCTTCGACATCTCCATCAACGAGATCTTCCTGCCGCTGGTGTCCGGCGGCAGGCTGGTGGTCCTGCGGCCCGGCGGCGAACGCGACCCGCACCACCTGCTGAGCGTGATCGCCGAGCAGCGGGTGACCTTCACCTACCTGGTCTCGTCCATGCTGGACGTGCTGCTGGAGATCGCGGGCGACTCCGGGCGGCTGGACAGCCTGCGCCACGTCTGGTGCGGCGGCGAGGTGCTGACCCCGGAGCTGTACGAGCGGTTCCGCGCCCGCCTCGACATACCGATGTACCACGGCTACGGCCCCGCCGAGACGACGATCGGCGTCTCGCACGTCATCTACCGGGGCGCCGCGGAGCGCATGTCCACCTCGATCGGCAAGGCCAACCCCAACACCCGGCTGTACGTGCTGGACGAGGAGCTGCGCCCGGTCCCGGTCGGAGTCGGCGGAGAGCTGTACGTGGGAGGCTTCCTGCTCGGCCGCGGATACGTGAACGCGCCCGGCCTGACCGCCTCCCGCTTCGTCGCCAACCCCTTCGCCGCCGACGGGTCGCGGCTCTACCGGACCGGCGACCTCGCCCGGTTCGCCCCGGACGGATCGCTGGACTTCCTCGGCCGTGCCGACAACCAGATCAAGATCCGAGGCATGCGGCTGGAACTCGAGGATGTCGAGGTCGGTCTCGCGGAACACCCCGGCGTGCGGCACACCTGCGTCGTCGCGCGGAAGAACGCGGCCGGCGGCACCTACCTGGTGGGGTACGTGATCCCGGCCGCGGGCGGCGAGGAGCTGCGGGCGGACGAGGTCAAGGCGTGGGCCGCCGGGCACATGGTGGAGTACATGGTGCCCGCCCACATCGTCGTGATGGAGGAGTTCCCGCTCACCGCGAACGGCAAGCTCGACCGCGCCGCGCTGCCGGAACCCGCGATCGGCACGGGCGCGCCGGCCGCACCCGCCACCGAGAACGAACGCCTGGTCTGCGCGGCCGTCGCGGGGCTCCTGCGCCTGGACGAGGTGGGCGTCGACCAGGACTTCTTCCAGCTCGGCGGAGACAGCATCCTGGCGATCTCGCTGCTGAGCGCGCTGCGCGAGGTCGGCCTGCACGTCACGGCGCGGCAGATCTTCACCCACAGCGTCGTCGGGGCGCTGGCGGCGGTGGCCGGCCGGGACGGCGCCGCCGCCGTGGACCACGCGGACGTGGCGACCGGTGCGGTCGCGGGATCCCCCATCGTGCAGTGGCTCGGCGAGACCACGGACGCCATCGACGGCTTTGTGCAGTCGGTGGTGGTCAACACCCCGGCCGACCTGACCGCCGGGGCCCTCGACACGATCCTCACCGCCCTCGTCGCACGGCACGACATGCTGCGCGCCAGGCTGGTGCGCGGCCACCGCTGGAGCTTCGAGATCCCGGAGCCCGGTCCGGCCGCCCCGCCGTGGCAGGAGAGCGACGGGCCGCTCGACGCCTGCGTCGCGCTGGCCACGGCCGGGCTGGACCCGGCGGGCGGCGTGATGCTGCGCGCCGTCTGGCGCCGCGCGGCCCGCCAGCTGGTCCTGGTCGCCCACCACGTGGTGATCGACGGCGTGTCCTGGCGCATCCTGCGGGAGGACCTCGCCACGGCGTGGCGGCAGTTCGCCGCGGGCACACCGGTCGAACTGCCCGCCGCGGGCACGTCGTTCCGCCGGTGGACGCAGCTGCTGGAGCGCGCCGTGTTCGACGCGGACCGCCCCCACTACCTGCGCCCCCTGCCCGGTGCGGACGCGCCCCTGGGCCGGCGCGAGCCGAGCGCGGCGGACACCGTCGCGCGGGAGCGCACGACGACCGTCACGGTCGGCCCCGAGACCACGGCCGCGCTGCTCGGCGAGGTCCCCGCGAAGTTCCACGCGGGCGTCAACGACGTGCTGCTGACCGCGCTGGCCGTCACCCTCGCCCGCCGGCACCGAGACCTGGGCCGGGACCAGACGTTCGCGCACATCGAGCTGGAGGGCCACGGCCGCGAAGCCCGGTACGTGGCGGACGCCGCCGGCTTCGAACCGGACCTGTCGCGGACCGTGGGCTGGTTCACCACCCTGTTCCCGGTGACCGTGGACCCCGGCCCGGCAGCCGACCCCACCGACCCGCGCTACCTGGCCACCGCCCTCAAGGCGGTCAAGGAGGACCTCGCCCGCGTGCCGTCGGGCGGCCTGTCCTACGGCGTCCTGCGCCACCTCGCCGGCACCCCGTTCGACACGCCCGCGCCCCAGGTGCTGTTCAACTACCTCGGCCGGTTCGATGCCGGAGCCGCCGGAGACTGGGAACTGGCCGCAACCACCGGCCAGTTGGGTGAGAAGCGCGATCCGAGGATGCGGCTGCCGCGCGCCCTGGAGTTCAACGCGATCGCCGAACCCGCCGCGTCCGGCGCGTACGAACTGGTCACCACGCTCTCCTGGCCCGAGGGGATGTTCACCGACGAGGACATCACCGCCCTGTGCGGCTACTTCCGGGAGGCGCTGACCGGGCTGGCCGCACTGGAGGCCGGCGGCCACTCGCCCAGCGACTTCGACCTGGTGGCGCTCACCCAGGCCGACGTCGACGACCTCGACGGCCCTCGGCTGCGGGACGTCCTGCCGCTGACCCCGCTGCAGGAGGGCCTCTACTTCCACTCGGTGTTCGACGACGACTCCGCGGGCAGCTACGTCGAGCAGCAACTGCTCACGCTGGAAGGGGAGGTGGACGCCGACCGGCTCGCGGCGGCGGCCACCCGCCTGCTCGCGCTGTTCCCGAACCTGGCCGCGCGGTTCACCGCCCTCGCCGACGGCCGGGTGGTCTCCGTACTGGAAGGCGGTGTGACGGCCCCCTTCACCACGCTGGACCGCCCCGGCATCACCGACGAGGAGATCCGCGAACACGCCGAGCGGGACCGCCGCGCCGGATTCGACCTGGCCGCCGGACCGCTGATGCGGTACACGCTCATCCGCGCGGGCGCCGGCCGCACCGTCCTGGTGCAGACCGTCCACCACATCATCGCCGACGGCTGGTCGGTGCCGCCGATGCTGCGGGCCCTGCTGGCCGAGTACCACGCGCCGGGCAGCGTCCACCCGCTCGGCGGCTTCGCCGACTACGTCCGCCGGCTCGCCGGCCGCGACGAGGACGAGAGCGACCGCGTGTGGCGCGAGGAGCTCGCCGGTCTGCCGGGCCCCTCGCTGGTCGCCGAGGGGCACACCCCCTCCGACCGGTTCGCCGACACCGCCGTGCAGCCGGCCGACGACATCGACGCGGCCGCCCGGACGGCGGGAGTACCGCTGAGCGCCGCCGTGCACGGCGCCTGGGCGGTGACGCTGGGCGGCGTCCTGCACGCCAGGGACCTCGTCTTCGGCTCCACGGTCTCCGGGCGCGACGCGGACGTCCCCGGCATCGAGGACATGGTGGGCCTGTTCATCAACACGATCCCCGTGCGCGCCCGGTGGTCCCCGGACACCACGGCCCGGGACCTGCTCGCCGCCGTGCGCGCACACCAGAGCGCGGTCCTGGCGCACCAGCACGTCTCGCTGGCGCGCATCGGCCGGCACGTCGGGGCCGGACCGCTCTTCGACACCCTGGTCGTCTTCGACGTCGCGACCGACGTGGCCGCTCTGCGCCGGCCCGGCGACACGCTCGCCGTCACCGGCATCGAGAACGAGGGCGCCCCGCACTACCCGCTGACGCTGGTGGTGGAGCGCGCGGCCGACGGCCGCCCCCGCTTCAACCTGGTCTACGACGGCGCCCTCATACGGGAGGCGGGCGCCCGCGCGATCCTGGACACCTTCACCCGCACCCTCACCGCTCTGCTCACCCGGCCGGACGCCCTCGTCGACGACCTCGCGCAGGACGCCCCCGAGCCCGCACCGGTCGCCCCGGTGACCCTGGGCGCCCTCTTCGACGCCGCCGCACTCCGTGACCCGGCCAGGACCGCCGTCACCCAGTGCGCCCTCGACGGCTCCACCCGGTCCCTGACCTACGGTGAACTGGCCGGGGCGAAGAACGAGCTGGCCGCCGTCCTGCGCGCGGCCGGCGTCGGCCCGGGCGAGCGGGTCGCCGTGGCCGTGCCCCGCTGCGCCGAGCAGGTCGTCGCCCTGGTCGCGATCGTGAGTGCGGGCGGCGCGTACGTCCCGCTGGACCTCGCCTACCCGGACGACCGCCTGGAGTACGTCCTCGCCGACTCCGCGCCGCAGGTCGTGCTCGTCGAGCGCGAGCAGCGGGACCGCTTCACACGGCTGCTGGACCGGGCGGGCGTGCCGGCCCGCGTCCTCGTGCGGGGCGACGAGCTGCCCCGGGACGACAGCCCCGCCGGGACCGACTGGCACGATCCCGCGTACGTGATCTACACCTCCGGTTCGACCGGCAGGCCCAAGGGCGTGGTCGTCCCGCACTCCAGCGTGGTGACCCTGCTCGCGAACACCCGGCCCGCCATGGACTTCGGTCCGCGCGACGTGTGGGTCCAGTTCCACTCGTACTCCTTCGACTTCGCGGTCTGGGAGCTGTGGGGCGCTCTGGCGCACGGCGGTGAGCTGCTGGTGCCGGAGTACGGGCTGACCCGCTCCCCGGTGGACTTCCACCGGCTGGTGCGCGAGCGCGGGGTGACCGTGCTCAACCAGACCCCCTCCGCCTTCCACCAGTTCGCCGAAGCCGACCGGCTGGCGGGCGAGCCGCTGCCCGCCCTGCGGCGGATCGTCTTCGGGGGCGAGGCCCTGGACCTCGGACGGCTGCGCGACTGGGTCGGGCGGCACGGCACCGCCGCACCCGAGCTGGTCAACATGTACGGCATCACCGAGACCACCGTCCACGTCACCCACCGGGTCCTGACCGACGAGGACTTCGCCGCCGGGGACGAACCCAGCCCGATCGGCGGCCCGATCCCCGGGCTCGCCGCCTACCTCCTCGACGAGCGGCTGCGACCCGTGCCGCCCGGCCGGGTCGGCGCCATCTACGTCGCCGGCGACCAGGTGGCGCTCGGCTACCTGGGCAGGCCCGGGCTGACCGCGGGCCGGTTCGTGGCGGACCCGTTCGCGGCCGACGGCTCCCGGATGTACCACACCGGCGACCTCGCCCGCCGCACGCTCGGCGGCGAGCTGGAGTTCGTCGGCCGCGCCGACGACCAGGTGCAGCTCAAGGGCTTCCGCGTCGAGCTCGGCGAGGTGGAGTCCGCGATCAGGGAACTCGACGGCGTGGTCGACGCGGCCGTCACCGTGGCGGACAGCGGCGACCACCTGGTCGCGCACGTCGTGGGCCGGGTGCCCGCGGACCTCACCGGCCCGCTGTCCGCGAAGCTGCCCGCGCACATGGTGCCCGGCCGGGTGCTGCGGGCCGAGGCCCTGCCGCTGACGGTCAACGGGAAGCTGGACCGCAAGGCACTGGCCGCGCGGGCCGGCATGCTCCCCCAGGAGCACCGGGACGCCGGCGCGGCGACCGGCTCCGCGCTCGCCGCACTGGTGGACGTCTTCACGCAGACGCTGCCCGGCGCCGCCGTGGACGGCGACTGCGACTTCTTCCGCGCCGGGGGCGACAGCATCCTCGCCATCACCGTGGTGAACCGGGCCAGGGCGCTCGGCCTCCCGATCGCCCCACGGGACGTGTTCCTGCAGAGGACACCGCGCGCGCTCGCCGAGCACCTGGCGACGAGCACGGCGCGGCCCGCCGCCCCCGCACCCGCCCCCCGCGAGGACGGCCCGCTGACACCGACCCCGATCATCCTGCGCCAGCGCGAACTGGGCGGCTCCCTCGCCCGGTTCGCCCAGGCCCGGACCCTGACGGCCCCCGCGGGCACCGGGTTCGACGATGTCCGGCGCGCCGCGGACGCCGTGGTCGCCGCCCACCCGGCGCTGCGGCTGCGGCTGCGGGTGGAGCACGGGGTGTGGGCCCTGAGCACCGAACCCGCCCGCGGGGCCGCCGTCGTACGGACGGCCGCGGCCGACGCCACGGCCGCGGCGAACGAGGCCGCCGGACGGCTCGACCCCGAGGCGGGCGAGGTCATCGCCTTCTCCTGGCTGGAGGAGAGCCGCACCCTGGTGGTCACCGCGCACCACCTCTGCGTGGACTCGGTGTCCTGGCTGGTCCTGCTCGACGACCTGGCCGCCGCCCTGCGCGGCACCCCCCTGGCACCGCCCACCACCTCCTACGCCGACTACGCGGCCGCCTTGGCCGACCAGTCCGCCCACCCCCTCGCCGACCTCGGCCACTGGGCCGACACGCTCCAGGCGCCCGCGCTGACCGGCGCGGCCGGGACGCTGCGCGAGACCACCGTCGTCCTCCCGCCGGCGGCGAGCGACCTCGTGACGCGCACCGCGCCCGCCGCACTCGGCGTCGGCGTCACGGAGCTGCTGTGCGGCGCGCTGCGCACCGCCCTGACCGGCATCCAGGCCGCGCCGGGCGATCTGGCGGTCGACCTGGAGCGGCACGGCCGGGTCCCGGCGCTGCCCCACCACGACTACTCCCGTACCGTCGGCTGGTTCACCTCCATCGCGCCGGTGCGGCTCACGGCGCACACCGATCCCGTGGCGGCGGCCCGCGAGGTCGCCGAACGCCAGCCGGACGAGCACGCGCACGTCGCCTACGGCCGGCTGCGCTACCTCAACCCGCAGACGGGGCCGCTGCTCGGCGCCCGCCCACAGGTGCTGTTCAACTACCTCGGGCGGGGCGGCGAGTCGCAGGTCCCGCAGATCACCGGCGGCGACCCGGGAAGCCCGTACGCCGTCGAGGTCAACGCCTGGACCGACGCGGCCACCGGCAGCCTGCACGCCGCCTTCACCCTCGCCGCGGGCGTCCCCGACGAGATCACCGACCACTGGCGCGGCGCGCTGGAACGCCTCGCGGAGGCCGCCACGACGGCCGAGCGGACGGCGCCGGTCACCCCGCTCCAGCGGGGCCTGTTCTTCCAGGCCCAGATGGCGGGCCCGGCCGGACACTACGTCGCGCAGAGCTGGTTCGCCTTCGACCGGCGCCTGGACACCAGGGCGCTGGCCGACGCGATGGCATGGGTGATCGCGCGGCACCCGGCCGTCGGCGCGGGCTTCACCACCGACGACGACGGCAACGCGGTCCAGGTCCTCGCAGCCGGCCGGCGGGTCGGCGTCCGCACGCTCACCCTGCAGACCCGAGAAGAGGTCGACGCGCTGCTCGCCCGCGACCGCGACACGGGATTCGACCCGGACCGGCCGCCGCTGATCCGGCTGACCGTGGTGCGCCTGCCCGACGGCCGTGACGGCCTGCTGCTCAGCTACCACCTGCTGCTGTGGGACGGCTGGTCCCGCGAGATCGTGCTGCGGGACCTGTTCGACGCCTACCAGGCCGCCCTCGCGGGCGAGTTGGCGCCGACGGCCGCGGCCGCCCCGGGCTTCGAGGACTACGCCCGCGCCCTCGACGCCAAGGACTCCGCCGCCTCGGAGCACTTCTGGGCGGAGCACCTGGCCGGCCTCGGGGGCCCGACCCTGCTCGCCGGGCCGGCCCCGGTCCTCGTCGACGACCTGCCGCGCACGCTGGTGCACACGCTCCCCGCCGAGCAGTCGGACCTGCTCCGGGACACGGCCCGGGCCCACGGCGTCACCCTGAACTCGGTGCTGACCGGCGCGTTCGGCCTGCTGCTCGGCGCGCGCACGGGCCGCGCCGACGCCGTGTTCGGCGTGACCGTCTCCGGCCGCGAGGGCGAGGGGCTGTCCGACATCGTCGGCGTGCTGCTCAACACCGTGCCGATGTGGACGCGGCCCCGGCCGGACGACACGGTCCGCGACTACCTCGCGGCCGTCCAGGAGGCCAGGGTCGCGGCGATGGAGCACGAGCACCTCGGGCTCGGCGAGATCCAGCGGGCCAGCGGCCACGACACCCTGTTCGACAACCTGTTCGTGCTCCAGAACTTCCTGGACACGGACGCCTTCGCCGAGATGAACGCCCGCCACGGCATCACCGCGGTGCGCGCCGACGACTCCACGCACTACCCGTTCACCTGGGTCGTCACCCCCGGCGAACGGCTCACGGTCAAGCTGGAGTACCGCGACCACGACACCGCGGCCGCCCGCCGGCTCCTGGACGACTACCTGCGCCTGCTCGACGACCTGGCCCGGTCCACCGGACCGCTGGGCGCGCTGCCGGGCCTCGCCCCGCGGCCCGGATCCGCCGAGCGCACGGACATCGGGACGGACACCGTCGTCGACCGGTTCGACCGGGCGGCCGACCGGGACCCGCGGCGGGTCGCGCTCGTCGCCCACGGCCGGACCATGACCTTCGGCCGGCTCAGGGACCGCAGCCGCGCGGTGGCGGGTGTGCTCGCCGGGCGCGGCATCGGCCCCGAGAAGACCGTGGCCCTCGCCGTCCCGCGCTCCCTCGACTCGATCGTGGCGCTCTTCGCGGTCCTGCGCACCGGAGCCGCGTACGTACCGCTGGAGCTGGACCACCCGGACGAGCGGATCGCCGCGATCCTCGCGGACGCCCGCCCCGACGCGATCCTCACGGTGAGCGGAGTGTCGCCCCGGCTGTCCGGCGAGCTGATCGAGCTGGACCGGCCGCTCCCCGAGGCCGAGCCGTTCACCACGTACGCTCCGGACGATCCGGACCGCCTGCGGCACCCCGCCTACACGATCTACACGTCCGGATCCACCGGGCGGCCCAAGGGCGTGGTGACCGAGTACGCCGGACTCACCAACATGCTCGTCAACCACCAGCGCCGGATCTTCGAACCGGTGCTGGCGGAGCACGGCCACCGGGGCTTCCGCATCGCGCACACGGTGTCGTTCGCCTTCGACATGTCGTGGGAGGAGCTCCTGTGGCTCGCCGACGGCCACGAGGTGCACATCTGCGACGAGGAACTGCGCCGCGACGCCCCCCGGCTGGTCGAGTACTGCCTCGAGCACGGGATCGACGTCGTCAACGTGACCCCGACCTACGCCCAGCAACTGGTGGCCGAGGGCCTCCTGGACGACCCCGCGCGGCGCCCCGCGCTGGTCCTGCTGGGCGGCGAGGCCGTCACCCCCACCCTGTGGCAACGGCTCGCGGAGACCGAGGGCACGGTCGGCTACAACCTGTACGGGCCCACCGAATACACCATCAACACCCTCGGCGTCGGCACCTTCGAGTGCGAGGACCCGGTGGTGGGCGTGGCCATCGACAACACCGACGTGTACGTGCTGGACCCGTGGCTGCGCCCGCTGCCGGACGGGGTCCCGGGCGAGCTGTACGTGGCCGGCATCGGCATCGCGCGCGGCTACCTGGGGCAGCCCGCCCAGACCGCGGACCGGTTCGTCGCCTGTCCGTTCGGCGCGCCCGGGGAGCGGATGTACCGCACCGGGGACCTGGTGGCCCGGCGGCCCGACGGGAACCTGATGTACCTGGGCCGCACCGACCAGCAGGTCAAGATCCGCGGCCACCGCGTCGAACTGGGCGAGGTGGAAGCCGCGTTCGCCGCGCACCCCGCGGTGCGGTTCGTCGCCGCGGTGGCCCAGCCCGACCCGCAGGTCGACGGAGCCCACCGGCTGGCCGCCTACCTCGTGCTGGAGGACGCGGACCTCGCGGAGGTCGCGGGCGCCGTGGGCGCCGCGCTCCCGGACTTCCTGCGCCCGACGCACTACGCCCGGGTCGACGCCATCCCGCTCACGGTGAACGGGAAGGCCGACACCAAGGCGCTGCCGGAGGCCAAGCCGCTCGGCGCGCTCACCACGGCGGGGGAGCGCGGCCCGCAGACGGAGACCGAGCAGGCGGTGTGCGAGTTCTTCGCGGAGGCACTGGACCTGGACGATGACGAGGTGAGCGCGGTGAGCGATTTCGTGTCCCTCGGCGGACACTCCATGCTGGCGGTGCGGCTGATCGGGCTGCTCCGCCGCGAGTACGGTCCTGTGATCACGATCCGTGATCTGTTCATGCTGCGAACCCCGGAAGCGATTGCCCGTCACCTCGATGAAGACTCCTGACGCGAAGCGGCCCCACCCGGGGTCCGACATCCTGCGCACCGCGCTGCGCCGCAACATCGGCGCCATGGCCGGGGGCACCGTCCTCATGGGCCTCTACCAGGCCGGTGAGACCGCCTTCCCGATCGCGCTCGGCCTGATCGTCGAGCACACGATGCGCGGTGAGCGCAGCCTCGGCGCGCTCGCCGTGTCGATCGCCGCGCTGGCCGTGATCATCACGACGGTCTCCCTGTCGTGGCGGTTCGGCATGCGCGTCCTGCAGAAGGCCAACACGACCGAGGCGCACCGCTGGCGGGTCAAGGTCGCGGACTGCGGGCTCCAGCCGGTGGCCAGGAACGTCGGCCTCAAGTCCGGCGAGGTCCTGACGATCGCCACCGAGGACGCCGACCAGACGGCCGACATCATCGAAGTGGTGCCGCTGCTGATCAGCTCGCTGGTCGCGGTACTGGTCGCGGCGGTCGCGCTCGGGCTGGCCGACCTCCGGCTCGGCCTGCTGGTGATCGTGGGAACGGCCCTGATCCTGTCGATCCTGAGCGTGATGTCCAAGCGGATCGGCTCCAGCACCCGCGAACAGCAGGCCAGGGTGGCCCGGGCGGGCGCGAAGGTGGCCGACCTGATCACCGGACTGCGCCCGCTGCACGGCTTCGGCGGCAACCACGCGGCCTTCCGCTCCTACCGGAAGGTCAGCACCGAGGCCAAGCAGCAGGCGGTCACGGTCGCGGTGGCGAACGGCGCGTACGCGGGCACCGCCATGGCCCTCAACGCCGCCCTCGCCGCCGCCGTGACCCTGACGGCCGGATGGCTGGCGTTCGACGGCGGGATCACCATCGGCGAACTCGTCATGGCCGTCGGGCTGGCGCAGTTCATCATGGAACCGCTCAAGATGTTCTCCGACATGCCCAAGTACGTGATGATGGCGCGCGCCTCGGCCGAGCGGATGGCCCTGGTGCTGGTCGCGCCACCGGTCACGACCCCCGGGCCGGAGCGCCCGGCCGCGGGCGGGGACCTCGAACTCGACTGCGTCCGGTACGGGGCCCTGCGCGCGCTGAAGTTCCAGGTGCCCGCCGGCGCGTTCGTGGCGGTCGCCTCCTACCAGCCCCGCGCGGCGGCGGACCTCGCCGCGGTCCTGTCCGTGAACGTGCCGCCCGAGGCGTACGAGGGCGTGGTGCGGGTCAGCGGCCAGGAGATCGCCGAGCTGTCGGTCGAGGCGGTCCGCGCGCACATGCTGGTGAACCCGTACGACGCGGAGATCTTCGCGGGCACCCTCCGTACGAACATCGACCCCTCGGGCACGAGCCGGACGGTCGACGAGGCCGTCGAGGCCTCCATGCTGACCGATGTCGTCGCCCTGCACCGCGACGGACTGGACTACGCCGTCCGCGACCGCGGCGCGAACCTCTCCGGCGGGCAGCGCCAGCGGCTGTCGCTGGCCCGTGCGCTGGCCGCCGACACCGACGTCCTCGTCCTGCACGATCCGACCACCGCGGTGGACGCGGTCACCGAGCAGCTCATCGCCCGCAACATCGCCGAGCTGCGCCGGGGCCGCACCACCGTCGTGATCACCAGCAGCCCGGCACTGCTCGACGCCGCCGACCGCGTCCTCGTCCTGGCCGACGGGGTCGTCACCGCGGAGGACACCCACCGCAACCTCCTCGCGACGGACGAGGACTACTGCCTGGCCGTGGCCCGGTGAGCCGAACCGGCCGGGTCAGCCGCCTCGGTACGGCGGGCCGATGACCGACAGCCCGACCCGGCCGGCCGGCCGGGCGGGCGTACCGCCGCGCGTCGCGACCCGGTGAACCTTTGCGGTCACCGCACTAGCCGAGCGCCCAGGCGACGTCGCGGAGCAGGGCGTGGCGCCAGCCCGCCCGGTCGTGGCCGGAGGGGGAGCGGGAGACGCGGACGGTCGCGCCGGCCCGTTCGGTCAGGGTCTCGACCTGCTCGCAGTGGGGGAGCATCCGCGTCTCGTGTTCCCCCACGTCGAAGGCGATCCGCAGACCGGAGGGGACGGGGCGCTCCCGCAGCCGCGCGGCCAGCGCGCCGCCGGCCGGGCCGCCCAGGGGGTCCGCCAGGTCCGCGGCCCCGGGAGCCCACCAGAACGAGCCCGACTGGCAGGCCACCCGGGACACCAGGCCGGGGAACTCCAGCGCCGCGTACATGGCGCTGAGCCCGCCGAGGCTCTGCCCGGCGACGACCAGCCGCTCCCCGTCCGCGGGCAGGCCGGTCTGGGCCACCAGCGGAAGCAGCTCGTCCCGTACCGCCTCCCACAGCGCGGGCCGGCACGCGAACTCGGCCTCCCGGTCGCGGGCCGACAGGAAGACCAGGGTGACGGGGGGCATCTCCCCGGCGGCTACGGCCGAGTCGAACGCGGTCATGGCCGGGTGCAGGTACAGCCAGTCGTCCCCGTCGAGCAGCAGGACCACCGGGCCGCCGCCGCCCGCGGGGTGGACCCGTACGGTGCGCCGCCCGCCGAGCCGCTCGCTGCTCCAGCGGACCCGGGTCCGCGGGAGGGGGAGCACGTCCGCGGCGCCGACGGCGGGCCAGTGCGGCTGGGCCGGCGCGTCCGGGGTCGCGGCGATGGACCGGTCCCCGCCCGCCCCGGCCGGGTTGAACGGGTCGGCGTGCGCGGCGCCTTCGACGAGGAACTGGTAGGTCACGCGGAGCCGCGCGGGCATGGGTACCTCGGCGTACCAGCAGTCCGTGCCGCCCCACCGGCGCAGGGGCACCGGCTCCGGCCGGCTCTCGAAGCCGATGCTCGCCGGTGCCCCGCGCCACAGGAACAGGGTGGTCCAGCCCCCGCCGCCGGCGGCGACCGACGCGGGGGTCCGGGCGGCCGCCCAGAAGGCCTCGGTGCCGGGTTCGCCGGGCAGCCCGTACGCGGCGAAGGCGTGTTCCGTTCCGGCGCCGCGGCCGGAGACGGGATCGGTCAGGCGCATCGGGATCTCCTTGTGAGCGGCAAGGGGACGGACTAAGCTCGTCACAATTAGGCGAGCCTAACCTAATCATGACGTTCCCGGGAGGCACCGACCGTGAGCACCAACCCGTTCGACGACGCCGAAGGCCGCTTCCTCGTCCTGGCGAACGACGAGGGGCAGCACTCGCTCTGGCCGTCCTTCGCCGCGGTGCCCGGCGGATGGACCGCCGTCTTCGGCGAGGACACCCGAGAGGCGTGCCTGGACTTCGTCGAGGCCAACTGGACCGACCTGCGCCCCCGTTCCCTCACCCGTTCGACGGACGCCTGACCCCACCCGCCGCCACCCCCAGGGGACGACACCGCCGATGCTCTGCACCAAGCTGACCAACGCCCGCTTCCTCACCATGGACCCGGACCATCCGGTCGCCCGCCAACTGGGCATCTGGCAGGGCCGGATCGTCGGCCTGGACGAGGCCGTGGCCGCCCTGCCGGCGCGCGAGGTGATCGACCTCCAGGGCGCCACCGTGCTACCCGGCTTCATCGACGCCCACGTGCACCTGCCCTGGACCGGTTTCAAGCAGAACACCGCCAGCATCGCGGGCTGCACGCGGATCGACGACGCGCTCGCGGCCGTGGCGCGGGCCGTCGCCCGCAAGAACACGCCCGGCGCCTGGGTGAGCATCGTCGGCTACGACCAGCGGGCACTGGGCCGCCACCTCACCGCCGCCGACCTGGACCGCGTGAGCCAGGGGCACAAGCTGTACGTGCTGCACGACTCCGGGCACGGCTGCGTCGTCAACACCGCCGTCCTCGACCTGCTCCCGGCCGACGTGCCGCACGAGAACGGCTTCCTCGCCGAGGGTGCGATGGGCGCCGCCCGCGCCCTGCGGCTGCCCTACTCCCAGGAGGAGTTGGCCGAGGCGATCGGCCGAGCCGCCCGGACCTGCCTGGCCGAGGGCGTCACCGCCTGCGCCGAGGCGGGCATCGGGGGCACCCTCTTCGGCCACAGCCCGGTCGAGCTGGGGGCCTACCAACTCGCCCGGGAGAAGGGGCTGCTGCCGCTGCGGGTACAGCTGATGGTCTCCGCGGACCGGCTGCACACGGTCGCCGCCCACGCGGCCGACGGCATCCCCAAGGCCCTCGACCTCGGCCTGCGCACCGGCTTCGGCGACGACCGGCTCTCCGTCGGGGCGCTGAAGATCTTCACCGACGGCGGCATGATGGCCCGTACGGCGGCCCTCAGCGCCCCCTACGAAGGGCTCGACCACGGCGGGCAGTTGCAGGACGACCCCGAGGTGCTCGCGCAGTCGATCGTGGACGGCCACCTCGCCGGCTGGCAGCTCGCCGTGCACGCCATCGGCGACCGCGCGGCCGACGTGGCCCTGGACGCCCTGGAACGGGCCCAGCGCCTGCGGCCCCGGCCGGGCGCCCGGCACCGCATCGAGCACGCCGGCCTGATCCGCCCCGACCAGCTGCCGCGGATCGCCCGCCTCGGCGTCAGCGCGGTCGTCCAGCCCAACTTCCTGCGCTACTTCGGCGACGACTACGCGGCGATCATGGGCGCGGAGCGGGCGCCGTGGCTGTACCGCGGCCGGGGGTTCCTCGACCACGGCATCACCCTGGTCGGCAGCTCCGACCGGCCGGTGACGGACGGGTCGCCGCTGCGGGCCGTCCAGTTCATGGTGGAGCGGGCCTCCGAGTCCGGCCGGCTGATCGGCCCCGACGAGGGCATCACCGTCGACGAGGCCCTGCACGCCTACACCGTCGCCGGGGCCTACGCCTGCCACTGGGAGGACACCGCGGGCAGCCTCACCCCGGGCAAGCGCGCCGACCTGGTCGTGCTCGGCGACGACCCGCGGCGCGTCGAGGTTGCGCGCATCGGCGGCATCGAGGTGGTGGCCACGTACGTCGACGGCCGCGAGAGCGGAAAGCCGGCCGCGTAGGCGACCGGCGCGGACCCCGGCCGGTCGGCCGGACCACCGACCAGGAGCCTGCGCGGCGAACGCCGCCGTCCCGCCCGGGGGTTCGGGCGAGCTCCCGGCGTCGGTCGGCGCCGCCGAACCCACCCCACCGACGCTGAGGACGGTCGATCCGGCCGCGCTCCAGGCCCCGTGGAGCGTGAGGCGAGGCCCGGACCCCGCGGGAGATGCTGGACATCGCCTTCCGGCGGCCGCCGAACTTCGCGCCCGACGCGTCCTTCGGGTACAGCGGCATCGACTACGCGCTGCTCGGCCTGGTCGCCGAGACGGCCGGACGGCCGCCGGCCCAGCAGTTCCACGACCGGCTGGTCAACTGGCCCTGGTGCAAGCGGCGTTGGGCTCGGGATTCGATTGCGGGTCAACTTAGGGAAGGCTAACCTAAATTAGTGATGACTGCCGCCATGCCCCGTCCGTCGGTCCACGGCGCGGACGATCTTCCGCCGCTGGTCCGCAGGGCCCGCCCCCAGGACGCCCCGGCCCTCCACGCGCTCTCCCTGGCCTTCGTCCGCTCCGGAGCCCTGCGGCCCCGCGGAATCGACCACTACCTGGCGCACGCCGGGGAGTTCATCCTGGTGACCGGCCGCGGCCGCGCCCCGGTGCGGGGCGCTCTCGCCCTTAGTGACGAGGGGGGCGGGGCCGCCGTGCTCTACAACTTCTGCGTCGACCGGGGGAGTCAGGGGCAGGGGCTGGGTGCCGTGCTGCTGCGGGCCGCCTTCGCCGAGGCCGGGGGCCGCTCGGTGCGGGAGGTCTTCACCGCGACCGTCAGCGGCGCGGCCCTCTTCCGCCGGCACGGCTTCCTGCCGGCCGGTCCGGAACGGGCGCCCGCGGCCTGGGCGGCGGCTCTGGACCCCGCGCGCGGCTCCGAGGTGCTCTCGCGCCGGCTCTGAACCGTACGGTCCGCACACGACCGGGGCCGGGCCGGAGCGGATGCTCCGGCCCGGCCCCGGTCGTGCCGCCGGGCGCCCGAGGTCAGCCTCGAGCGGCGAGGCCGGCGGGGCGCATGTCGGTCCAGTGCGTCTCCGTGTACGCGGCGCAGCCCTGCCGGCTGTCCTCGCCGTGCACCACGGTCCAGCCCGCGGGGATCTCCGCGAAGGCGGGCCAGAGCGAGTGCTGGTTCTCGGCGTTCACGAGGACGAAGTAGCGGGCGTCGTCGTCCTCGAAGGGATTGGTGGTGGCCAAGGGGTCTCTCCTCGGGTGATGACCGGGCCGGTCGGTGCGGGGGTGGGAAGCGCGGTCGGGGTCAGCTGTGTGCGGGCACGCCGTCGGCGGCCGCCGCCCTGGCCGCCATGGTGGTCCGCACCTCGCGCTCGGCGACGCGCAGCAGCAGGGAGTCGCAGATCTCCCCGGAGCGCACGGCGAGCGTGGACAGCAGGGAGGCGGTGATGCCGTGGGTGTGCTCGGCGGCGGCGCCCTGGACGTAGATGCCGGCCCGGACGCGGTCGGTGGTCTCCACCCGGTGGTCGCGGCCGACGCGCAGCCGCCCCTGCCCGTCCGTGAGGCACTCCCCGGCCAGGTCGCCGAGCAGTTCCGCCGGATCGGTGGGCCGGTACCCGGTGGCCAGGACCACCGCGTCGCAGTCGAGGGTGAGCCTCTCGCCCGTGGTGAGGGAGCGCACCACGGCCCGTGCCCCGTCGGGGAGTTCCTCCACGGAGGTGAGGGCGGTGGTGTTGAGTACGCGCAGCCGCTCGGTGCCCGCCACCTTCTCCTGGTAGACGGTCCGGTACAGGTGCTCGATCAGATCTCCGTCCACCACCGCGTAGTTGGTGTTGGCGTGGTAGCCGATCAACTGCTGCTTGACCTCTTCCGGGGCCTGGAAGAACTCGTCCACGGCGGCCGGGTCGAAGATCCGGTTGGCGAAGGGGCTGTCGTCGGCGGGGCTGTACCCGTAGCGGGTGAACACCGCGCAGACCTCGGCGTCGGGGAACGTGCGGTGCAGGTGGTCGGCGGTCTCCGCGGCCGACTGCCCGGCGCCGACGACGACGAAGCGCCGGTGCGGGCGGACGGTCAGCCCCGGCGCACGGTGCAGCAGGTCGCGGTTGTGCCAGATGCGGGGGCCGGTACTGATGCCGTCCGGGACGTGGGGGCGCAGCCCGGTTCCGAGGACGAGGTTGCGGGTCCGGGTGGTGCGCCGCGGCCCGGTCCCGGAGGCCGGCCGGGTGATGACGTCCAGGTGGTCCGCTGCGTCCGCGGACCCGGCCGGCCGCACCTCGACGGCTTCGGTGGCGTAGTCGACCTGGCCGGTGAAGGAGGCGGCGCACCAGCGGAAGTAGTCGTGGAACTCGAGGCGGGTGGGGAAGAACGTCTTCTGGTTGATGAAGTCGGCCAGCCGGTCCCGCTCCTGCAGGTAGTGCAGGAAGCTGAAGGGGCTTCCCGGATTGCGCATCGTCACCAGGTCCTTCAGGAAGGACACCTGCATGGTGGCCCCTTCGAGGAGCATGCCCTGGTGCCAGCCGAAGTCCTCCTGGCGCTCGATGAAGGAGGCCCGGATCTCCTCGCCGGAGGCTCGTCGGCCGTTGTGCTCCCGGATCGCTATCGCCAGGGCGAGGTTGGCCGGCCCGAAGCCGATGCCCACCAGATCCCTGCTGTCCGGGAGGGCGTCCCCGGGTGTGGAGCTCGCGTGCGGTGCGGACATGCCCATCCTTCCTCAGTCCTACCTCTTTTGGTTAGGTAAGGCTGGCCTAACATCTCCGACAGTTCGGAGACTGTCAAGTTGGCGCCCGGATCGTCTGACGTCCAATCAACCCAAGGCGCTGTCACGGAGGTTGGGCAACCGGGCTCAGCGCTGAGGGACCCCTTCGCGCGGCGGGCCGTCGGGCACCACCGTGGTACCGGTGCGCGCGTCGCTGAAGACGTCCCGCACCAGAACGTGCGGAACCCTGCCGTCCAGTACGTGCGCCATCCGGACCCCGGAGCGCACCGCCCGCAGGCAGCCCTCCATCTTGGGCGCCATGCCGCCCGCCATCGAGGGCATGAGCTTCTCCAGCTCGCGGGCCGTGAGCCGGTCGATGATCCGGGTGCTGTGCGGCCAGTCCGCGTAGAGGCCTGCGACGTCGGTCAGCATCACCAGCTTCTCCGCGTCCAGCGCCTCGGCGAGGGCGGCGGCCGCGAGGTCCGCGTTGATGTTGTAGACGCTCCCGTCGTGCGCGCCCGGGGCGATGGGGGACACCACCGGGATGCGCCCCCGGTCCAGCAGGCCCCGCAATGTGCCCGGATCCACGTGCACGATGTCGCCGACCAGGCCGATGTCCACCTCCGCGCCGTCCACCAGGGCCGGGCGCCGGACGGCGGACAGGGTGCGCGCGTCCTCGCCCGTCATTCCCACGGCGTAGGGGCCGTGGTGGTTGATGAGGCCGACGATGTCCCGTTGGACCTGGCCGGCCAGCACCATCCGGACGATCTGCATCACTTCGGGGGTGGTCACCCGCAGTCCCGCGGCGAACCGGACCTCCAGAGCGAGCCGTTCGAGCATCGCGCTGATCTGTGGGCCGCCGCCGTGCACGACGACCGGCCGGACGCCCGCGCGGCGCAGGGAGACCACGTCGTGGGCGAAGGCCGCCTTGAGCTCCTCGTTGACCATGGCGTTTCCGCCGAACTTGACCACGACCGTGCGGCCTTGGAACCGCTCCAGACACGGCAGGACTGCTGTCATCAGGCTTCCAGTTCGTCGATGAGGGCCGCCCGGTCGGGGTCGAGGGCCCACGGCTGGATCTCCTCGTACCGGCGCTTCGATGTCTCGTGCTCAGTTCCGCCGAGTCGCGTCTTCACCCAACTCGCTCACGGTGGCGTGTCGTTGGCCGGGCGGGGACAGGATGGGATCGTCGAGCTGGACGAGCCGGTACTCGGCGCGCCCGCTCGTGGTGCTCAGGCGCCTGCGCCGCCGGCCCGCGCTCGCGTGCGCCGTCCGGGCACGCTGGGCCGCCGCGATCAGGGCCGCCACGGGCGGAGCCTCGGCGCGCAGGCGGTTGAACCCGCGGATGGAGATCCCGACGAGGCTCGCGGCGGCGGGCCCCGTCGCGCCCTTGCGGATCGCGTTCAGGATCAGCTGCAGCGCGGCGGGGGTGGGCGCCGCCCCCGGTCTCAGTCCGTGCGCCTCGGCCAGCGCGTGCGCCGCACCGAGTGCGCCGGCGAAGCTGGCGTCGATGTCCAGCCACTCGCGCAGGGTGCGCTCGGGTACCCCCGCCGCGGCCGCGCACCCGGGGACGGTCAGTCCCTGGGCTGCCCCGCGGAGGGCGTCTGCCATCCGGGCGAGCGTCTCCTCGCGTTGGCTGGGCGAGCGGCGCAACGCGCCGCGCAGGGCCCGGTCGAGCTCCTCCTGGGAGCTCATCCAGGCGAGTACGCCGTCGGCCCACTCGTCCTGTTGTGCTTGGTGCCGTGCGTTCTCCTGCATCCCCACACCCCCACTATTAGGTAAGCCTAACCTAAGAATGTGCTGGGTGGGGAGAGGTTGCCCGGTTCCCCCGCGCGGAACCGGCCGGGGGGACGAGGACCGGCCATATCAGTGGCGAGATATATACCTTAATTGGATCACTACAACGTGCTTGGATGGCGCCGCGCCGTAATTCGTTTACAGCTGAACGGTTTTGACGGACCGACGGTAACTCCTCGAAGCGTCCAGGTAACGGAGAAGCGAGGAAAAGCCAACGGACGTTAAATCAGACATCCTCCGGCTCGACTTCCACAAGATCCGTTATGTAGTGTTCCAGCTATTCACCGCCCAACGGGGGGCGGACGGCAATGCGGGCTTGGTCCGGACTATTTCCGGCGTGTGACAAGCCCCGCGGAACCGGGAGACCACCGCCCCCGCCACGCTCCCTATAGGGGGAATGGGTGTCCCGACACGGGGGATCAGTCATCCGGTTCCAGCTTCTGGGGCCCTTGAGCATTGCGCACGGCCCTGAAACCGTCGTTCTCAAACCGTCCAAGCCGACCAGTCTTCTCGCCGCACTTCTGCTGCACCCCGGCACGGTGGTGTCCACCGCCTACCTGCTGCGCGCCGTATGGGACGAAGAACCGCCCGCCACGGCCCGCGCCGCCCTGCAGACATGTGTCCTCAGGCTGCGCCGGCTTTTCGCCAAGTACGGCATATCCGCGACCACCATCGAGGCCGTTCCGGGCGGTTACCGGATGCACAACGACACCGAGACCCTCGACCTCGTGCTGTTCCGGAGGCTCACGGCCCAGGCCGGGGCGGCGGCCGGCCCGGGGGAGGAGCTCTACCGGCTCCGGGAGGCGCTGTCGCTCTGGCAGGGGCAGCCCCTGGCCAACGTGGCCTCGCGCATGCTCCAGCAGGACGCGGTGCCCGCCCTCGAACAAGAGCGGCTGCGGGTGCTGGAAAGGGTCTGCGACCTCGAACTGGCCGCCGGGAACTGCCACCAGGTCCTGGTCGACCTGTACGAGAGCGCCCGCCGCCACCCGGTGCGCGAACGCTTCACCGAGCAGCTCATCGAGGCGCTCTACCGCACGGGACGGCAGGCCGAGGCGCTCGCCGAGTACCGCACCGTGCGCGACCGGCTGCGCGACGAGCTGGGCATCGACCCCGGCCCTGGCCTGCGCCGTCTGGAACTCGCCATCCTGCGCGCCGAGGACCTCGCGCCCGCACCGCCCGAGACCGCGCGGGCCGTGACCGCGGGCGAGGTCCCCGCACTGCCCGCCGGCCGGGCCGCACCGGCCCGGCCGGCCTGGACGGCGCTGCCCGTCCCCGCCTTCGCCGGGCGCGAGGACGACCGCAGGGCCATGGCCGCACGGCTCACCGCCGCCGACGGGCCGCGCCTGGTCGTCGTCTCGGGGGCGCCGGGCATCGGGAAGTCGGCACTGGCCCGCCAGACCGCCCACGAGGTGCGGGAGTCCTTCCCCGGCGGGGTGTTCACCCTCCAGCTGGCCCGACCGGACGGGTCCGCGGTCGCCGTCGAGGAGGCGGCCGGGCTGCTGCCTGAGCCCGGCCCCGACCGGCGGCTGATCGTCCTGGACGGCGCCGTCGGCGCCTGGCAGGTGCTGGCGCTGCTGCCCGCAGCGGAGGACGCCTCCGTCCTCGTCACCAGCAGGCGCGGCCTGGCGGCGGTGGTCGCCACCCACGGCGGCGCCGTGCACCGGCTCGACGTACTGCGGTCCGCCGAGGCGTACGCGCTGCTCGCCGGGCTCGTGGGCACCGAGCGGATCGCGGCCGAGCCCGCCGCGGCCCGCGAACTGGCCCGCGTGTGCGGCCATTTCCCGCTCGCCCTGCGAATCGCCGCGGGACGGCTGCTGACCCGGCCCGGCCTGTCGGTCGCGGACTGCGCGGCCTGGCTCGCGGAGGATCCCCCCGCCCGCCTCGCCCTGGCGGAGGAGGCCCGGCTCTCGGTGCCCGACGTACTGGGGCGGGCCCTCGCCGCGCTCCCCCCGGAGCTGCGGGAGGCGTTCCTGCGGCTGGGCGCACACGGCGCGGACGAGGACCTGTCGGCGCAGGAGAGCGAGTCCGTGCTCGAACAGCTCGTGGAAGCGGGGCTGTTGGAGGACGGGCCGCCCGGCCCTTACCGCCTCCACGACTTCCTTCGCATCTACGCGCGTTGGCACGTCCGCACGCACGCCACGGCCGCGGCGGCCGCACCGCACTGACCCGCCCCAGCCAGCCCACCCGCCTCCACCAGCCCCTCACGTCCCCCCTCCCTCTCCTCTCCTCTTCCCTCTCCCCTCCCCGTTCCAGGCTTCGTCCCCGATCCCGCCCAGACCGCACCCAGGGGTGTTCCCATGGCTCACGCCAGCTATCAAGCCGTTGCCGCGACCCGTCCCCGGATCCGCAGGGACGTGCTGTTCACCGAGACGCCCGACGGCGTGCTGTTCCACAACGCGGACGGCGGCTTCCGCCTCACCGCCAAGTCCGCGTACCGCTTCGCCACGGTGATCGTCCCCCACCTCACCGGCGAGCACACGGTCGCCGACCTGTGCCGCGGCCTCGGCGAAGCGCAGCAGACGATGGTCGGCGAACTCGTCCGCACCCTGTACGAAAGGGACTTCGCCCGGCCCGTCACCACCCCCGGCGGCCCCGCCGAGGGACAGGCGGAGCTCGCTGCGGACGTGGCCCGCCGCTACGCCCCGCAGATCGCCTACGCCGACCACTACTCCGACGACGCCGAGGCACGGTTCCAGCGCTTCCGGGAGACCCGGGTGGCCGTGGTGGGCGAGGACGACGTGGCCCGCTGGTGCGCGTCGAGCCTGATACGCAACGGCTGCGCGACCGTGGGCGTGACACCCGGCCCCGGCACCGCGGAGCTCGACGCGGAGGCGAGGGAGGCCGTCGCCGACGGCTGTCCGGTCGAGCTGCGGACCCTGCCGCGGTCCGCCGGACAGGAGCCCTCGTGGGCCGAACTGGCCGACTACGACCTCGTGGTCGTCACCGGCGGCCGGAGCGCGCCCGCCCGGCTGCTGCCGCTGCTGCGCGCCGGGATCCCGGCCGGCCGCACCCTGCTGCCGGCCTGGACGTACGGCACCGACGCCGTGGTCGGCCCCCTGATGACGCCCGCCACCCCCGGCTGCTGGGCCTGCGCCGCGCTCCGGCTCGGCGCGGCCGCCGGCCGTGACACCGCCGCCGCGGCCGAGCTGTGGAGCGGGATGGCCCTGCCCGGCAGCCCGGCGCCGGCCGGCCCGGAGCCGGGTCGGCCGCTGGCCGCGATGATCGGCAACCTCCTGGGGTACGAGGTCTTCCGGGCCACCTCCGGGGCCCTGCCAGCCGAGACCGCGGGCCAGGTGATCGTGCAGGACACCGCCTCGCTGGACGTCACGGCGGAGCCGCTCCTCGCGCACCCGCGGTGCCCGTTCTGCGCCCCGGCCGGGGAAGGGGCCGGGGAGCAGGTGGCCCCGGTCGACCTCACCGCGGCGGGCACCTCCGGGGCGCCCGCGCTGCCCACCCTGGAGACCGCCCGCGAAGCGGACGCCCTCGTCGAGGAGTTGAACCGGCGCTCCGCGCTCGTCCGCCCGTACACCGGGGTCTTCACGCGCTACGCGGACGAGCCGCTCACCCAGATCCCCCTCAAGCTGAGCGTGGTCGAGTTCGGCACCGGCCACACGGGCCCCCGGGCGATCGCGGCCTTCGACGTCCACCACGTCGCCGGTGCGCGGATGCGGGCTCTGGACGCCGCGGCCCTGGTCTACGCCGAGCACGTGGTCCCCGTACGAGGACTGTCCGCACGGACCGGGGAGGCGGTCGCGGAGCGCACGCTGACCGTGGCCTCCGGCCTGCCGGGGGCGGCGGCCGCCTGGCAGCAGGCCGTCTCCCTCGTCACGAAGGAACCCGCGCTGGTTCCCGCGGGCGCGGTCCGCCCCTTCGGCCCGTACAACGGCGACCGGCTCTTCGAGCGCACCCGCGCGGGCGCCGGCGCGGGACCCTCGCCCGCCGACGCGGCCGCCGCGGGCCTGCTGTCCGCCCTGGCCCACGACGCGCTGCTGCGGGCGGTACGCGGGGCCGCGGCCGCGCGCGTGCCCCTGACGGACCGGACGTCCGACGCCGAACTCGCCTTCCTCGTGCGGTCGGCGGAGCGCCTCGGGCTCGCCGTCGAACTGCTCGACCTGGGCGAGGGCGCCCGGTCCGGAGCGCAGGTGCTGCTCGCCCGGGCGGGGGAGCGCTGGGCCGTGGGCGCCGCCCTGGACCGGCAGACGGCGACGGTGGCCGCACTGCGGGACCTGCTGGGCGCCGTGCAGTACGGGCAGGACCCCGCCGCCCCCGGCGGAGCGGCCGACACGGGCGACCCCCTGCTGCCGGACCTCGACGCCCGCACGCTCACGGTGTCCGCCGACGCCGACGCCGACGCCGACGCCGCCGAAGCCCCGTCCGCCCCGTCCGATCCCGGGGGCGGCGGCCCGGGCGCCGCCGGCTGGTCCGAGGTGCTGGAGCGGCTGCGGGCGGCGGGCCGTGACGCGTACCTCGTCCCGACCGGGTCCGCGGACCTGGCCTCGGCCGGACTGCACACCGCCAGAGTGCTGCTCACCACCGCCCAGGAGCCGGGCGATGACCACTGACACCGGTGCCCTGACGGCCGGTCCCGAGGTCGCCGCCGCGCTCGGCCCGCGGGCGGCGGCCCGCTTCGCCGCCCTGCTGGGCCGCGCCCTGGGGGCGCTCGCCGGCCCCCGGGTGACGCTCTCGGCCCTCGGGTGCGCGGACGCCTTCACCCGCCCCGTCCCCGTCGCCGAGCACGGCGAAGGCGACGGCGCGGCCGTGCCCGTGCACCTGTACGGCCACCAGGCGGTCGTGGGACCGCCCGGCGGCTGCGCCCGGTGCCTGGAACGACGGTGGCAGGCGGTGCGGTCGGTCGCGCTCCGGGACGCCCTGGAACTCGGCGGCGGCACACGGGCCGCGGGCGACTGGCCGTACGCGCACCCCTTCGCCGCGGGGGCGCTGGCCGCCCTGATCACGGCGGCGCAGGAGCCCCGGCCCGCCGCCCCGGTGCCCGGCGGCGGCTTTCCCGAGGTCCGGTCGCTGGACCTGCGGACCGGATCCGTCCGCCGGTATCCGCTGGTCCCCGACCCCGAGTGCCCGGTGTGCGCGACCCCGGGACGGGATACCGCGGAAGGGGCCGTGCTGGACCCGCCGCCCGCACCGAAGCACCGTCCCGGAGCCTTCCGCACCCGTCCCGTCGAGTCGTACGCGATCGACGTGGCGGCCTTCGCGAACCCGCTGTGCGGGGCGCTGGGGCCCTCCCTCGTCCAGGACGTCTCCTCGACCTCCACCTCCGCGACCATCGGCTGCTTCTCCATGCGTTCGGGGGAGTACCTGCGCGAGACGTTCTGGGGCGGCCACACGGACTCCTTCGCGCGCAGCGCGCGGGTCGGGGTGCTGGAGGGGCTGGAACGCTACGCCGGGATGCGGGCACGGGCGCGGACCACCAGCGTCACCGGTTCGCTGGCGCGGTTCGGCGCCGACGCCGTCGACCCGCGCGAGGTCGGCCTGTACAGCGAGGCCTTCCACCGGGCGAACCCGCGCGTGCGCCCCTTCGACCCGGACCGGGAGATCGCCTGGGTGTGGGGCTGGTCGCTGCGCGACCGGACGCCCCGGCTGGTGCCGGAGATCCTGACGTACTATCACGCGCCGGGTCTGGAGAACCGGTTCGTCCAGGAGAGCTCCAACGGCTGCGCCTCCGGCGGCAGTCAGGCCGAAGCCGTCTACTTCGGACTGATGGAGGTCGTCGAACGCGACGCCTTCCTGCTCACGTGGTACGGGCGGCAGCCGCTGCCCGAGATCGACCCGGCGAGCAGCACCCGGCCGTCGACCCGCGCGATGGTCGACCGGCTGGCGATGTACGGCTACCGAGCCCGGTTCTTCGACACCCGGATCACCTTCCCGATCCCCGTCGTGACGGCGGTGGCCGAGCGCTTCGACGGCGGCCCCGGCCGGATGTGCTTCGGCGCGGGAGCGGGCCTCGACCCGGAGTCCGCCTTGGACTCGGCGCTCTGCGAGATCGCCACGGACGCCGTCAACCTGCCCGGGCGCACCGAGCGGGACGAGGCCCGGCTGCGGGCCATGGCGTCCGACTTCCGGCTGGTGACGGCGCTGCACGACCATCCGCTCGTGTACGGGATCCCGGAGATGGGCCGGCACGCGGACTTCCTGCTGCGCCGGCCCGGCCGCGAGCGTCCGCGCGCGGTGGCCGAACTGCGGTGGCCCGACGCGCGCGGCTCGGCCGCCTCCGAGGACGTGCGCACCGACCTGGAGCGGTGCGTGGCGGCGGTGACGGACCAGGGCTTCGACGTCGTGGTCGTGGACCAGACGATGCCCGAACAGCGGGCGCTCGGCCTGCACACCGTCAGCGTGCTCGTCCCCGGCCTGCTCCCCATCGACTTCGGGTGGGCCCGGCAACGGGCCCTCGGCATGCCGCGGATGCGCACCGCCCTGCGCGCCGCCGGGCTGCGCGAACGCGAGCTGGAGCCCGGCGACCTGAACCCGGCCCCCCACCCCTTCCCCTGACCCCCCGCCGCCACCGGCGTCCCACCCGAACGCAGGAGGACCCATGGGCTACGCCCATGTCTACGCCCACGAGATCATGCACCGCGGCCGGGTGCCCATGGAGCCCGTCGACTTCGTGCCCGACTGGGCCGACCGGCCCCGCAAGGCGAAGTTCCACCCCGCCGCCGAGACGTTCCCGCTGCCGACGGCGGCGCCGCACGCGCTGCCGGGGCAGCCGGCGGCGGGATTCACCCTGCCGCTGCTGTCCGGGATGCTGCGGGACTCGTACGGGCTGACCGGACGGCGCCTCGCGGTCCAGGCGAACACCGACCTGGCCGCCCTGCCGCACTACACGCACGCGAACTGGTCGCGGGGCACCGCCTCGGGCGGCGGGCTCTACCCGGTGGGCATCCACTGGGCGGCCGGTCCGGGCGGGCCCCTCACCCCGGGGCTCTACCACTACGCGCCGCACCAGCACGGACTGCGCCGCCTGCTCACCGGCGACGTCACCGGGCAGGTCCGCCAGGCCCTCGGCCCCGCGGCCGGCCCCGCGGCGGAGGCGGCGCAGTACCTCGTCCTCAGCGTCAAGTACTGGCAGAACGCGTTCAAGTACAACAGCTTCTCCTTCCACGCCGTGAGCATGGACGTGGGCGCACTGGTGCAGACCTGGCGGCTGTGGGCGGCGCAGTACGGTCTGCGGATCGACCCGGTGCTCTGGTTCGACGAGGACCGCCTGGCCCGGCTGCTGGGCGTGGCGCCCGAGGAGGAGGGCATCTTCGCGGTCGTGCCGCTGACCTGGGAGGGCGCCGCCCGAGCGGCTCGGGAGGACGCTCCGGCAGCCGGGGGCGGCAGCGCCGGGGAAGCCGCGGTCCGGCACCGCGACGTCGAACGCTCCCGCCGGGTCCTGGTGTTCGAGACGCTGCTGCGCATCCACGAGGCCACCGCCGGCCGGGCCGCCGACCGCCCGGCCCCGGGCGCGCTGGATCCGGCCGCCGCCTTCCCGCCGCGGGGCGCCGACCCGCTGCCGCTCCCGCCGCCCCCCGCGCCGCCGACCGCCGCCGGCCGGGCCCTGCGCGAACGCCGCAGCAGCTTCGGCCGCTTCGACGCCTCCCGCCCGGTCACGGCCGAGGAGCTCGCCGCCGCGCTGGCCGACTGCGCCGCCACCGGCTACGGCACGGAGGCCGAGCGCCCCGGCGGACCGCCGCTGACCTCGCTGTACGCCTTCGTCAACCACGTCGAGGGCATCACCCCCGGCGCGTACGCCTACGATCCGGCCGCGCACGCCCTGCGCCTGGTGAGACCGGGCCCGCCCGGCCCCTTCCTCCAGCGCACCTACTTCCTCTCCAACTACAACCTGGAACAGGCCGGCGCGGTGGTCGTCCCGACCGTCCGCACCACCGCGGTGCTCGACGCCGTCGGCGACCGCGGCTACCGCCTCGTCGGCGGCACCGTCGGCGCCGTCGCGCAGACCTTCTACACCACCGCCGCGGCCTTCGGCCTGGGGGCCGGCGTGGCCCTCGGCTTCGACAACATCGCGTACATCGAGGAGCTCGGACTGACCGGGACCGGCGAAGCGCCCCTGCTGATCATGCTGCTGGGCCGTGAGCGCCCGCGGCCGGCCGACTTCCGCCACGAGATCGCCTGAAGGGGGCGGACGATGCACACCACCGAATGGGACGCGGGCGACCGCTTCATGCTGCGGGTCGCGGGGCTGCCGCTGTCCGCGGTCGACGGCCTGCGCGCCGCTGACACCCGCCGCTGGGCCCAGGACGTCCTCACCGCCGAGGCGGGACTGAACGAGGGCGCCGAGCGGATGGGCGACGTGCTCCACACGGCCGTCGGGGCCACCGACCCGGCACCGGACGGGCCGGGCGCGGCCCAGCGCCGCGCCCTGCTGCGGCTGCGCCGCCAGATCCACAACGGCCGGCTGCCGTCCCGGCCCGACGCGTCGACCGAGACCGCCGTCGAGGCCGTCGCCGCCGTGGACGAGGGCGCCGCCGAGCAGCTGGCCGGCTGGCTGCACCGGCGCCGGCTGCTGGACAAGCTGCTGGCCGAGGGCCCGCCGCTGCTCACCGCGGACCTGGCGCGCAACCGGGCCGCCCTGCGGGAGCTGGTGGCCGACGACCGGCTGCGGCTCGGCCTGCTGCTGGCCTCTCCGGTGCTCGAAGCACAGCTCGACGGCTACGCGCGCACCGCGGGCGAACCGAACGGGCGGGCCCGCAAGGCCGAGCGGTCGGTGCTGTCGTACGTGTACCGCACGGCCTGCAAGACGAGCCCGTTCAGCACCTTCACCGGCGTCGCGACCGGCCGCTTCACCGAGGACGCCGCAGCGGGCGGGATACGGGTGGCCGACGCCTGGAGCAGCCACGTGCGGCTCAACGTCGTGGTCCTCGCCCGCCTCGCCGAGCTGATCCTGGCCGACCCCGTGCGCCGCCGGGACCTGCCGCTGCGCCCGGCCTCGGGCTGGGGCCGCGAGGAGGACCGGATCCGCTACGTGCGGCGCTCGGTCACCGCGGGCGACGACGCGGCCGCCGTCACCTTCGACGCGGTCAAGGACCGGCTGTTCTTCCTGCGCCGCAGCGGCACCCTCGACCGCCTCCTCGGCCTGTTCGCCGAGCGGCCCGAGCTGCGGCACCGGGAGCTCGCCGACTGGCTGGCCGCCGAGCACGCCGCCGACCCCGCCGACTGCGAGGCGTACGTCTCCGCCCTCCTGCAGCTCGGCATCGTGCGGGTGCCCTGCCTGGACACCGAGGTGCACAGCACCGACCCGCTGCGCTCCTTCCAGCAGGCGCTGGCCTCGCTGGAGCGGCCCTGGGCCGACCGGCTCGCCGCCCTGCTCGACGCACCCGCCGCGGCCCTGGCCGACTACCCGGCGGCCGGGCCCGCGGAACGGGCCGGGCTGCTGCGGGCGCTGCGCTCCGGACTCCACCGGGCCCAGGAGGAACTCGGCGCACCGGACGCGGCCCTGCCGCAGACCCTCGTGTACGAGGACGTGAGCGCGGGCCGCGAGCTGCCCTGCCCGCCCCGGGACTGGTCGGCGCTGCGCTCGGTCGAGCGGATCCTGCCCGCCTTCGACCTCACCTTGACCCAGCGCGTCACCTTCGAGGGCTTCTTCACCGCGCGCTACGGCGCCGGCGGCCGCTGCGAGGACCTCCTGGGGCTGGTGCACGACTTCCACGAGGACTTCTTCGACCAGTACCTGTCGTTCACCGCCCGCCGCAGGCCCTTCGACGAGCACGGCGACTACGTGCCGGAGGAGAACTGGCTGGGCCTGCCGGGCATCCGGGCCGTGGACGCCGCGCGCCGGGCCTTCATCGGGCGGATGCGGCAGGCCTGGGCGGCGTACGAGGGCGCGCGGGCCGCCGGCCCGGGCCCGGCCGTCCTGCGCCTCGAGGAGCCGGACCTGGCCGCGGTCGCGGACGAACTCGGCCCGGTGGCAGCCCGCTTCGCGCCCCGCTGCCACCACCTCCAGCTCGCCCGCGACCCCGCCGACGGCAGCCCGCTGACCGTGCTGAACCGCTCGTACGGCGGACTGTCCTTCCCCTTCAGCCGGTTCACGCACGTCTACGACGGGACGGACGCCGGCCTCTCCGCGCAACTGCGGGCCACGGCGGGCACGGTGAGCCCGCCGGACGCGGTCTTCGCCGAGGTCACCGGCGGGCCGGTCACCACCAACCTGAACCTGCACGGGCGGCTGACCGACTACGAGATCGTCTGCCCCGGCGAGAGCGGCACGCTTCCGCCCGACCGCCGGCTGCACCTGGACGACCTGTACGCCGAACACGTGCCGCAGACCGGACGGGTGGTGCTGCGCTCGCACCGGCTGGGCCGCGAGGTGATCCCCGTCTACCTCGGCTACCTGGTGCCGCTCGCGCTGCCCGCGATCCCGCGCACGCTCCTGCTGCTGTCCCCGTCGTCGATGTCCCCGCTCGACGTGTGGGCGGGCGTCCCCGAGGGCGAGGCGCGCGACCACGTCACCGCGCGGCCCCGGGTGGTCCACGGCGACGTCGTGCTCAGCCGCCGCAGCTGGACCACCACGGCGGGCCGCCTGCCCGTCCAAGGGGCCCGGGAAGCCGGGCACTTCCTCGACTGGCAGCGCTGGCGGCGCGTTCACGGCCTGCCGGAGCAGGTGTTCGCGACCGTCTCGGCCGGCCCCTCGGCCGCGGGAGCCAAACCGCAGTACGTCGACTTCGCGAGCCTCCTCTCGCTCGCCGCCTTCGAGACGCTGCTGCGCGATCCGGCCCACCGGGTCGTCTTCCGCGAGATGCTCCCCGACCCCGGCGGCCTGCACGTGCACTCGGCGCGCGGCGCGCACGTCGCCGAACTGGCCGTCGAGACCTTCACCACGACCGTCGGGGCCCGGCGGCGGCAGGAACCCGCGGAACCCCCGGCAGACCAGGAAGAGCAGGAAGACCAGGAAGGCGGCACCCGATGTCCGAGCTGACCCCCTCGACCGGCGCACAGGACCGGCCCCGCGGCGACTGGCAGGCCCTGCACGTCTTCTACGCCGCCAACCCGCAGCCCCTGCTGGTGCAGTGCGTCCGGCCGCTGATCGCCGAGCTCAGCGCCGACGGGCTGCTCGCCGGGCACTTCTTCATCAACTACTGGCTGGAGGGCCCGCACGTGCGGCTGCGGCTGCGCCCGGCCACGCCCGAGGCCGGACCCGAGGTGCGGCGCCGCGCCGAGGAGGCCGTCGCCGCCTTCCTCAAGGCCCGCCCGGCCCTGTACGAGGTCGATTCCGGATTCCTCAACGAGTTCTACAACACGCTCTTCGACATCGAGTTCCCGGACGGCGACCGGGCCGCCTTCATGGGCGCCGACGGCCGGATGAACCTGCGTCCGAACAATTCGTTCTCCGTTGAACCGTACGAACCCGAATACGGAAAGTACGGCGGCCCCGCGGGAGTCGAACTCGCCGAATGGCATTTCGCCCGCTCCAGCGATCTGGTCATCGACGCCCTGCACCGGATGAACCTGCACCTGCGGACCGTCCTGCTGGGCACCTCCGCCCAGCTGATGATGGTCATGGCGGGCGTCTTCCTGCCCGACCGCGAGGAACTCACCGGATATCTCGACCGGTACTACGACTTCTGGCACCAGGCCTTTCCCGGTACCGGCTTCATCGGATCCGAGGAGTACGACCGCACCTACGCGCAGACCGCGCCGGGGCTCGGCCGCCGCTTCGCCGCCGTCCGCGAGGCCCTCGCCTCCGGGGAGACCGGCCGGCTCCCGGCCTTCCTCGCCGGGTGGGCGGAGCACTGCCGGGAGCTGCGCGGGCGCGCCGAGTCGCTCGCCGTCGCCGGGGACCTGGTCTTCCGCTCCTGGGACGGCACCCGCGACGAGCAGGTGACGGACCCCGCCCAGGCCCTGCCGCTGCTGCTCTCCCCGTACATGCACATGACCAACAACCGGCTCCACGTGACCATCCGCGACGAGGCGTACCTGGCCCATCTGCTGGGCCGGGTGCTGCGCGAGGGCGAGGTCCCGGCCGAGGGCGCGGCGGTCACCCCGTGACCGGCTCCCCTCCCGCGCCGAGCCCGGCGGGACTGCTCGGCCACCGGCCAGCCCTGCGGCCCGAGGTCCTGCTGTCCGCGCCGCTGCTCGACGGGCCGGCGACCGTCCACCTGGTCAAGGACCCGGTGTCCGGAGCGTCGTTCGAGATCGGGCCCAAGGAGTTCTTCCTCGTCTCGAGACTGGACGGCTCCCGCAGCCTCGCGGACATCGGCACCGAGTACGCGCACGCCTTCGGCAAGCGGCTCGGCGAGGGCAACTGGCAGCAGCTGCTGGCCCTGCTCGGCAGCCGGAGGCTGCTCGCCGGCGGCCCGCCGCCGCCCGCACCCGCACCGCGCGGCAGACCGCTGGAGGGCACCCTGGCCCGCGGTACGCTGCGCCTGGTCGCGGACGCCGACGCCACCACGGCCCGGCTGCACCGCGCCCTGCGCCCGCTGCTGCACCCGGCGGTGCTCGCGGCCCTGCTGCTCGGCTGCCTGGCCATGGAGGCCGTGCTCGCCGCGTCACTGGGCGAACTCGCCGACGCGTCGGGATGGCTGCTGCTCCAGCCGGCCCCCCTGATGGCCGTGGCCACCCTGATGTGGCTGAGTACGGCCCTGCACGAGTTCGCCCACGGCGTCGCGGCACGCCATGTCGGCGGTACCGTGGGGGAGATCGGGCTGCGGTGGCGGCTGCCCGTCGCCCTCATGTACTGCACCGTCGACAACTACCGCTTCCTGGCGCGGCGCCGGCACCAGCTGGCGGTCGCCGCCGCGGGCGCCTTCGCCAACCTGCTGTTCCTGCTCCCGTTCTTCGGCTGGTGGGCGGCGCTGCCCGAGGGCGACCCCACCCGGCGGGTGCTCGCCGCGCTCCTGCTCCTCGGCAGTGCGCAGGCGCTCGTCAACCTGATCCCGCTGCCCCCGCTGGACGGCTACACGATGCTCGGCCACGGCCTGCGCGTGACCCGGCTGGCGCCCGCCAGTTCGGGATACCTGCGCCTGCGGATGCGGGACCGGGCGGCGGCCCGTGCGTACCCGCCGCGGGCCCGCCGGCTCTACCTCGGATACGGCATCGGCTCCGCCGCCCTCGTCCTGCTGCTGGCGGCGGGCCTCGCCGGAGCCGTCTGGTACGCCCTGACCACCTGACCACCTGACCACCTGACCCCGAGACCCGCACCACCCCCAGGACCGGCGAGACGCCCCGTCCGAAGACAGGCACGACAGACACAGAGGGACGCACGACCCATGACAACTGACAGCACCCAGCCGCCCGACTCCCCGGCCATCGCCGTCCAGGACGTACACAAACGCTACGGCGACCGCCGGGCGGTGGACGGGGTGTCCCTCGACGTGCGCCGCGGCGAGTTCTTCGGACTGCTCGGCCCCAACGGGGCGGGCAAGACCACCCTCATCGAGATCATGGAGGGACTGCGCCAGGCCGACGACGGCACCGTCCGCGTCCTCGGCCAGAGCCCCTGGCCGCGCAACACCGCCCTGCTGCCCCGGATGGGCGTGCAGACCCAGGCCTCGGCCTTCTTCGTACGGCAGAGCGCCCGCGAGCACCTCGTCACGGTCGCGGGCCTGTACCGCTGCGACCCGGCGGCCGCCGACCGCACGCTGGAGAGCGTCGGACTCACCGAGCAGCGCGACGTCCTGGTCGAGAACCTCTCCGGCGGCCAGCGCCAGCGCCTTGCCATCGCCTCCGCCCTCGTCCACAGCCCGGAGCTGATCTTCCTGGACGAGCCCACCGCCGCCCTGGACCCGCAGGCCCGCCGCGACCTGTGGGAGGTGCTGCGCGCCCTGAAGAGCGAGGGCCGCACCATCGTCTACACCACCCACCACCTCGACGAGGCCGAGGCGCTCTGCGACCGTGTCGCGATCCTCGTCGGCGGCAAGGTCGCCGCCCTCGACTCGCCGCACCGGCTGGTCACCGCGGCCGGCGCGCCCTCGCGCCTGCTGCTGCCGGCCGGCCGGCTCGGCGTCGAGGAGGCCGCGGCGCTGCCCGGCGTGGACCGGGCCACCCTCCAGGGCGGCTCGCTGGTCCTGGAGACCGCGGCCCCGGGCAAGGTGCTCCAGGCCGTGGACGCGCTCACCGGACTGGACGGGGTGATGACCCGCACGGCCACGCTGGAGGACGTCTACCTCGAACTCACCGGCGCCGCACGACCCGGCCCCCAGGCCGGCCCCACCACGCAGACGGAGTACCAGGCATGAGCGCATACACGGCCCTGACCGCCGCCGGCTACCGGGCGCAGGTCCGGGACAAGGCCACCCTCTTCTTCACCTTCGCCTTCCCGCTGCTCTTCCTGGTCGTCTTCGGCCTGATCTTCAGCGGGCAGGACGTGGAGGAGACCGGCCGCCCCTACATCTCGTACATCGCCCCCGGGGTGATGTCCTGGGGCGTCGCCAACGCGGCCGTCTTCGGCATCGCGTTCACGCTGATGCAGTGGCGGCGCGACGACCTGCTGCGGCTGATCCGGCTGACGCCGACCCCGCTGACCACCGTGCTCGCCTCGCGGTACGTGCTCGCGCTGGCCGTGGGCGTGGTGCAGGCGGCGGTGTTCATCGCGGTGGCGATGCTGCCCGGCTTCGGCCTGGTCCTGGACGGACGCTGGCCGCTGGTGCTGCCCGCCCTCGTGCTCGGGATCACCGCGTTCCTCGCCATCGGCGTGATCGTCGGCACCTACGCGAACACCCCGGAGGCCGTCGCCGCCATCGCCAACTGCCTGATGGTGCCGATGGCGTTCCTGTCGGGCTCCTTCCTGCCCCTGGACATGATGCCGTCCTGGCTCCAGTCGGTCTCCCGCGTGCTGCCGCTGCGCTACCTGAACGACGCCGCGACCGGCGCCCTGACCGGCACCGGCTCCCTCGCCGCCATCTGGACCGGCTGCGCGGCGCTGCTCGGCTTCGCCCTCCTCTTCGGCGCGATCGGGCTGAAGACCTTCCGCTGGAGCAACCGGACATGACGACGACCCCGGCCCGTCCGCTCGCCCCCGACGGGACGCCCCTGGAGGCCGCCCGGCGCGGCCTCGCCGAGGCGCTGGAGCCGCTCGGCGCCGTCGTGGTCACCCTGGGCGTGCACGACGCCCTGGGCCCGCGCCCGGCCGACCCGTTCGCGGCGGTCCGGCCGGGCGCGAGCGTGCACCTCAGCGCGCGGGAGGTGCTCGTCGGCCCCTGGGGCGGCGACGGCACCGCCCCGGCCTGCGGCCAGTGCCTGGCCATGCGCCGCCAGCGGCTGCGCAGCCGCAGCGAGCGCGACGCGCTGGAGACCGGCCGCGGACCGGGCACGCCCGCCGGCCCCGAATGGCCGCGGCTGTCCCCGTACGCCCACGACGCGGTGTACGCGCTGCACGAGGCCGTCCACGGCGGCCGGGTGACCGCCCCCGCCGGCGAGGCGGCCGACCGGGCACTGCCCCAGGTGTCCCGGCTGGACCTGGAGACACTGCGCATCCGGACGTATCCGCTGCTGGCCGACCCGCTCTGCCCGGACTGCGGCCCGCGGGGCACCGGTGCACCGGAGCCGTTCGCGCCCGTGTCCCGGCCCAAGCCCGACCCCGGAGCCCAGCGGCTGCGGGCCGCGTCCTCCTACCCGATGCCGTACACGGCGCTGGCCAACCCGGTGACGGGGGTGCTCGGCGGCGGGACCTGGCTGAACGTCACCTCGCCGACCACCGCACCGGTCGCCGGGAGCGTCTTCATGCGCGGCTACGCGGGACTGACGGACGTCACGTGGAGCGGGCAGGCCAACAGCTTCGCCGCCAGCCGCGACCTCGCCCACCTGGAGGGACTGGAACGGTACGCCGGCACCCACCGCCGCACCGGTAACACGCCGCTCACCGCCTCGTACACGGAACTGGGCGAGCGGGCCCTCGACCCGGCCGCGTGCGGGTTCTACCGACCCGAGACCTACCGCGACGACCCGCTCGTCTCCCCGTTCGACCCGGACCGGCCGATCCCGTGGGTGTACGGGCACTCGCTGCGCGACGACCGCCCCGTCCTGGTCCCGGCCCGGCTGGTCTACTACAGCGCGGGCCTCGACGCCGACAACTTCGTCTTCGAGTGCTCCAACGGCTGCGCCATCGGCAGCTGCCTGGAGGAGGCGCTGCTCGGCGCCCTGCTCGAACTCGTGGAGCGGGACGCGTTCCTGATCGCCTGGTACGCCGGACTGCCGCTGACCGAGATCGACTTGGCGACCGTCCCGGGAACGGCGGTGCGCACGATGGCCGACCGGGCGGCGCTCCAGGGGTACGACGTGCACGCCTTCGACAACCGCATCGACCTGGCGGTGCCGGTGGTGACTGGGCTCGCGGTGCGCCGCGACGGCGGCCCGGGCCTGTTCTCCTTCGGCGCCGGGGCCGCGCTCGACCCGGCGCAGGCGGTGGAGGCGGCCCTGTCGGAAGTGCTCACCTACATCCCGCACCTGCCCCGCCAGGTGGAGGAGCGGCGAGGTGAACTGGAGGCGATGGCAGCGGACTTCAGCCGCGTACGGCATCTGAAGGACCACGCCCAGCTGTACGGGCTGCCGGCGATGGCGGAGCACGTACGGCCCTACCGGGAGCCGGTGGCCGTACGCGCGATGGACGACGTCTACCGGTCCTGGACGGACCACGGGCGGCCGCGCACCGGCGATCTCCGCGACGATCTGCAGTGCTGCGTCGACGAGTTGACCCGGGCCGGGCACGATGTGATCGTCGTCGACCAGACCACGCCGGAGCAGCGGCGGATCGGGCTGCGCACGGTCTGCGCGGTGGTGCCGGGGCTGCTGCCGATCGACTTCGGCTGGTCCCGGCAGCGGGCCCCCTCCATGCCGCGGCTGCGGACCGCGCCGAGGCGGGCCGGACTGCGGGAGGCCGACCTCACCGCCGCCGAGATCCGCAGCGTCCCGCACCCGTTCCCCTAGGCCGGCCCGCCGTCCAGCCGTCCCCCGCACGGGCGGATGCCCCGGTCCCCGCGTGGGCGAGGACCGGGGCATCCGGCTGTCCGCGGCCTGGCGGATCAGGCGGAGCAGGAGGTGGTGCTGGTGGTCGAGGAACAGGTCGAGGTGGAGCTGCAGCTCGTGGAACCGGCGAGCACGACCTCGCTGGCGTCCGAGTAGTCGGAGATCTCGAAGGTCTCCGACTCGAGCTCCAGGATCTCGTCCGCGAGCGAGGCGAGGGGCGACTTCTCCATGATGACTCCTTCTGGGGCGGGGCCGGCACCGGGCTGTGCTGTGCCTGCACCCATCAGAACCGGTCGCGCCGTCACCGGACCCCGCGAGCCGCTGACACTCCGCTGACACGAGGTGACAGCACCCTGCCGTTCCCGTTCCCGCCGCCCGGGCGGATCATGGCGGCATGACCGGCCACGCCTCCGCACCGCTCGCCCGACTGGACGCGCACCTGCGCGACCTGACGACGTTCTACCTGGAACTGCACCGGGATCCCGAGCTGTCGGGAGCGGAACGGCGCACGGCGGACCGCTTCGCGGGCCGGCTGGAGGCGGCGGGGTACGCGACCATGCGCGGCATCGGCGGACACGGCGTGGCCGGAGTGCTGCGCAACGGCGAGGGGCCGACCGTGCTGCTGCGGGCCGAACTCGACGCCCTGCCGGTACGGGAGACGAGCGGGCTGCCGTACGCGGCCGACGGGGAGGCCGCGCACGCCTGCGGGCACGATCTGCACCTGGCCGCCGCGGCCGGCGCCGCCGCCCTGCTGGCCGGGTCGCCGCAGTCCTGGCGCGGCACCCTCGTGGTGGCCGGCCAGCCGGCCGAGGAGACGCTGGAGGGGGCCCGGGCGATGCTCGCCGACGGCCTCTACCGGCGCTGCGGCCGCCCGGACGACGTACTGGCCCAGCACGCGGCGCCGCTGCCGGCCGGAATGGTCGCGCACGGGTACGGGCCCATGACGGCCGGCAGCGTCACCTTCCGGGTGGTGGTGCACGGCCGGGGCGGGCACGCGGGCGCCCCCCACCTCGCGGTGGACCCCGTGGTGGCCGCGGCCCACGTGGTGACCCGGCTGCAGACGGTGGTGGCGAGGGAGGCCGCCCCGGCGGAGCAGGTGGCGGTCACGGTCGGCTCCTTCAAGGCCGGGGACCGGGCCAACGTCATCCCGGACCGCGCCGAACTCGCCCTCACCGTCCGGGCGGTGAGCGAGGCCTCGCTGGCCCGGGCCGCCGCGGCCGTGGAGCGCATCGTGCGCGCCGAGTGCGCGGCCGCGGCCTGCCCCCGCGAACCGGAGGTCGTCCGGCTCTCCGCCTCCCCCGTCACCCACCCCGATCCCGGCCTGACCGCCGCCGTACGGGAGGCGCACGCGGCCGAGTTCGGCGCCGAGCGGGTGGCGATGTGGCCGCCCTCGCTCGCCACGGAGGACTTCGCCCTGTTCGGCGACGCGGGCCTGGACGTGCACGGCGAGCGGGGCGTCCGGCTCGGCTACTGGATGCTGGGCACGGCCGGCCCGGCCGCCTGGTCCCGCGCCCCGGGCACGACGGCGGCCGAGAAGCTGGCCGCCCTGCCGGCCAACCACGCCCCGGACTTCGCCCCCGACGTCCGCACCGCCCTGCCGGCGGGCATCCGGGCCCTGACCCGGGCGGCGCTGGCCCGGCTCGGCTCCCCGTGAGGCCCGCCCGGCGGCGGACCGGGCCCGGCGCACCCGGCCCGGCCGGTCAGGCGGAGTCCTTCAGGCTCTGGGCGGCCCGGGCGGCGGCCTGCTCGAGGGCGAGGCACTCCGCGTACACCGGAAGCAGACCGGCGTCCCGCGCCTCGGCCAGCGTCGGGGCCACGCCGTCGCGGTCGGAGACGATGCGCGGGACGTCCTGCGGGACGGGCAGCCCCAGCTCGGGGTCGAGCACGGAGATCGCCAGCTCGTGCTCGGCGACGTAGGGGCTGGTCAGCAGGTACGAGACCACGGACTCCTCGCCGAGGCCGACGAAGGCGTGCCCGACGCCGACCGGGAAGTACAGGGCCTTGAAGGTCAGCGGGTTCAGCCGGACGGCGTCCCACTGGCCGAAGGTCGGCGAGCCCACCCGGATGTCGACCACGATGTCGAGCACCTCGCCCTGCGGGCAGTACACGTACTTGGCCGTACCGGGGGGCGTCGTGGTGAAGTGGACGCCGCGCACCACCCCGCGCCGGGACCTGCTGTGGTTGCTCTGCGCCACGCGGAACGCGGCCAGGCCGGTCGCCTCGGCGAAGCCGGCCTCCTGGAACGGCGAGACGAACAGCCCCCGGTCGTCGGGGAAGACCCGCGGGGTGAACTCGAAGGCGCCGTCGACGGCGAGTTTGCGTGCTTCCATGTCGACTCCTGGTCATCGGGGGCGAGCGGGGCGGGGCGCGCCGGGGCGGCCGCGGCGCCGCGGGGTCAGACCTTCAGCAGGACCTCGCGGACGGCGGCGATCACCCGGTCCTGCACCTCCGGTGTGAGCGAGGGGTACATGGGCAGCGAGAAGATCTGCCCGGCCAGCTCCTCGGTGACCGGCAGCGAACCCTTGGCGTAGCCCAGGTGCGCGAAGCCGCTCATGGTGTGGACCGGCCAGGGGTAGCTGATGTTCAGCGCGATGCCGTGGCCCTTGAGGGCCTCGAGGATCGCGTCCCGGCGCGGATGGCGGACCACGTAGACGTAGTAGACGTGCTCGTTGCCGTCCACGACCCCGGGCAGCACCAGCTCGGTGTCGCCGAGCCCCTCGGCGTAGCGTTCGGCGACGGCCCGCCGCGCGGCCACGTAGGAGTCGAGCCGGCGCAGCTTGCGGCGCAGGATCTCGGCCTGGAGCTCGTCCAGCCGGGAGTTGTGGCCGGGGGTCTCCACGACGTAGTAGCGCTCCTCCATGCCGTAGTAGCGCAGCCGGCGCAGCCGCGCGGCGGTGTCCTCGCCGGAGGTCAGCACCGCCCCGCCGTCGCCGTAGGCGCCGAGGACCTTCGTCGGGTAGAAGGAGAAGGCCGCCGCGTCGCCGGCGGATCCGGCCACCCGGCCGTTCCGGCGGGCGCCGTGCGCCTGGGCGCAGTCCTCCAGCAGCCTCAGGCCGCGGGCGGAGGCCAGCCGCTCCAGCGGTGCCAGGTCGACGCACTGGCCGTAGAGGTGGACCGGCAGCAGCGCCCGGGTCCGGCCGGTGATCGCCGCCTCGACCTGCCCGGTGTCCATCAGGTAGCTGTCCGGGTCCACGTCGACGAAGACCGGGGTCGCCCCGACCGCGTCGATGGCGAGCACCGTGGGCGCGGCCGTGTTCGAGACGGTGACCACCTCGTCGCCGGGACCGACGCCGAGGGCCTGCAGGCCGAGTTTGACGGCGTTGGTCCCGTTGTCCACGCTCACGCAGTGCCCGGCGCCGTGGTAGGCGGCGAACTCCTCCTCGAAGCTGCGCATGCTGGCACCGAACACCAACTGCCCCGACCGGAAGACCGAGTCGACGGCGTCGAGCAGGTCCGTGCGCTCGTTCTCGTACTCCTGGAGGTAGTCCCACACCCGGATCGTCATACGTGTTCCGTCCGTTCTGTCCGTACGGTGCCCCTGCCGGGACCGGCTGGGGCCGGGGGTCGTGCGGGGTGCGCGCGCCCGGTCCGCCTCAGGCGCGGGCGCCGGCGAGCGCGGCGACGGTCTCCCGCAGGGCCTCCTCCAACGGCACCCGGGGCTGCCAGCCGGTGGCCTCGCGGAACGCGGTGGAGTCGATGGTGACGCTGTGGAAGTCGGTGGCCGGGGCGTGCGCGGGGGGCGGGGTGGAGAGCACCGGCACCGGGGGCCGGCCGGTCCGGTCGGCCACGAGCCGGGCGATCGTCCGAAAGACGTCCCCGAGCGGTTCGCCCCGTCCCGAGCCGAGCAGCCAGTGGCCGCCGACCAGCGGGTCCGGCCGCTCCACGGCCGCCAGGAAGGCGGACGCGACGTCCTCGACGCACACCAGGTCGCGCCGTACGGTGCCGTCGTGCCACAGGGTGAGCGGCTCGCCGGCGAGCGCGCGGCGGACCATGAACGACACCACGCCCCGGTCGTCCGCCCCGGGAGCGGCGGCGGGGCCGAACACCGTCGGCAGCCGCAGGCTGACGCCCCGCACCGCCCCGGCGGCGGTGGCCGCCTTCAGCAGCTGCTCGGCGCGCAGCTTCTGGCGGTCGTACTCGGTCTCGGGGCGGTCCGGTTCGCTCCCGTCGATCGGCTCCGCCCGCGGCAGCCCGGTCTGCGAGGCGGCGCCGGAGTAGAGGACCAGCGGCGGCCCGCCGTCCGCCCGGCGGCCGCCCAGCACCTCGACGAGGGCGCCCATCACCCCGACGTTGACGGACTCGGGGCTGGCGCCCGTACCGGCCGCGCGCCAGCCGTCGCTGTGGCTGACCAGCGAGACGACCACGTCCGACCCGTCCACTGCCGCTGCGAGGGCCCGGGAGTCCGTGAGGTCGGCGGTGCGGACCTCGGTCCGGGCGGCGCCCGGGGGCACGTTGCTGGGCCGGCGGGCCACCGCCCGGAGCCGGACCGGGAGCCGGCTGAACGCCGCGGTGACCGCGGAGCCGACGAAGCCGGAGGCGCCCAGCACCGTGATCAGCGGAGCCTCTGCGGGGAGGGGGGCGTGGGCCGTCATACCGTCTGCTTCCTTCGGGGTCCGTGGGCGCCGCCCCGGCCGGGGCGGCGACCGGTGCGGGTCAGGAGGGGGCGCCGGCCGGTGCGGCGCGCCGCCGGCCGGCCAGAGCGGTCACCGGGCGTTCCACCAGCGCGTGCAGGAGCCAGGCCAGGCCCAGGGAGAGCCCCAAGCCCAGTACGACGACGAGCAGTTCGACGCCGAGGGAGGAGGTCCACTCGGGGCCCAGGGCCTTCCTCAGCTGGGTGAGCACCAGGTAGTGCACCATGTAGAAGGCGAAGGACAGTTCGCCCAGCCGGACCCAGAGCGGCCCGCGCAGCACGGAGCTCGTGCCCCGGGCGTCGGCGGTCGCGGCGGCGGCGATCAGCGGCACCAGCCAGACCGAGGCGATGCCGCCGACGCCCAGCAGGTACGTCGAGTACGTGGAGACCACGTAGCCCGCCACCGCCAGGGCGAGGGCGGGCAGCATGCCGATGCGCACCCACTGGCCGGTCAGCACCAGCCGGGCCACCAGGATCCCGAGGACGAAGTCGAGCATCCGCACCGGCGGGAAGAAGTACACGAACCACACCTGGTGGTAGGACATCGACTCGAAGCCGGGGTACGGCAGCGCCGGCTCGTTGGAGATCACGTACCGGCCGACCAGGGCCGCGCCCGCGCACAGGGCGACCACCGTCACGGCCGCGGGCCACAGCAGCCGCCGCGGTATCCGCTCGATCGCCGCCAGCAGGAACGGGAAGGCGAGGTAGAACAGCAGCTCGCAGGAGAGCGACCAGCTGACCGGGTTGCCGGAGGAGGCGACCAGCGGGTCCGGCCACCAGGACTGCAGGAGCAGCAGGTTGGGCAGCCAGTCGGTGACGCCGAGGGCCGTGCCCGTGCTGACGGCCAGCAGGACCGCCGCCGCCAGCGTGACCAGGTGGTTGGGGAAGATCTTGGCCAGTCGCCGGCGCAGGAACAGGCCGCGCGCGGTGTCGGGCCGGTAGGACCAGGTCAGGACGAAGCCGCTGAGGACGAAGAAGAAGCCCACGCCGTAGCTGCCGCCCCGGTCCATGGCCGAGTTCAGCCATTCACCGGTGCCGCCGCTGACGAACCTGACCTCGACGAAGGAGTGGTAAAGGAAGACCAGCAGCGCGGCGGTGAACCGCAGGCCGGTCAGCGTGTCGAGCCTGGCGGGCGGCGGGGAACCCGCCGGGCCGCCGGGCGCAGGCGCCGAAGCGGTGCCCGGTCCGGCGGGCGGTCTCGGCTCGGCCAGGTCTCTCGCCGGTAGCTCGGTCATGGTCGGGTCTCCTCGGGGTGCTCGGTGGGGGAGTGGCGCGGCGGGCACCCGGCCACGGCACCGGGCGCGGGCGGGATCACGACACGCTGGGGAGGCAGGCGAGCAGGGTGCGGGCCTGGATGTTGACGTGGTGCCCGAACCGGGTCATCCGGGCCAGCTGGTCGAGGGTCGCCCACCGGTACTCGGGGGGCTGCTCGACGGGGAACCCCTCCGGGGCCTCGACGAGCATGTTGCGGCTCTCCGCCCGGTGGAAGCGGCCGCCCTCCTCGGACTGCAGCACGTCGTAGTGCACCCGCGCGGCCGGCGCCGACAGCACCTCGTCGAGGTAGCGGGAGCGCTCGCCCGGCAGGCACTGGACGGTCGGCGCCAGCTCGGGCCCGTTGAGCGACCCCGCCTCCTCGTACGCCTGCACCAGCACGTGCAGGACGCCGTCGAGCCGGGTGGCCAGGAAGGCGTGCACGGCGACCCCGGTCGGCTCCAGCAGCGGCTGGGACCAGGAGGGCACCTCGCGGTTGCCGGCCTCGACCTGCGCCCCGATGACGGCGAACGCGCCGCCCTCGCGGGCGATGCTGTCCGCGGTGCGCACCCAGCCCGCCCGCTCGGTGTCGCTGAGCGGCACCCGGCGCACCGAACCCGGCGCTCCGGCGCGCATGTCGGTCAGCCACCGGGTCAGCTCCGCGAGCGAGTGCCGCGGCCGGGCCGCCGGGCTGAGCGAGTGCAGCACGCCGGCGCCGAACCCGGTGGCGCCCGCCGGGGCGAGGCCGGCCGAGTCGACCGGGACGCAGGACAGGACGGTCCGGGAGTCCATGTTGACGACGTGCTCCTGCCGCAGGAGCAACCGGAGCTGACCGAGGGTCAGCCAGTGGAAGTCCTCGTGCGGGGCGACGTCCTCGGTGGTCTCCACCACCATGTGCCTGTTGCGCTTGTGCAGGAAGTACGAGCCGTGCTCGGACTGCAGCAGGTCCACCAGCACCTCGGCCCGGCCCGGCCGGGCGAAGTACTCCAGGTAGCGCACGACGGAACCGCCGTGCGCCTGGGTGTAGTTGCTGCGCGTCGCCTGCACGGTCGGCGACAGCTGCACGGTGTTGATGTTGCCGGGCTCCATCTTCGCCTGCATCAGGAAGTGCAGGACCCCGCCGAACTCCCGTACCAGCAGGCCGAGGGTGCCGATCTCCGGCTGGACGATGATCGGCCGGGCGGCGCCCGCCACGGGCCGGTCGCCGTCCTCCGCGCGCAGCCCCTCGATCGAGAAGAACCGGCCGGTGCGGTGCCGCAGGTTTCCGGTGCCGGCCTCCGAGTACCACTGCTCCAGCGCGTCAAAGGGGATCCGCGAGACCTTGAACCGGCGCGCGCAGCGTTCGGCGTACCAGGTGTGGAAGGCGCTCAGCGGGAAGCGCGGGCTGTCCTCGGCCGCCAGGGAGAGCATGAAGCGCTGCGCGGGGGATGGCTCCTGCACGCCGGACGGCGAGCGGCTGACCGACAGGGCCGGTGATGGCTCTTCCATGGCTTCTCCGCAGCGGGTGGGCCGGCCGGACGGCCGGGAAGGGGTCGGTGGGCAGCGGTTCTCTCGCAGGGGCTACGCCTCGTGGCGGGAGGCCGGCACGCGCGCCGAACGGTCGCGCGGCGCGAGCTCGGCGGATCCCGGGTCGGCCCCCGTCCCGGGTGCCGGCTCCGGGGGCGGCGGGGCGGGGGACGGCCGGGCGTGCCCCAGCAGGCGCAGCAGGGGGACGGAAAGGGCCGTGGTCAGCAGGGTGATGACGGTGAGGATGGCGAACATGCGCTGGTCGATGATGCCCGCCTGCAAGCCGATGCCCAGGACCACCAGCTCGGTCAGGCCGCGCGCGTTCAGCAGCACCCCCAGGCTCAGCGAGTCGCGCCAGCCCATGCCGGTCAGCCGCGCGCACAGCCCGGGTCCGAGGACCTTGGTGAGCACCGCGACCGCCAGCAGCGCGCCGCCCGCCAGCAGGGTGTCCGCGTCGAACGGCAGGGCCCCGAGGTCGACCGAGAGCCCGAACCCGAGGAAGAAGAACGGCAGCAGCAGACCCCCGGAGAACGAGGCCACCCGGTCGGCGGCCGCGTCCAGCGGAGCCGGCCCGGTGGGATAGGCCGCCCCGGCGAGGAAGGCCCCGATCACCGGGTGCAGGCCGATCACCGAGGTCAGCGCGGCCGCCCCGCACGCGAGGCAGAGCAGCAGGGCGGTGGGCGCCGCGCGGCCGCCCCCGGGCGCGGCGGTACGGTCCTCCCAGCGGCCCGCCGCCCGGCGCAGGGCCCGGCGCACCGGCCACAGCAGGAGCAGGACGACGGCGAGGCCGCCGACCGCGGTCACGGCGGGGCCCACCGTGCCCGGTCCGCGGGTCAGGGCCACCGCGATCGCCAGCAGCAGCCAGGCGCCGGCGTCCCCGACCGCCGCCGCCAGCAGGCTCAGCCGCCCGACCTGGCTGCGCGTCATGCGCAGCTCCTCCAGGATGCGGGCCAGTACCGGGAAGGCGGTGATGCTCAGGGCGCAGCCCAGGAAGACGGTGAAGGCCACCGGATCCCCGGCCGGGCCGAGGTAGGCGGTGCCGAGCGCGACGGCGGCCACCGTGCCCGCCGCGAACGGCACCACCAGCGAGGCCTGGGTGACGAGTACCGTCCGGCTCCCCGTGCCGCGCAGCCGGACCGAGGCCAGCTCCCGTCCGACCCCGAACATGAAGAGGACCAGCCCCAGTTGGGCCAGCCCGTTCAGCATGGGCAGGACACCGGCGGGGAAGAGCAGCCCGGCCGCGTCCGGGGCGATCCGCCCCAGCAGCGTGGGACCGAGCGCGATGCCGGCGCAGATCTCACCGACCACGGGCGGCTGCCCGGCCAGGACGGCCAGGCGGCCGGCGAGCCGGGCGACGCCCAGGACCACCACGACGGCGAGAAGGAACCGCAGCGTCAGGTCGGGGTGGTCGACGGCGGCGGCCCGGGCGGCGGCGCCGCCCCCGGAGGCGTCCGCCTGGCGCAGGGCCAGCAGGCTGACGATCGCCGGCACCACCGCCAGCGCGACGGCGGCGCCGATGACGCACCGTCGGCGGACGTCCGGGCTCAGGGTGTGGGGCCTCTTGGGTGCGTTCATCCGGTCCGCATCTCCCACGGTGTCCGACAGGCGAGTCAGAGCGAGAACCTAGGAGCCGCCGCAGGACGCCGGATAGGCACAATTGCGCATTCGCGGCCGCGGTCGCCCCCGGGCCGGCTCCGCCGCCGCCCGGTGCGCCTCTCCACTAGGCTGCGGCGCGGCAGACTTCCGCAGGACGGGATGGGTCGTGACTCCTCAGACGTTGACGGACCGTGAGTTGAACCGGGCGCTGCTGGCGCGGCAGGGGCTGCTGGAGCGGCTCGACCTGCCGCTGCCCAAGGCCGTCGAGGCCATCGGCGCCGTTCAGGCGCAGTACGGGCCGGCGCTGCCGGTCGCCCTGTGGACCCGGGTGCGCGGGGTCGACGCCGACAGCGTGCGCACCGCGCTGGAACAGCGCACCCTCGTGGTGGGCACGCTGCTGCGGCGCACGCTGCACCTGGTGACCCCGGCCGAGCACGCCGCGTACGCCGCCGTGGTCGTGGCCGCCGGGGACGATACCTGGCGCCGCACCCGCGGCGAGTCGGATCCGGCGGCGGACCGGTTCAGGGAGGGCCTGGCGGAGTTCGCCGCCCCCCTGGCGCGCTCCCCGCAGGAGGTCGCCGACTGGATCGAGAAGTGGGTCGCCGCGCATCCGCAGGCCATCGACGCGGACGAGCTGGAGTTCCAGCGGACCTACAAGTGGCGGCCGTTCCGCTCGACCGTGGCCGTGACCCGCTCGCCGGCCGACGGGGTCTGGGACGAGGGCGTACCGGAAGGGGTGATCGCCGCCCCCGTGCCGGCCGGCGGCCCGCCCTCGCCCGAAGCAGCGCTGCACGACGTGGTCCACCGCCACCTGCGGGCCTTCGGGCCGGCCGGAGCCGCCGACATCGCCCAGTGGGCCGGGACCAAGGTCACCCCCGTCAAGGCCCTGCTGAAGTCACTGGGGGACCGGCTGGAGGTGTTCAAGGACGAGAGCGGCCAACTCCTCTACGACCTGCCCGACGCGCCCCGCCCGCCGGCCGACCGGCCCGCGCCCGTACGCCTCCTGCCCTGGTTCGACAGCACCCTCCTCGCCTACGCGCCGAAGCGCCGGACCCGGATCCTGCCCGAGGAGCACCGGGACGCCGTCTACGCCAAGGCCAACCTGCAGCTGCGGCCGACGTTCCTGGTGGACGGGACGGTGGCCGGCGTGTGGTCGCTGGACCGCAAGCGCCGCGAGGCGGTGCTCACGCTCACCCCGCTGCGCGAGCTCCCGAGCGCCGTGACGGCCGAGCTGGTCGCGGAGGCCGAACGGCTGCTGCCGGTCTGCGTACCGGACGGCCCGGCCCACGTCGTGGTGGCCGGCTGAACGGTACCCGGACTGGGCACAACTGAGCAGCGGGCGAGCCCCGGTCGGCGGTACACACCAGGAAACCGACTGCTGAGGAGTCCTCGATGCGCGTGCTGTTCACCACGACACCGGCCCCCGGGCACTTCCATCCGCTCGTACCGCTGGCCGCCGCCGCCCGGGCGGCCGGCCACGAAGTGGCCTTCGCCACCGGCAAGTCGATGCTGCCGGCCGTCGAGGCGATGGGCTTTCGCGGTGTCCCGGCCGGACTCGGGCGCGACGGCGACGGCGACGCCGAGTTCCTGCGCGTCAAGGAGAGCGCCCGGGGCCTGGCACCGCACGGCGTGGAGATGGACCGGGTGGCGATCGCCCGCATCCTGTACGGCGTACGCACCCGCCGGATGGTCCCCGACCTGCTCGCGCTGGCGAAGGACTGGCGGCCCGACGTGATCGTGCGCGACAGCTACGAGGTGGGCGGCGCCGTGGCCGCGGAGGTCCTCGGGGTGCCCCACGCGGCGCTGGACACCACCCCGCTGTACGACATGGCCCCGCTCCAGGACCTCATCACCGAGGAGCTGGCGCTGGCCCGCGAGGAAGCGGGGCTGGCCCCCGACCCCGAGGAGCGGATGCTCCACCGCCACCTCCACCTGTGCTGCGCCCCGCCCGGCTACCTCTACCCGGGGCAGTACCGGCCGCGGACCATGCGGGCCCTGCGCCCGATGCCCTTCGACCGGGCACAGGACGAGGAACTGCCCGCGTGGGTGGCGCAGTTGCCGGACCGGCCGACCGTCTACGTGACCTTCGGGACGATCGCCAACCGGTGGGTGCCGGGTGCCTTCCCCGGACTGTTCGGCCAGGTGCTCGCCGCGTTCGACGGGGAGCCGGTGAACGTCATCGCCACCACCGACCGGGACAGCGACCCGGCCGAACTCGGTCCGCTGCCGCCGAACATCAGGGTGGAGCGCTACATCCCGCAGAGCCTGCTGCTGCCGCACTGCGCGCTCGCCGTCACCCACGGCGGCTTCAACACCGTGGTGGGCGCGCTGGACGCCGGAGTCCCGCAGGTGGTCATCCCGTTCCTCGGGGACCACCCGGACAACGCGCGGCGCGTCGAGGAGCTGCGCATCGGCCGCACCGTCGACCCGGCGACGCTGACCCCGCGGGCGGTGCGCGCCGCGGCGAACGAGGTGCTGGCGGACGGGACCTTCAGGGAGAACACCGAGCGCCTGCGGGCCGAACTGCGCGACCTGCCGGGGCCGGCCGAGGCGGTCGGGCTGCTCGAGCTGCTGGCGGCGGGCGGGAGCCTGCCGCGGGACTGACCGCCCTGCCGTCCGCTGTCCCGCCCGTTGGGCGGACGGCCGCAGGCCCGTGACCGCGTCCCGGTCACGGGCCTCCTCGGGGGGCGCTGTCAGGCGCGGTCGGCCGCCGGTTCCTTCTCGGCCGGCTGGGTCATCTCCTGGAGCACCGCTTCGACGTGCCGCTTGCGCAGCAGGGCGACGAACAGCACGGCTCCGACGAGCAGCAGCAGGGCGCCGACCGCGAACGCGGAACGGAACCCCGATACCTGGGCGGCCAGTTGGGCGGCCTGGTCCGGGGAGGGGTTGTCCCCGAGCTCCGATGTGGCCTGGCGCACCGCGATGGCGGAGAGCACGGCGAGGCCCACCGCGCCGCCGATCTCCTGGACGGTCTGGTAGAGGCCGGAGGCCAGGCCCGCGTCCGACTCCGGGACGCCGGAGGTGGCCAGCAGCGTGACGGGGACGAAGGCGATGCCGAGGCCGATGGACAGCATCAGCAGGCCGGGCAGCAGGTCGGCGGCGTAACTGCCGTTCTCCGGCAGGCGGGAGAGCAGCAGCATGCCGCCCGCCCCGAGCGCCAGACCCGTGGCCCCGACCGGGATCGGTCCGAGCTTGCCCACGGTCGGCTGGGCGATGGTGGCGCCCACCATCACGCCGATGGCGGCGGGCAGGAAGGCCAGACCGGCCCGCAGCGGGCTGTAGGCGAGGACGCCCTGCAAGTACAGGGAGGAGAAGAAGAACATGGAGAAGATGCCCGAGGTGAGCATCAGCAGGACGAGGTCGGCGACGGCCAGCGAGCGGATCCGGAAGATCCCGAACCGGACGATGGGTGCACGGCTGCGCAGCGAGGCCACCACGAACACGGCCAGCAGGAACGCCGTGCCGGCCGCCGCCCCCAGGGTGCGGGCCGAGGTCCAGCCCCAGGACTCGCCGTTGCTCAGGGCGAGCACGAGCAGCAGCAGGCCGCCGGTGATGCTGACGGCCCCGACCACGTCGACCGACCGGTCGCCCTCGGTGACCCGGGAGTCCGGGATGAAGCGCGAGCCGAGCAGGACGGCGGCGCCGACCGGGATGTTGATGAAGAAGATCCAGTGCCAGGACAGCGAGGCCGTCAGCAGCCCGCCCAGGAGCAGGCCGAGCGCGCCGCCCGCCGCGGCGATGGTGCCCCATGCGGCGAGCGCCTTCGTCCGCAACGAGGCGTCCTTGAAGGAGGTGTTGATGATGGAGAGGCCGGCGGGCGCGATCATCGCCCCGGCCAGGCCCTGGACCCCGCGGCCGACGATCAGTACGGTCGCGTCGGTCGCCAGGCCGTTGACCGCGGAGGAGACCGTGAACAGGACGACGCCGGCCAGCAGCAGCCGCTTGCGGCCGAAGAGGTCGCCGAGCCGGCCGTTGAGGATCAGGAAGCCGCCGAACATCAGCGCGTAGACGTTCACGACCCACTGGAGGTCGCCCTGTGACATGTGGAGGCCGGCGTTGATGGACGGCAGGGCCACGTTCACGATCGTGGCGTCCAGCACGACCATCAGGTCGGCGAGACACAGGAACACGATGATCAGCGCGGGTCGGCCGCCCGGTCCGGACAGTGCTGGTGCAGGGCTCGACGAGGTGCCTTTGGCAGGTGAGGTGGTCACTGGCGCTCCTGACAGAACAGCAGGTCGGTGGACCCGGCGAGGCCGGTTCCGCGGGATCGTAACATCGTAAGCGGACCTCCTGGTCCGTTTATTTGAGACAGATGTGGGCGGTGATGACAAGAGGTCGGGGGGACGGTCCGGGCGGCCGGTGCGCGGCCCGGACCGGGCGGGTGGCGCCCCGGACACCGCCGGGGCGGGCCCGTCACGGGGTTCCGAGTGCCTCCACCGCCCGTCGGTAGTCGGCCAGGGAGGGAGCGTCCACGGCGTAGGGCCGCTGCGCGGTGCCGGGTGCCGGGGTGCGGAGCCCGTCGAAGACCACGTCGAGGTAGCGCTGCCACAGGTCGGGCTGTTCGGCCCGCAGCGGGGCGGCCGCCTGCCGGACGCCGCCGAGCAGCAGCATGACGTCCACGGTGCTGATGTCGGCCCGCACCGCCCCCTGTTCCTGGGCCCGGCGCAGCACGGCGGCCACCGCGTCGGTCAGCTTCTCCTCGGCCGCCAGCACTTCGGGCTGTGCGTGCGGGGCCAGCGAGAGCGACTCGAAGAAGCCGCGGTCCGCCGCGTACAGCCGTGCCGCGGCCCGCATGAAGGCGTACAGGGCCTTTCCGGCGTCCTCGTCGTCGGCCAGCGCGAGGGTCAGCGCGGTCAGTTCCTCCAGCCGTTCCGTGGCGATCGCGGCGACGAGCTGGTCCTTGGACGAGAAGCAGCGGAAGGCCGTCCCCTTGCCCAGGCCCGCCTCCCGGACGATCTCCGATACGGGGATGCCGAGGCCGCCCTCGGCGAACGAGCGGGCCGCCGCGTCGACGAGCAGCCGCTGGTTGCGGACGGCGTCGGCGCGCGACCGGGTGGCCGGGGCGCCGGATGCGGGAGTGCGGGACACGGTGCGGGGACCTCCGGGGTGGTGGGGTCCGGCCGGTCCGTCCTGCCGGGCGGTACGGGTCATCGGACCCGCCCGTCCGGCGTCGCGGACCCGCCGGTGGCTGAGGGCGCCCTGACCGAGTGCAGCAGGGGCCCCGCATCATGGTGCCTGACCGGGACCCGGCCCGGTGCGAGGACGCACACCGCTCCGGCGTACCCCTCCGCCGCCGGGAGGTCGGTCAGGAACACCTGGTCGGGCCGGGAGCCGGGGAACCGGCGCAGGCGCGGCGGTTCGCCCGGAGGGCCCAGGTCGACCTCGGCGAGCGGCACCGTGATGCCCACGCCGACGGCCTTGAGGAGCGCCTCCTTGCGGGCCCAGCAGCGGACGAAGCCGGCCGCGTCCGAGGTGCCGGCCGCCTCCGCGGGGCCCAGCGTGGCGCCGCCGCGGAAGTCGGGGCCGAGCCCGCCGGGCTCCTCCTCGACGTCCACCCCCACCGGTCCGGCCCGGGTCGCCGCCACCACCACGAACGCGCCGGAGTGGCTGGTCGACACGTGCAGCCCGGTGCCGGGCAGGACGGGCCTGCCGTGCTGCCCCGGGCACGAGGGGCAGAAGCGGTCCACGCCCACCGCGTCCGGAGCCGACCCGAGTTCCCCCGCGGCGACCGCCCGCAGCAGGACGGCGCCCAGGGCGGAGCGCTCCCGGTCGGCCGGCAGCCGGAAGCGCCGCAGCCGCTCGTTCTCCGCCGCGCTCAGCACGTACAGGTGCTCCGGGCGGAGCCAGTCCGTCCGGGCCCACCAGACCTCGCAGGGCGGGCCGTGCACGGTGGCCCGCTACCGCTGCGGGTTCTGTGCGAGCAGGACCGGTACGCCCCCGACGACCTGGAAGTCCCGGGCGCAGGCCCGGCAGGTCAGGATCCGGGCCCCGGCGTCGTGCCGCAGCCCGGCGTCGGGGTGGTCGGGACAGCCGAGTACGTCGAGCAGGGCGGGGTCGAGTGCCATCGGGGGTCTCCTCCTGGTGGGCGGTGGGCGGTGGGCGGTGGGTGGTGGGCGGAGTTCGGTCATCGGTGAGGGGGTGGGTGGCCCGGACGCCCGGCCCGGCCGGGCGTCCGGGCGGGGTCAGGACGGCAGGCCCGTCGCGGGTCGGCCGTGGCGGGCGCGCAGTTCGCGCTTGAGCACCTTGCCGAGGAAGCTGCGGGGCAGGGCGCCGGTGAGGACGTAGTGGGCCGGGACCTCGGCCCCCCGCAGCCGGGATTCGGCGAACGCGCGGACCTCGGGGAGCCGGTCGGGGGAGGTCAGGACCAGCACCGCCGTGACGGCCTGGCCGAGTTCCGCGTCCGGGGTGCCTATCACGGCCACCTCCTTGACGTCCGGGTGCTCGTACAGCTCCGCCTCGACGGCGATGCTGGATATCAGCGCGCCGCCGGACCGCACCGCGTCCGCGGCCCGGTCGAAGAAGGTCAGTTCGCCGTCCTCGTCGACCCGCCCGAGGTCCGTCATCCGGGTCCACTCTCCGATGTTGAAGCGCTGGTCGAGGTCGGTGTCGAGATAGCGGCGCTTCGGCGCGGCGGTGCGCATCCAGATCTCGCCGACCTCGCCGGCCGGCAGCGGCTGCTGCTTCTCGTCGGTGATCTGCAGCTCGGTCCCGTGCGCCGGGTGGCCCATGGACAGCGGCTTCGCCGGGTCGAACAGGTGGAGCGTCACGGCCGGCGAGGCCTCCAGCGAGGTGTACGCCATCGCGAGGGACGCTCCGGGGAGCGCGGCGAGCAGATCGCGGGCCACGGCCGGCGGGAACGCCGACGAAGCGGTGGTGACGGTGTGGACGCTGCCGAGGTCGTGCCGCTCGTGCACGCGGGCCCGTACGAGCGCAAGGGCGGTGGCCGGCGTGATCATGATCGAGCCGCACGCGTACCGGGTGATCAGCGCGGCGATCTGCTCCGGATCCTCGGGCGGGGCGACCAGCAGGATGCTGCGGGACAGCAGCGGCAGCGAGGCCGTGCCCTGGCTGGACGAGGTGCCCAGCGGCATCGCGGCGAGCAGGTGGTCCGCGTTGCCGAGGGTGTCGATGGTGGGTTTGGCCCGTCCGAACAGCATGTTGGCGTGGGTCACCGTGATGGCCTTGGCGCGGCCGGTGGTCCCCGAGGTGTACAGGATGTCGGCGATGCCGTCGATCCGCGGCGCGGGCGCCGGCGGGTCGTGCCGCCCGGTGTCGAGGTCGTCCAGGGTGGCCGTCCAACCGCTGGAGCCGGCCGGCGGGGCCAGCGCGGAGCCGTGCACGATGCCGTTCACGCCGCACTCCGCCAGCCGGTGCGCGATCTCCTCGGCCGGCATGGTGTCGTTGAGGTGCAGGGTGGTCGCGCCGACCCGCTGCGCCGCGTGGTAGGCGACCGCGTAGTCGATCCAGTCGAGTCCGCCGAAGTACAGGGCGATCCGCCGCAGGCGCGGCTCCTTGAACCGCAGCAGGCCGTGCGCGGCGGCGTCGGCACGCCGGTCCCACTCACCGAAGGTCAGGGGGTCCCGGCCGTCGACGACGATCGCGACGCCCTCCGGGTCGGCTGCCGCGCGCTCCCGCAGCAGGTCGGTGAGCGTACGGCTGGGTGTGCCGTCCGCGGGGTCGGCCTGCGGCAGGCCCGTGCTGGTGCTGGATCCCATGTCAGCCCCCCGGCCGGTCAGTTCTTCACCAGGACGGTGAGCGGCACCCGCCACACCTGGTGCCGTTCGCGGTCCGGGTCCGGCAGCGCCCGCAGCGCCGCCACCACCGGGACCACCAGCCGCTGCCAGTCCGCGTCGCCGACGTCCTTGAGGTACGACCAGACGCGGCCCGCGATGCTGTCCGCGTACTGGTTGGGCGTCAGGTCGATCTCGTACGGGTTGACCGAGGCCTCCTCCAGCACCCGCAGCCCGAACGTGCCGGCCGCTTCCGCGAGCCGCTCCGGGGTGTCGGGCACCTTGGGCTTGAGCACGTTCAGCGGCGACTCCGCCTCGACCAGGTCGTCGGGCTCGGCGACCGGGACGCCGTGCACGGTGACCAGGCGGCCGCCGGGGGCGAGCACCCGGGCGGTCTCGGCGAGCACCCGGTCCATGTCGTCCACGACGTGCAGCACGTGCACCATGACCACGTTGGGCAGCGAGCCGGAGGCGAACGGCAGGTACTGGGCGTTGCCCACCACGACCCGGCCGTTCAGGCGGCTCTCCGCCCGGGCGGCCATCTGCGGGGCGACGTCCACGCCGAGCACGCTGTGGCCGAGCTCGGTGAGGCCGACGTCGACCAGGCCGGTGCCCAGCCCGATGTCGAGCACCGGGCCGGGGAGCAGGTGCGGGGAGAGGTCCTCGGCGGCCTTGCGGCCGCGCTCCAGGCCTCCGTGGTAGGCGTCGTAGTCGTCGGCGTCCTTGTCGAACCGGAGGGACTCGCTGGTGACGGAAGTCATGAAGGCGCACTCCAATCATGGGGCCGACGGGGCCCGCGGGGTGCCGCGGCCGACGTCCCGAGCCAAGAGGACCGAGCGGTCCGCTTGGCCGGGAGTCTAGTCGACCCGGTGCCGCCGGGCGTTGCCCAAGATTGAGCAGAGCCCGGTTTCCCGGCCCCGCTAGCGTGGCCGCACTGCGGAATCGGGCGTGCGGATCGGCCGCCGGTGCAATCCGCCGAACCAGGCAGAAGGGAATTCTCCTCATGGCATGGTCGTTCATTCCCCCGGCAGCCCAACAGGTCGCCGAACCCCCCGAGCAGTTGCTGCACACCGGCAATTCCGGACTGATCATCCACCGGGTCGGGCAGCTCGCCTACGAATTCCGCACCGAGGGCCGGTCATTCGCCCGGGATCTGCAATTCTTCACCAACAAGGCGCTGCACCCGAATGCCACCACCTTCGTCTACGAGGAGTTGTTCGGGACGCAGGACCGGCTGCACTGGCTCATCCACATGCGGGCCCCCAACGACTACGGCCAGCTGCTGGAAATGGTCGACCACGACTCGGACTTCCAGGAAGTCGCCAGTTCCGACCGGCTCGCCGACCAGGGCGGCGGCAACTGGGAGCGGATGTTCCTCCAGGGGTCCTTCCACGAGAAGGTGATCGTCCCCCAGCACGGCCTCACCCACGCCCACGAGGAGGCCGACCTCGGCGGCCTCTTCGCGGTGCCGGCCCGCTTCCAGACCGCCCAGCTGCCCGAGCAGCAGCTCAACAGCGCCAACGCCGGCGTGATCATCCACCGCACCGGGCAGGTCAAGTTCGAATTCCGCAAGGAGGGGCGCAACTTCGCCTTCGCCTGGCTCAGCCGCATCAACGAGGAGCTGGCCGGACACGCGACCGTCTTCCTCTACGAGGAGCAGTGGGGCACCCAGGACCGCCTCCACTGGATGATCCACCTCCGCTGTCTCGACGACTACCGCCGCATCGTCGAACTCGAGCGCACCGACGAGGCGTTCCGCGAGATCCTGACCGGCGAACGGATCCCCGCCGGCCGCGGCGGCGGCAACTGGGGCCGGATGTTCCTGGACGGCACCCTCCGGGAGACCGTCCTCGTACCGCACCACGCGGGAGCGGGCAGCTAGATGGAGGTCGGCATCGAGGCGGTCAACGCCTACGTCGGCAGGGCCTCGCTGGACGTGCGCACGCTCTTCGAAGCGCGCGGGCTGGACATGCGCCGCTTCGGCAACCTGATGATGCGCCAGAAATCGGTGAACCTGCCCTGCGAGGACGCCGTCACCAACGCCGTCAACGCCGCGAAGCCGCTGGTCGACGCGCTGCCACAGGCCGAGCGGGACCGCATCGAACTGGTCGTCGTCGGCACCGAGTCCGGCCTGGACTACGGCAAACCGCTGAGCACCTACGTCCACGACGCGCTCGGCCTCGGCCGGCGCTGCCGGTCCTTCGAGACCAAGCACGCCTGCTACGGCGGCACCGCGGCGCTGCGCTCGGCCGCCGCCCTCCTCGAAGTCGGCGCGGACCCGGACGCGAAGGCCCTGGTCATCGCCGCCGACGCGGCCAGCGCCGCCGCCCGCGACACCTACTGGGAACCGTCCCAGGGCGCCGGTGCGGTGGCGATGGTCGTCGGCGGCCGGCCGCGGATCCTGGCCCTCGACCCGGGAGCCAGCGGCTTCTACAGCTACGAGGTGATGGACACCCTGCGCCCCCGCCCGGACCTCGAGGCCGGAGACTCCGACCTCTCGCTGCTCTCCTACCTGGCCTGCCTGGAGCACAGCTACCGGCACTACGCCGAGCGCGTCGTCGGGGCGGACATCGTCACCACCTTCGACCGGCTGGTCCTGCACACCCCGTTCGCCGGGATGGTGCGCGCCGCCCACCGCACCATGCTGCGCAAGCTCAAGGGATACGGCACCGCCGCCGTCGAGGCCGACTTCGAGCAGCGCACGGCGGCCTCGCTCGCGTACTGCTCCCGCGTCGGCAACGTCTACTCCGCCGCCCTCTACCTCGCGCTGTGCTCGCTGATCGACCAGGACGGGCCGGCCGCCGGCCCCCGCCGGGTCGGGATGTTCTCGTACGGCTCCGGCTGCGCCTCCGAGTTCTACAGCGGGGTGGTGCCCGAGGGCGCGGGCGCGGAACTCGCCGCCCTCGGGATCGGCGCCGCCATCGAGGACCGCTACCCGCTCTCGATGCCCGAGTACGAGACGCTCGCGGACGGCGGCGCCCTGCGCATGGCCGGCGTACGCGACCAGCGCTTCGACCCGGCCGCCTACGGGCCCGTCTACGAGAAGGGGTTCGCCGGACGCGGGCTCCTCGTGCTGGACGAGATCACCGGCTTCCACCGGAGGTACCGGTGGAGCTGACCGGGACCGCACCGGGCCCGTCCGGCCACCGGACGCTGCGCGTGGAGCACGACCGGGGGCGGCTGACCGTGACGCTCACCCGGCCGGCGGAGCGCAACAGCATCACCCGCGAACTGATCACGGACCTGGGCGCCGCGCTGGACCTCGCCGAACGCACCGAGGACTGCCGGGTGGTCGTGCTGCGGGCCGAGGGCGACACCTTCTGCAGCGGCATGGACCTCTCCGGCGTCGCGGCGGCCGGAGCCGGGGCGCCGGCGGAGGGCGCGGACGACCGGCGCGCGGACGGTACGGCCGGCGGGCCGACGGGCGGCACGGCCGGCGGGCCGGCGGGCGTGCAGGACACCCGCAAGGGCGGCGAGGACTACTTCGCCCTGCTGGAGCGGCTCACCACCATCGGCAGGATCGTGGTGGCCCAGGTGGACGGCCACGCGGTCGGCGGCGGGGTGGGACTGGTCGCGGCCAGCGACTTCGTGCACGCCACCGACCGGAGCCGGTTCAGCCTCCCCGAGGCGCTCTGGGGGCTGCTGCCCTGCTCGGTGCTGCCCTTCCTGATCCGGCGGGTCGGCTTCCAGCGGGCCTACGCCATGGCGCTCGGCACACTCCCGGTCGCCGCCCGGGAGGCCGCGGTCCACGGGCTCGTCGACGAACTCGCCGAGGACCCCGGGCCGGCCCTGCGCCGACTGCTCTTCCGCGCCTCCAAACTGGACCCCGCCACGGTCGCCGACCTCAAGCGCTACACGCGCCGGCTGTGGATCCTCGACGAACACACCCAGCGGACCGCGGTCGACGAGTTCGTCCGCCTGATGTCCTCGGACCGGGTCCGCGGCCGGATCGCCGGCTTCGCCGACCTCTCCGCCGGGACGGGACGGGACGTCCCGCCCGCCGCCCCGCGCTGACCCCGGAGCGGCCCAGGTCGGTCGTTCCATCCGCTCACCGACGACGAGGAGGGCACCGTTGCGTGCCTGGATATTCCCGGGGCAGGGATCACACCGCAAGGGCATGGGCGCGGGCCTGATCGACCGCCACCGCGCCCTGGTGGAGGCGGCCGACGCCATCCTCGGCTTCCCGCTCGCGCCGCTCCTGCTCGACGACCCCGACCAGCGGCTGGGCGATACGCGCTACGCCCAGCCGGCCCTCTTCGCGGTGGAGGCCCTGACCGTGCTCTCCGCCCGGGCGGACGGCGAACCGGAGCCCGACGTGCTGGCCGGCCACAGCCTGGGGGAGTACGCGGCCCTGTTCGCGGCCGGCTGCTTCGACTTCGAGACCGGGGTGCGCCTGGTCAAGCGGCGGGGCGAGCTGATGTCCGGAGACGGGAACGGGGACGGCGGGATGCTCGCCGTCGTCGGGCTGACCGCCGAGCAGCTGGCGGGGGCGCTGCCGCGGTACGGCGCCGACGCCGTGGACATCGCGAACCACAACGCCCGGACCCAGGTGGTCCTGTCCGGCCCGGCGGAGCAGCTGCGGACGGTGGCGGCCCGGCTGCGCGAGGACGGCGCGGCCAGGACGGTGCCGCTGGCCGTCCGCACGGCCTTCCACTCCCGGTACATGCGGGAGGCCGCCACGGCGTTCGCCGGCTTCCTGGCCGGGTTCGCGCTGCGGCGGCCCGCCCTCCCGGTGCTCGCCAACGTGACCGCCGCGCCGTACGGGGACGACGTGGCCGGGCTGCTGGCCCGGCAGATCGCCGAACCCGTGCGCTGGTCGCAGACCATGGACCAGCTGCTCGCCCTCGGCGTACGGGAGGTGGCCGAACGCGGCCCCGGCACCGCACTGGCCGGCCTGTGGAAGTCGGCTCTGAAGGACAACGCGACGCCGGGGCCGGCGCCGGCGCCGCCGCCGACCCCGCTGCCCCCGGTCTCCCCGCCCCCGGCCCGGGTACCCGCACCGGGCGGGTCCGCCGTGTTCCGGGCGGAGGGGCTCGGGAGCGCCGAGTTCCGACGGGACCACCGGGTCCGCGCCGCCTACCTGGCCGGGTCGATGTACAAGGGCATCTCCTCGGCCGAGCTGGTGCTGCGGATGGGCCGGGCCGGGCTGCTGGGCTTCCTCGGCACCGGCGGGATGGGCCTCGACCGGATCGGGCGGGACCTCGAACGGCTCGCCCGGGAGTCCGGCCCGGACCGCCCGTACGGCGTCAACCTGCTGCACACGCCCGCCGATCCGGCGCGCGAGGACGCGGTCGCCTCGCTCTGCGTCCGCTCCGGGGTGCGGAGCGTGGAGGCCGCGGGCTTCACCCGGATCACCCCGGCCCTGGTCCGGGTGCGGTTCGCCGGGGCGGACCGGGACGCGGACGGACGGCCCTCGCCCGGCCGGCACGTGGTGGCCAAGGTGTCCCGGCCGGAGGTCGCCCGGGCCTTCCTCGCCCCCGCCCCCGCCGCCGTGGTCGACCGGCTGCTCGCCGAGGGCGGGCTCACCCCGCAGGAGGCCCGGATCGCCCGGGAACTGCCCGTCAGCGGCGACCTGTGCGTCGAGTCCGACTCGGGGGGACACACGGACGGCGGGGTGGCGCTGGCCCTGCTGCCGACCATCGCCCGGCTCCGGGACCGGGTCGGCGCCGAGTACGGCTACCACCGGCGGGTCCGGGTCGGGGCCGCGGGCGGGCTCGGCACTCCCGAGGCGGTGGCCGCGGTGTTCCTGCTCGGGGCCGACTTCGTGCTGACCGGCTCGGTCAACCAGTGCACGCCCGAGGCGGGCACCGCCGACGCCGTCAAGGAGCTGCTGGCGGGGCTGGACGTCCAGGACACCGCCTACGCGCCGGCCGGGGACATGTTCGAACTGGGGGCGCGGGTCCAAGTGGTGCGCAGGGGCACGCTGTTCCCGGCCCGGGCGAACAAGCTCTACCAGCTCTACCGGCAGTACGGCGCCCTCGAAGAGCTGGACGAGCGGACCGTGCGGTCACTGGAGGAGCAGTGCTTCGGCCGCCCGGTCGAGGAGGTGTGGCGGGAGACCCGGGCGCACCTCGCGCGCACCGACCCCGAGGAGCTGGCCCGGGCCGGCCGCAGCGACCGGCACCGGATGGCCCTGGTCTTCCGCTGGTACTTCGTCCACTCGACCAGGCTGGCCATGCACGGCACCCCGGACCAACAGGTCAACTACCAGATCCACTGCGGTCCGGCGATGGGCGCCTTCAACCGGTTCGTCGCCGGGACCGAGCTCGCGGACTGGCGCCGCCGCCACGTGGACGTCATCGCCGACCGATTGATGGCGGGAGCCGCGTCCATTCTGACGGACCGGACAAACGCGATCCTGCGTGCGCAATTCTGAGCAGGAACTCCAACCCCGGCTCCATAGTCTCTGACAGGGGATTTCCGGAACGTTCCCGGCGACATTCACCGGGTATTCGATCAGGAGGGTTTTCATGACCGCAGCGGACACCGGGGAATCGGCGGACGGGGCCAGGGCGGTCGTAGCGCCGGCCGGTCACCAGACCGTCCTCGCGCCGGAGAAGATCCTGCACTCCGGGAACTCCGGAATGATCGTCGAGCGCACCGCCCAGGTCCGCAGTGAATTCCACTCGGAATCAAGGGAGTTCGCACGGGAACTCGCCGAATACATCAACACCTCCCAGGAGGGCGTGGCGAGCGTCTTCGTCTACGAGGAGACCTTCGGCACCAAGGACCTGGTCCACTGGCTGATCCACCTGAAGTCGATGGACGCCTACGAGACGCTGGTCCGGATGGGCAGTCAGGACGAGGGCTACCGCGGCCTGTTCGGCAAGGCCCGCATCGACGAGAGCAAGGGCGGCGGCAGCTGGGCCCGGATGTTCGTCGACGGCACCTTGCGGGAGTCGGTGCTGCTGCCGCAGTTCTGGGGCATGTACGGCACCGCCGTCGACGGCACGCTGGAACGGCAGAGCACGGTGTTCCAGGAGGCCGGCACCGCCGTCTCGCTGCCGCCCGCCCGCCACCAGACCTCGCAGCCCGACGAGCTGCTCCTGCACTCCGCGAACGCGGGCATCGTCATCCACCGCACCGCGCAGATCATCTACGACTTCCGCTCCGAGGCCCGCCAGTTCGCCCGCGAAGCAGCCGAGGCGATCAACGACAACCTGGCGGGCGAGGCCACCGTGCTCCTCTACGAGGACGCCTTCGGCCCCATGGACCGCATCCACTGGATGATCCACATGCGCTCGCTCGGCACCTATCAGCGGCTGCTCCAGCTGCACGTCCAGAACGAGAGCGTCCGGGACATCTTCTTCCGGGAGCGCGCACCCGAGAAGGGCGCCGGCGGCACCTGGGCCCGGATGTTCGTCCAGGGCTCCTTCCAGGACGTCGCCCTGACACCACACCACTGGGGTCTGTACGCCACGGAACTGCCCTCGGCGCGCTGACCCCCTCGCCCCCGGACCAGGAGGTGTCGGCCATGAGCGGCCGAAGTCTGCACGAGATCTTCCACGACAGGGCCCGCGAGGCGCCCGAGCGGATCGCCGTCACGGCATCAGGCGAGCAGCTGACCTACGGCGAACTCGACGCCCGCGCCGAGGCGCTGGCCGCCCGGCTGGCCGCCGGGGGAGTGCGCCCCGGCGTCCTCGTCGGGCTCAGCGCACACCGCGGCACCGAGCTCGTCATCGGCCTGCTCGGCATCCTCAAGGCCGGCGGCGCCTACGTACCGCTCGACCCCGACTACCCGGCGCCCCGGCTGCTCCACCTCCTCGAGGACACCCGGGTGCGGATCGTGGTGGCCACCGCCGAGGCGGCCAAGGCGCTGCCCGACGCACTGGCCGCCGAGGTCGTGCCCGTCACCGCCGGGACGCCCGCCGACAGCGCCGGCGCCGCGGCCCCGGCCGGCCGCGAGGCGGCGACCGGGAGCGACCTCGCCTACGTGATCCACACCTCCGGCTCCACCGGCCTGCCCAAGGGCGTCCTCGTCGAACACCGCCAGGTGGTCCGGCTGTTCAGCGCCACCCGGGACTGGTTCGGCTTCGGCCCCGAGGACGTCTGGACCCTCTTCCACTCCGCCAGCTTCGACTTCTCCGTCTGGGAGATCTGGGGCGCCCTGCTGCACGGCGGCCGCCTGGTCGTCGTCGACAAAGACCTCACCCGCAGGCCCGCCGACCTGCACGCCCTGCTGCGCGCCGAACGGGTCACCGTGCTCAACCAGACGCCCTCCGCCTTCCGCCAGCTCGCCGCCGCCGACGCGGAGCACGAGGGACCGGACCGCCTCGCGCTGCGCCTGGTGGTGTTCGGAGGGGAGCGCCTCGAGGTCCGCGACCTGGCGGGCTGGATGGAGCGGCACGGGGACCGGCAACCCCGGCTGGTCAACATGTACGGCATCACCGAAACCTGTGTGCACGCCAGTTACCGGCCGATCACCACGGCGGACCTTGACGCGCCCGAGCACAGCCCGATCGGAGTCCCGCTGCCCGACCTGGACTTCGTCCTGGCCGGCCCGGACGGGGCCGCCGTACCGGACGGCACCCCCGGCGAACTCCTGGTCGCCGGACCCGGGTTGGCCCGCGGCTACCTCGACCGCCCGGAGCTGACCGCCGAGCGCTTCACCTCCGGGTCCTTCGGTGGCGGCCCCGTCACCCGCTACTACCGCTCGGGCGACCTCGCCGTCCGCACGGCGGACGGGGAACTGCGCTACCTCGGCCGCCTCGACGACCAGCTCAAGGTGCGGGGCTTCCGGATCGAGCCGCGCGAGATCGAGCACTTCCTGACCGCCCACCCGCAGGTCCGTGCGGCCGTGGTCGTCGCGCACGACTACGACGGCGACCTGCGCCTGGCGGCCTTCGTCGTACCGCAGGACGGCGAGGCGGACCCGGCCGCGCTGCCCGCCGCCCTGGCCGCGTACGCCGCCGCCGGGCTGCCCGCCCACCTGCGTCCCTCGGCCCACCGGGTGCTCGGCGCCATCCCGCTCACCCCGCAGGGCAAGACCGACCGGGACGCCCTGCGCCGGATCCTCGACGGGGAGCCCGCCACCGCACTGCCGACGCCCTCCGGGCCCACCGCCCTCGACGCCGTCACCGCCATCGTCCACGAGGTCCTGCGCGGCCCTCGGCCGCCCGAGGCCGACGTCGACCTCTTCGACATCGGCGCCACCTCGCTCGCCTTCGTCCGCATCGTCGCGCAGGTCAACCAGCGGTTCGGACTGCGCCTGACCGGCGCCGAACTGGGCGCCGAGGCGACCGTCGCCCGGCTGGCCGCCGTGGTGGAGGAGCGGACGGCCCGGCACCCCGGACCGGACAGCGGTGCCCACGACCACCACGTGAAGGAGCAGCCATGACCCAGGCCGGAGCGGGCGGCGCGTTCTCGCTGTCCGAGAAGGAGCTGGAGAGCTTCCGCACCAACGGGTTCTTCGGACCGTTCAAGGTCTACGAGCCCGAGGAGATGACCGCCGAGTGGCGCCGCGAGCGGCTGAAGCTGATGGACCGCTCGATGGCGGTCTACGGCGACGAGGCCGCCTCCTCGGGCAACACGAACATCTCCAACTACGACCGGCACCTCGACTCGGACTTCCTGGCCGGCCACATCGGCCGGAGGCCGATCGTCGACCGCGTGGTCAGCGCCCTGGGCCCGGACGTCCTGTGCTGGCGCACCGAGTTCTTCCCCAAGTACCCGGGCGACGAGGGGACCGACTGGCACCAGGCGGACACCTTCGCCAACGCCTCCGGCGAACCGCAGATCCTGTGGCCCGACGAGTTCAAGGAGTTCGGCGGGACCATCACCGTCTGGACGGCCTTCACCGAGGCCACCGTCGACAACGGCTGCCTGCAGTTCATCCCCGGCTCCCACCAGCAGATGAACTACGACGAGACCAAGAAGATGCACTACGACCCGGACCGCATCAACCAGGAGAGCAAGGGCGGCACCCGCCGCGGCTTCTTCGGCTACGACTACCGCGAGCTGCAGAAGGACGAGAACTTCGTCCCCGACGAGAGCAAGGCCGTCTCGATGGTGATGAGGCCGGGCGAGGCCATCATGTTCTGGTCCACCCTGATGCACGCCTCGCACCCCAACGACGGCCCCGCGCAGCAGATGCGGATGGGCTTCGCCTCCCGGTACGTGCCCACCGCCGTCCGGGTCTACCCGGACACCGAGGAGATCGAGGAGTACGGCGGCCGGGTCTCGCTGGAGCGCTACGGCGCCGTCCTGGTGGCCGGCCGCGACACGTACGGACACAACAAGCTGGTGGACCGCACCACCCGGGGCCATGGCTTCGGGGACAGCTGACGCCGCCGCCGGGGTGGGCTCCCGGCCCGCCCCGGCGGACGGGCTCGCCCGGCTCGCGCGGGCCGTCCTGTCGCTGGGACCGCTGCTCGGCGTCCTGCCGCCGGTGACGGTCCCGGCGGGGCGGCGCGCCGGGACCGTCGGCCCGCTGCTGGCGGCCGTCACCCGGCGGCTGGGCTCCCCCGCGGTCGCGGTGGGCGCCGGCCCCGGGCAGCCGGACACCTTCGCCCGGGTGGTCGCCGACCACCTGGACCTGGCCCGGCTGCCCTTCACCGAGGACGGCCGGGTGGAGGGCGCCGACCGGCTCGCCGACACCGTCGACGAGGCGGCGGCGGCGGACTTCGGGCGGTTCTGCACCCGGCTCGACACCAGGACGCCCGACGGGGTGCCGCTGCGCGTGTACACGGCGGGGCGGCCCGGGGAGCGGGCGGTGGCGCTGGCGCCGGCCCCCGGCATGCCGGCCCGGCTGGCCGAGCGGTGGATCCGTGAACTCGCCCGTACGCACTACGTGGTGACCTGGGAGAGCCGGGGCCTGTTCGCCGACCCGGAGGAGCCCGCGCCGCCCGGCTACGGGGTGTCCGCGCAGGCCGGGGACCTGCTGGCCGCGTTGGACCGGGCGGGCGCCGCGCGGGCGCACGTGGCGGGCCTGTGCGGCGGCGCCGTACCGGCCGTCGCCGCGGCCGCGCTGCACCCGGACCGGATCACCTCGCTCAGCCTGTGGCACGGCGACTTCGACCTCGGCCCGGACACGCCCAAGACGGACCACCAGCGCAATCTGCAGGCCCTGCTGTCGATGGCCTGCGCCGACCCGGCCCTGGCCGCGACCATCCACGAGACGCTCTGCCGGTCGATCGGCGACAACGTCCCCGCCGACCTCGCCCACCTGGTGCTCTATCCCTACGCGACCGTCGAACTGTTCCGCCGGTACTCCGAGTTGAACACGGCCGTGATGGGTGAGGACCTCCGTCCCCGGCTCGCCGGACTGGGTCAGCCGGTGCTGGTCGTGACCAGCGCGGACGACGACACCGCCCATCCGGAAGGGTCCGCGCGGGTGGCCGCCGCCCTGCCGGGCGCGGTGAGCCTGGTCCGCCCGCACGGCGACCACATCTCGGTGTTCCGGGGGGAGCCGGAACTGTTCGACGCCCTGGCCGAGTTCCTGACGGAGCACCCCGTCTGACGCGTCGCCAGACCGGGCTCCTCCCGGCCCCCTGCGGTCCCCGGCCGGCCGTCGCAGCCCGGACCACCCGGCCCCGGGGGCGGCCCCGTCCGCCTCCGGTCCCGCCGCACCACCCGGCCCGCCGAGCCGTGCGCCCCCGCCCCGCCCTGCCGCGAAGGAGGAACCCATGAACCACGACCAGATCGCCCGATCGGTCGTCCGCCTCGTCGGCGAGGTCCGGCCGGGCGGCGCGGAGCCGCCCCTGGACGCGCCGCTGCGCGAGCACGGCCTCGCCTCGCTGGCGGCGACCCGCCTGGTGCTCGGGATCGAGGCCGCCCACGGGGTGCGCATCGCCGTCGACTGGCTCGGCGCGGGGGCCACCACCCGCCAACTGATCGACAAGGTGGCACAGTCGGCCGGGTCGGCCGGGTCGGCCGGGTCCGTCGGGTCCGTCGGGTCCGTCGGGTCGGCCGGGCCGGACGGGTCCGTCGGGTCGGCCGGGTCGGCCGGGTCGGCCGGGTCCGTCGGGTCCGTCGGGTCGGCCGCGGCGCCGGACGCCCTCGGCGCGGGCTCCCCGGCTCCGGCGGCGGCCGGGCCGGACCTGGGGAGGAACGGGGAACCGTTCCCGCTCACCCCCGTGCAGCAGGCCTATCTGGTCGGCCGGGACCCCGACCTCGGCGCGGACCCGGTCGGCTGCCGCCTGTACCGCGAGTTCGCGGTCCCCGGCCTCGACGCGCGGCGGCTCACGGCGGCCTGGCGGCGCGTGGTGGCCCACCACGACATCCTGCGCGTCCTGATCGACGAGGAAGGCCGCCAGCGCGTCACCCCGCCCGTCGGCGTGTCCGCGTACGCCGACGTCTCGGCGCCGGCCGACGTCCCCCTGCCCGCCGACGTCCCCGTGCCGGCCGATGTCCCCGTGCCCGCCGACGTCTTCCTGCCCGCCCGACTCCCCCTGCCCGCCGATGCCCCCGTGCCGGCCGACGTCTTCCCGCCCGGCCGACTCCCCCTGCCCGCCGACGTCCCCGTGCCCGCCGACGTCTTCCCGCCCGGCCGACTCCCCCTGCCCGCCGATGTCCCCGTGCCCGCCGACGCCCACGTGACCGCAGACATCCCCGTGCCCGCCGACGTCCCCGTGCACGACCTCGCCGCCCAGGGGCCCGAGGCCTTCGCCCGGCACGTGAGGGACGTCCGCGCGCGTCTGGCCGACCCGGCGCGGAACCAGGCCGCCGGCTGGCCGCCGTACACCGTCGAGGTGTCACTGGGCCCGGACGGCGCGGGCGTGGTCCACCTGGACATCGACGCCATGCTGACGGACGGGCACGGCCTCGACGTGCTCCTCGACCACTGGTGGCTCGGCTACGAGCGGCCCGAGGACCCGCTGCCCGCCTCCTCGGTCCCGCTGCGCGAGGCCGTCCTGGCCCTGCACGCCCGGCGCTCCACCCCCGCCCACCGGGAGGACCTGGACTACTGGTGCGACCGGCTCGCCGGCCCGGCGGCCCCTCCCATGGCCGCCCCGGCGGCGGCCCGGACCCGGCCGGAGGCCCGCCCCGGCGGCCATCCGCGCCGCTCCCTCGGAGCCGCCCTGACCCCGGCGCAGTGGAACGCCCTCAAGGAGCGCGCCGCGGCCCGGGGGGTGTCGCCCACGGCACTGGTCCTCACCGCCTTCGCCGAGGTCCTGGCCGCCGACGCGCCCGGCGAACCGTTCACCCTGGTGCTGACCACCTCCGACCGGGTACGGCTGCCCGCCGGCACGGACGACCTGGTCGGCCCCTTCACCTCCACCGCGCTGCTGGCCGTCGCCCCGCTGCCCGACCGCACCTTCGACGAAGCCGCCCGCGCGCTCCACGACCGGCTCTGGGCCGACCTCGCCCACACCGGCGTGTCCGGGGTGGAGGTCCTGAGGGAACTGCGCTCCCGGCACCGGACGGCGCCGCAGGCCGCCCTGCCCGTGGTCTTCACCAGCCTGCTGGACACCGGCACGGGCCGCACGGGCGGGCTCACCGGACACCTCGCGCACGCCGCCAGCCGCACCGCCGGCGTCGCGCTCGACCACCAGATGTGGGAGACGGACGGGGCCCTGCACTACCGCTGGGACGTGGCCGACACCCTGCTCGCCCCGGGCGCCGCCGACACCCTCTTCGCCGCCCTCGGCAACACCCTGCGCGACCTCGCGTCCGGCGCCGGAGCCGACGGGGAGACCCGCCCGCTCAACCAGCTCCAGCAGGCCTACTACGTCGCCCGCGCCCAGGGCTCCGGCCCCTGGGACGGCTGCCAGGTCTACCACGCCTTCGCGCTCGACCACCTCGACATCGGCCGCCTCGAGGACACCTGGCACGCCATGACCGAGCGGTACGAGGCGCTCCGCAGCCACCTGACCCACGACGGCGAGCTGCACGTGCGCCGGACGGCCGGTCCCCGCCGCCGGATCCCGGTCGTCGACCACGCGGGCGACCAGTCCGAGCCGTCGGGCGCCCTCCAGGACGCCTTCCGCGACCGGATGGCCGGAACGGCCTTCGCCCTCGGCCGCTGGCCGCAGTTCGACCTCCGCGTCACCCGCAGCCCGTCCGGCCGGTCGACGCTGCACTGCGCCATCGACCTGGCGGTGGTCGACGGCCGCAGCCTCCACCTGCTGCTGCGCGAACTGGTCGCCGGATACGGCGGCCCCGCGGTCCGGCCACCCGCCCTCCCCGCGTCCGCGGCGGCCACCGCCCTCCCCGCCCCGCCCGACCCCGCGGCCGCCGCCTACTGGCGCGAGCGCTTCACCGCCCTGCCCGCGGGACCCGTGCCGGCCGGCGGGACCGACCGGCGCCGCACCCGCCACTCCGGCGTCCTGCCCGGATGGCGGCGGATCCGCGAGGCGGTCGAGGACCGCGGACTGACGCCCGACGCCGCCCTGCTGGCCGTGCTCACCGAAGCCCTGTCGACCCGCGTGCAGGGCGACTTCACCGTGGTGGCCGCCCGCTGGCACCGGGACGACGAGCACCGCCGCCCGGGCGAGCACACCCGGCTCAGCTGGCTCGACCACGGCCCCGCCGGGCAGTCGCTCGCCGAGCGCGCCGCCGCCCACCAGCACCGGATGGACCAGGACGACACCCGCGGCGCGGGCGCGGACGGGCTCGCCGAACTGCGCCGCGTCGTCATGCGCGAGCGGGCCGGCGACGGCCTCGCCTTCCCCGTCGTCCACACCGGCCTGCTCGAACTCACCGGCCAGGCGCCCCCGTCCGGCGTACGGAGCGGCCGCTGGATGACCTACACCCCCGACGTGTGCCTGGACAGCATCTGCGTCGAGGAGGGCGACGAACTGCGCTACCACTGGGACACGGTGCCGGGCGACTTCGCCCCCGGCGACCTGGAGGCGATGTTCGCCGCGTACGGCCGGCTGCTGGGCGGCCTCGGCGAGGCCTTCACGGCGGCCGCCGCCCCCGCCCCGGCCGAGACCCCGGGCACGCGGCCGACACGGGCCGTGCTCAGCCCGGCCGAACGGGAACTGGTCCTGCACACCTGGAACGACACCGCCGTACCCGTCCCCGACGAGCGCCCCGTCCACCTCTTCTTCGAAGACCACGCCCGCCGCACCCCCGACGCCGAGGCCGTACGGCACCCCGGGGGGACCGTCAGCTACGGCGAACTGGACCGCTGGGCCAACGGCATCGCCTACCGCCTGCGCGCGCTCGGCGTCGACACCGGCCAGGTCGTGGCGGTCTGCGCCAGACGCGGCCCGGCGCTGATCGCCGCCGTCCTCGGGATCCTCAAGGCCGGCGCCGCCTACCTGCCCATCGAACCCACCGCCCCCGCCGAGCGCGCGGCCGGCATGCTCGCCGACGCCGGTGCCACGGTGCTGCTCACCACCACGGACACCGGACCGCTCCCCGTCCCGGACGGCATCCGCGTGGTCGACGCCGACCGCGGCGTCGTGCCCGCCGATGTCCCGCCCCCGCCGACCGCCCACGCGGACAGCACCGCGTACGTCATCTTCACCTCGGGCAGCACCGGCCGGCCCAAGGGCGTCGCCGTCGCCCACCGCTCGGTGCGCAACCTCCTGAACTGGTGCTGGCGCACCTTCGGCTTCGGCCCCGGCGACCTCGGGCTGATGGTCACCTCGCTCGGCTTCGACCTCTCCGTGTTCGACGTCTTCGGCCTGCTCGGCCGGGGCGCCGCGCTGTACGTCGCCGACGAGGCCCAGCAGAAGGACCCGGCGCTGCTGCTCGACCTGCTGCTGGAGCAGCCGATCACCTTCTGGAACTCGGCCCCCACCACGCTCGCCCAGCTGATGCCGCTGCTGCCCGGCCCGGCCGACGACCGGACCGGCGCCGGCGACCTGCGCCTGGTCTTCCTCAGCGGCGACTACACGCCGCTGTCGCTGCCCGGGGAACTGCGGGCGGTGTTCCGCTCCGCCGAGCTGGTGAGCCTGGGCGGCGCCACCGAGGCGACCGTCTGGTCCAACTACCACCGGGTCGCCGAGGTCGACCCGTCCTGGCGGAGCATTCCGTACGGCCGTCCGATCGACAACGCGCGGTACTACATCCTGGACGAGAACCTGGAGCCCTGCCCGATCGGCACCGAGGGCGACCTGATGATCGGCGGGGACTGCCTGGCGCTCGGCTACCACAACCAGCCCGGACTCACCCGCGAGCGCTTCGTGCCCGACCCGTTCGTCCCGGGCGGCGGCCGGCGGATGTACCGCACCGGCGACCGCGCGGCCTTCGGCCCGGACGGCGTGATGACCTTCCTCGGCCGGGCCGACACCCAGGTCAAGATCCGGGGCCACCGGGTCGAACTGGGCGAGATCGAGCACCGGCTGCGGAGCCACCCCGCGGTCCGGGAGGCGGTGGTCCTGGTCCGGCCGCACGACTCCGGGGACCACAAGGTCGTCGCCTACCTGCTGCCCGCCGCCGACGCCGGCGACCTGCCGCCGGCCTCCGCGCTGCGGGAGTACGCCGCACGCGCCCTGCCGGACTACATGGTCCCCAACCACCTCACCTTCCTGGACACCCTCCCGTCCACCCCGAACGGCAAGCTGGACCGCAACGCCCTGCCCTGGCCCCTTCCCCCGACTCCCCCCGAAACCAGCCCGACTGCCGCCGCACCGGCTCTGGCCGGGGCTGCCGCCGCCGCGCCGACCCTCGCCCCGGCTTCTGCCGCCGAAGCGCCGGAGGCGGGCGGGGACCCGGCCGGGGGGCCGGGCGGCGGGCTCGCCGGGCGGCTCGCCGAGGAGATCGCCGAGATCGTCGCGGGGCTGCTCGACGGCCGGCCGGTCGACCCGGACGCGGACCTCTGGGACCAGGGCGCGACCTCCTTCACGATGGTGCGGATCTCCCGGACCCTCCAACAGCGGCACGGCGTACGGATCCCCGTCGGCGCCCTGCTGGACGCGCCGAGCATCGCGGGCATCGCCGACCACCTCGCCCGCGAGTTCGCCGCGGCCGGCCCCGCGCCCGCCACCGACGCACCGCACCCGGGGTCCGCCCCCGCCCCGGCGGCCGCGCCCGCCCCCGCGACCGACCGGGCCGCGCCGCTGGCCTCCTCGAGCGCGG
>NZ_JBEZLV010000012.1:0-177137 GCF_040652335.1 Streptomyces sp. NPDC048270
CCCGCAGGGCATGGTCACCGTGTTCGTGGGCACCTCGCTGCGCGACGTGGACGCGGCCGACGACACCACGGCCGCCGCCCTCGCGGTCGGCGTGCTGGCCGGACGGGCGGGCGCGGGCAGTGGCGGGCGGCGCGGCGGGGCGCCGGATCTGACGGAACTGCTGCCGCAGTGGCTGGCCGCGGCCGGCCGGCACGGCTACCGCTCGCCCGCGGCGCTCGTCCCGGCACTGCTGGACGCGGCCCGGGCCCGTACGGACCTGCGGCCGCAGGCACTCGCGCTGGCCGGGGCGCGGGGGCTGTGGCTGGCGCGGCTCAATCCGGACTGGCGCTTCGCCCTGCGCGGCGGGACCGGCGGCTCCGGGGAGCTGCCGGACGTGACCGACCGCGCCGGGGTGGAGCGGCTCTGGCAGGAAGGGCTGTTCGCGGAGCGGGTGGCGCTGCTGGGCAGCGTCCGGGCCCACGAGGCGAAGGCCGCGGTGAGGCTGCTGGCGACGACCTGGGCCACCGAGCGGGCCGAGGACCGGCTGATGTTCCTCGATTCGCTGCGGGTGGGGCTGTCGGAGGCGGACGAGCCGTTCCTGGAGGCGGCTCTGGGAGACCGCAGCCGCAATGTCCGCGCGACCGCCGCCGAGCTGCTGTCGGCCCTGCCGGGCTCGGCACTGGCGGGCCGGATGGCGGAGCGCGCCCTGGCCTGCGTGGGCCCGGAGGGGGTGAAGCCGCCGGTCGAGTGCGATGCGGGGATGCTGCGGGACGGGGTGGTCCGGAACCCTCCCGCGGGGCGGGGTGAACGGGCTTGGTGGCTGGGCCAGTTGGTGGAGTCGGCGCCACTGTCCTGCTGGCCCGGGCGGTTCGGGGGGCTCGGGCCGGCGGAGATAGTGGCGCTGCCGGTGGCCGAAGGCGACTCCTGGCGGGAGGAGTTGCACGCGGCATGGTGCCGGGCGGCGGTGCGGCAGCGGGACGCGGGTTGGTCGCGGGCGCTGCTGGGTGCGGCCTCCTCGCCGCCCGCGGCGGGCCCGGGGACGGCCTCGCTCGCGGAGCGCGCCAAGCTGCTGGAGACGTTGCCCGACGGGGAACGGGCGGAGTGGGTCGCGCAGTTCATACGGGCCCACGGGCTCTCGGAGGCGTTCCAGCTGCTCGGGGTGTGCGTGGTGCCGTGGGCGGGGGCGCTGGGCCGGGCGGTGGTGGACGCGCTGGATTCGGCCCGGGAGGCGGGCAGTTATCCGTGGAGCTTCAGCGGGGTGATGGGGCTGGCGGAGCGCTGCCTTGATCCTGCGGAGGCCGGGCGGTTGGAGGCGGTGGCCGCCGGGGTGGAGGAGCCGGGGGATTCCGCGGGCGGGGCCGCCGCGTACTGGGCCGAGGCCTTTCAGCGGCTGACGGCCACGCTCCGCCTGCGCGAGGCCATGCTCGCGGAACTCGCCCGACCTGACCGAACCGCTGGGCCGGGCGGGGCGGGACTGGGCTGAGCCGGGCGGGGCGGGCCGGGGTGGGCGGGCCAGACCGCGGCAGGTGGGCCAGACCGCGGCAGGTGGGCCAGACCGGGACAGACGGGCCAGGCCGGGGCGGAACTGCGCGGAGACGGGCCGCGCGGGGCGCCGGGCCGGCTCGGGCTGGACCGAGCGGGGCCGAGCGGGGCCGAGGCGGGCCAAGCGGGGCCGAGGCGGGCCGGGCGGGGCCGAGGCGGGCCGGGGCCGGGCCGGGGCGGGCCCAAAGCCCTGGGGCTCCGCCCCATACCCCGCGCCTCAAACGCCGGCGAGGCTGGATTTGGCTGCTGCCGGCGCGCCAGGTGCGGCGGCAGCCACACACAGGCGGGCGGCGAGACGGAGTCGGGCTCCCGCCCGTCAGGCGCGGCTAGGACACCCCCAGGGCAAGGGCAAGCAGCCCGTCGGACCGCAGGGTCCGATCCGCTGCGGCCCAGTCGCCAGGTTCCCAGCGGGGTGTGTCGCCGAATGCTCGCCGTCGGGGCCGGGCGGGCACCGCCCTCGGGCCGTGGGCCCGGGCCGCGGTCCCGGTGGTGGGTGCGCCGCGATTGCCCGCGCGCAGGGCTGGGCGCCGCCCGTCGGGCCGCAGGGTCCGCGTCGGATGCGTTGCGGTGCGGTTGTCAGGTTCCCGGGGTGCGCGGAAAATGCCCGCCCGCAGGGCCGGGGCACCGCCCTCGAGCCGTGGGGGCCTGGGCTGCGACCCGTTGGCGCGCCCCCGGGGTGCGCCGACGCAGGGGTGGGTGCCGCCCCGGGGCCGGGGGCCTGGGGCGGCGGGCGGGTCGGACTGGGCTACTGGCGGACGTGGGAGCGGACCCAGTCGACGATGGCTGTCGTCGTCGCGCCCGGGGTGAAGATCTCGGCTACGCCCTTCTCCTTGAGGGGGGCGATGTCGTCCTCCGGGATGATGCCGCCGCCGAAGACCTTGATGTCCTCCGCATCGCGCTCCTTCAGGAGCTCCAGGACGCGCACGAACAGCGTGTTGTGGGCGCCGGAGAGGATGGACAGGCCGATCGCGTCGGCGTCCTCCTGGATGGCGGTGTCCACGATCTGCTCGGGGGTCTGGTGGAGGCCCGTGTAGATGACTTCCATGCCCGCGTCACGCAGCGCCCGCGCGATCACCTTCGCGCCGCGGTCGTGGCCGTCGAGACCCGGCTTGGCCACCACCACACGGATCGGACCGGTCACACCCATCGCACTGCCTCCCGAGTGAACGAACGTTAAGTACAGCATCGCGCACGCCGCCGTTTCGCGGTCCACCGGGAGGGGGAAATCACACGTGGGACGGCATTGAGCCACCGTGCCGACAGCCGCACGGCACGGTGGCCTCGCGTCGAGCCGTCATGGCCGCAGTCTCCCGAGGGCCGAGGGGAGGCCGTCAATGGGGTTGTCCCTTCCCGTGTCGATTCCCGCGTCCGGCGCCGCACTGCGGGCCGGCGCGCTCGAGGTGGTCGTGCTCGGCGGGCACCTTCTCCTGTACCCCACCGGGGTGTGCCAGGAGAAGTCCGCCGCCGATCCGCCCGTGAAACGCCCACCCGTCCTGCTCCTCCACGGTTTCACCGACAACCGCTCCGTCTTCGTCCTGCTGCGCCGCGCCCTCGCCGCGGACGGCCTGCGGCACGTGGAGGCGTTCAACTACTCGCCGCTCACCCGCGACCTGCGCGTCACGGCCCGCCACCTCGCCCGGCGCGTCGAGGAACTGTGCGATCGCACAGGACAGGAGCGGGTGGACCTGGTGGGGCACAGCCTGGGCGGGCTGGTCGGCCGGTACTACGTCCAGCGGCTGGCCGGTGACGCCCGCGTCCGGACCCTCGTCACGCTCGGCACCCCGCATTCCGGTACGCAGATAGCCCCCTTCCTGGACGCGCACCCGCTCATGCGCCAGATGCGCCCCGGCTCCGAGGTGCTGGCCGAACTGGCCGCGCCCGCGCCCGGCTGCGCCACCCGATGCGTGGCGTTCTGGAGCGAGTTCGACGCGGTGATGACACCGGTCGGGACGGCCCGGCTGCAACACCCCGATCTATGCGTGGAGAACGTGCAGGTCACGGGCATCGGACACCTCGCCCTCGCCGTCCATCCCACCGTCATCGCCGCCATCCGGCGCGTCCTCGACGGGATCGGACCGGCCGCGGCGGCGGCCCCCGGAGCCGAATCCGTCGCCTAGACAACAACCGGCGAGAAGCCGAACGAATTTCGAACTCAAGGCCAAGGGTGCGTCTTTGCGCGACCGAAAGAGGGCCGAATGCCCGGTTCCAGGGAGATGGAAGCCCTCCGAAGATTGTCGTTGCCAGTAACCGCCGGGTACAGTCACGCCACTGCTCTCCTCCGGTGAACCCCGAGTTCCCCGGCCACCCAGGCCCCCCAATGCCGAGGCGAAAGAGAAGTTGGTGAACGACCGCCCCTCGCCGGGCCAGTACCCGGATCCCGGGTATGACGGCCTTGCCACCACCACTTTCGCTGGTGACTCGACCTACGTTTCCTACGAAACGCAGGGCCAGGGGGTCAACTACGCTGCATACGGCTCCTATGAGACCGGCGCGTACGACACCACGGCATGGACTTCCCAGGACGCCTACCTGTCCACGATCCCGTCCCAGGGCATGCCCGCGGACACCTCGACGGGACAGTGGGACGCGAGCGCTTGGACCAGTACCGGCACGGACCACTCCGGTTATGCCGAGTACCAGCCGGCCGCCTCCTTCGGCTACGACCCCTCCGGCGAGCAGACCGGGCACTGGGCGATGCCGGGCTACGGCACCGAGACCGGGGCCTACGACGCCACCGCGTGGAACACCGTCACCGAGACCCAGGCCCACCCGCAGGCCGAGACCTCGTACGAGTACCAGCCCGCGCAGCAGCAGGAGTACACACCGGAGTACGCGCAGGAGTACACGTACGAAGCAGCGGCGACGGTCGCGGACTACGCCTACGACGTGCACATTCCGGCCCAGGAGACGGTCGGCGAGACCTACGGCGAGGCGTATGAGGCGACCGCCGTCTTCGAACTCGTCACCGACGAAGCTTCGGCCGCGGCCGAGGTGCCCGAGGTCCACGACCTCCCCACCCAGGCCATGCCCGTCACCCCCTCCGTGCCGCGCGCCGCGCGCCGGACCGCCTCCAAGGGCAGCGCCAAGACGGGTGGCAGCAACCGCCGCCGGACCCCGGCGAAGCGTTCCGCCCTGCTGACCGTGGCCGTGCCCTCCGCCTGCGTGATGGGCGTCGCGGGTGTCGCGGCCGCCTCCGTCGGCGGCCTCACCGGCACGGAGAGGCCCGCCGAGGACACCACCACGATGGCCGCGCCCGACCCGGCCTCGGTGAAGCCCGTCGCGGCGAACACCAAGCTCGACACCCAACTGGCAGCGCTCAGCGCCGACGCGGGCGACTTCGCGGACCGCGCGAGCCGCACGCAGGAGCGCATCGACCTGCGCCAGCGCCAGGAAGAGGAAAAGAAGAAGAAGGCGGAGGAGGCCGCGGCCAAGGAAGCCGCCCGCCCCAAGTTCGCGATCCCCGTCGAACAGCACGGCCTCAGCGCCAACTTCGGCCAGTCCGGCGGCATGTGGATGTCCGTGCACACCGGCATCGACTTCCCGGTGGGCTACGGGACCCCGGTCATGGCCGCCACCGACGGCACCGTGCGCACGCAGTACAACAGCGCCTACGGGAACATGGCCATAGTGACCGCCCCCGACGGCACCGAGACCTGGTACTGCCACCTCAGCAGCACCAAGATCCGCGGCGGCAAGGTCAAGGCCGGCGACGTCATCGCGTACTCCGGCAACTCCGGCAACTCCACCGGCCCGCACCTGCACTTCGAGGTCCGGCCCGGCGGCGGAGCGGCGATCGACCCCCTGGCCTGGCTCCGCAGCCACGGCCTGGACCCGTCCTAGCCGACCGCCGCAGTCCCGGCCGCAACCCCGACCCCCGACGTGGCCACGGCCCCGAGCACGGCCATGGCCTCCGCCACGGCCATGGCCTCCGCCCCGGCCGGGTCTACAGCTTCTGCACCGGCGCGTAGCGCAGCAGCAGCCGCTTCGGCTTGTCGTCGCCGAAGTCGATGGTGGCCTGCGCGTCCGCGCCCGCTCCCTTGACCTCCATGACGGTGCCGAGCCCGAACTGGTCGTGCGTCACCCGGTCCCCGACCACCAGCGCGATCACCGGCTTGTCGGCGGCCCGGCGCGTCGCGAACCCGGACGGGCCCGACTTCGTGCGCGACGAGGACAGGAACGCCTCCGGCGAGGTGCCGAACGACGACTTCCCGCCGCCCGAGCCGCGGATCGGGCCCGCCGGCTTCTGGGCCGCGCCCGTGCGCTTCCACTGCAGGTACTCCGCCGGGATCTCCTCGAGGAACCGCGACGGCGGGTTGTACGAGGGCGTGCCCCAGGCGCTGCGCATCGAGGACCGGGTCAGGTACAGCCGCTCGCGCGCACGCGTGATGCCGACGTATGCGAGGCGGCGCTCCTCCTCGAGCTCCTTGGTCTGGCCCAGCGACCGCATGTGCGGGAAGACCCCGTCCTCCATGCCGGTCAGGAAGACCACCGGGAACTCCAGGCCCTTGGCGGTGTGCAGGGTCATGAGCGTGATGACGCCCGTGCCCTCGGTGTCCTCGTCGGGGATCTGGTCGGAGTCGGCCACCAGGGCGACCTGCTCCAGGAACTCGGCCAGCGTCCCGGGCGTCGCCTCGTCCCGCGCCTGCTCGAACTCCAGCGCCACCGCCGCCAGTTCCTGGAGGTTCTCGATCCGCGTCTCGTCCTGCGGGTCGGTCGAAGCCTGGAGTTCGGCGAGGTAGCCCGTACGCTCCAGCACCGCCTCCAGCACCACCGCGGGGCCCGCGCCCGAGTCGACGATCGTGCGGAGCTCTTCCATCAGGACGTTGAAGCGCTTCACCGCGTTCGTCGAGCGCGCGGCCATGCCGAAGGCCTCGTCCACACGGCGCAGCGCCTGCGGGAAGGTGATCTTCTCGCGCATCGCGAGCGCGTCGATCATCGCCTCGGCGCGGTCGCCGATGCCGCGCTTGGGCACGTTCAGGATCCGGCGGAGCGGGACGTTGTCCTCGGGGTTGGCGAGGACGCGCAGGTACGCGAGGACGTCGCGGACCTCCTTGCGCTCGTAGAAGCGGACGCCGCCGACGACCTTGTAGGGCAGCCCCACCCGGATGAAGATCTCCTCGAACACGCGCGACTGCGCGTTGGTCCGGTAGAAGATCGCGACGTCCCCGGCCTTCGCGTCACCGGCATCGGTGAGGCGGTCGATCTCGTCGGCGACGAACTGCGCCTCGTCGTGCTCGGTGTCCGCGACGTAGCCGGTGATGACCGCGCCCGTGCCGGCCTGGGTCCACAGGTTCTTGGCGCGGCGGTTCTCGTTGCGCTCGATGACCGCGTTGGCGGCGGAGAGGATCGTCTGCGTGGAGCGGTAGTTCTGCTCGAGCAGGATCGTCGTGGCGTCCTTGTAGTCCTCTTCGAACTGGAGGATGTTGCGGATGGTCGCCCCGCGGAAGGCGTAGATCGACTGGTCGGCGTCACCCACCACGCACAGCTCGGCCGGGGGCAGGTCCGGATAGCCGGTGCCGACCAGCTCGCGCACCAGCGTGTACTGGGCGTGGTTGGTGTCCTGGTACTCGTCGACCAGCACGTGCCGGAAGCGGCGCCGGTAGTGCTCGGCGACGTCCGGGAAGGCCTGGAGCAGGTGGACCGTGGTCATGATGATGTCGTCGAAGTCGAGCGCGTTGGCCTCGCGCAGCCGCCCCTGGTACATCGTGTACGCCTGGGCCAGCGTCTTCTCGAAGCCGTCGACGGCCTGGTCGGCGAAGCCCTCCGCGTCGATCAGCTCGTTCTTCAGGTTCGAGATCTTGGCGTTGAAGGCCTTGGGCGGGAACTTCTTCGGGTCCAGGTCCAGGTCGCGGCAGACGAGCGCCATCAGGCGCTTCGAGTCGGCCGCGTCGTAGATCGAGAACGAGGAGGTGAAGCCGAGGCGCTTGGATTCGCGGCGCAGGATGCGCACGCACGCGCTGTGGAAGGTGGAGACCCACATGGCGTTGGCGCGCGGGCCGACGAGGCCCTCCACGCGCTCCTTCATCTCCCCGGCGGCCTTGTTGGTGAAGGTGATCGCCAGGATCTGGCCGGGGTGGACGTTCCGCGCGGACAGCAGGTGTCCGATGCGGTGGGTGAGCACCCGGGTCTTTCCGGAGCCGGCGCCGGCGACGATGAGCAGCGGCGAGCCCGCGTGCACCACCGCCGCGCGCTGCTCCTCGTTCAGCCCGTCCAGGAGCGCCGCCGGGTCGATGACGGGCCTGGGGGCGCCGTCCCGGTAGTACGCGTCCCCGGTCATGGGCACGTCGAACCGGCCGCCGAAGAGGTCGTCCGCCGCCGGCTCCGGGGCGGCGTGGTCCTCGGGCGGCGGCGGGACCTCCTCGGAGGGGGTGAGGTCCGCCAGGAAACTGTCGTCAAAGAGGCTGCTCATCGCATTCCGAGTCTAGGGGGCGGGACCGACAGCCGGTCCCGGGCCCGGAAAATCGCCCACGGCCAGGGTCAGGAGTCCCGGGAAGCGCTGCTCCAGGTCCTCGCGGCGCAGGGTCAGGAAGAGTCTGCGGCCGTCGGGGCGCCGGCGGATCACCCCGGCCTCGCGCAGCGTGCGCAGGTGGTGGGTGACGGTGGAGCGCGGCAGCCCGGCGGCCACGGCCCCGCAGCAGACCTCCGACCCGGCCGCGGCGAGGGTCCGGACGATCTCCAGCCGCACGGGGTGGCCCAGGGCCGCCAGGACCTCGACCAGCTCGAAGCGGGCGGCGTCGGGGTGGTGGAGCTCATCGGCGGCCATGGGCCAACTGTACGCAAATCCCGAACGGACACCCCAGCCCACGGGGGCGCGGGAGCCCGCCCGTACGCTCGGCGCCATGGACGTACTCATCAATGTCTTCGTCGGTCTGCACATCATCGGGATCGCCTCGCTCCTCGGCGGCTTCCTCACCCAGATGAAGGCGATGGGCGCGGGCACCGCCCGGTTCACGCCCGCCATGCTGCACGGCGCGCTCACCATGCTCGTCACCGGCGTGCTGCTGGTCGGCTTCAACGAGATGGACGGCTCCGCCGTCAACAACGTCAAGATCGGCGTGAAGCTGGCGATCCTCTTCGTGATCCTCGCCCTCGTCTACGTCAAGCGCGACGAGGAGCGGGTGGAGAAGGCGCTGTTCGGCGCGGTGGGCGGGCTGACCGTGGTCAATATCTTCATCGCCGTCCTCTGGCACTGATCCACATCGGTCTCCGGCGGCCAACCGCGGTCGCATCAGGGCACTTGCGATCATCTCGTCATCTGCCCGTTACCTCCGGGTCTAGCGTCCTCCTCCAAGCACCGAGAGAGGAAGGACGTGAGGCCCTCGTGGCCAGTCACCGAAAGCCCAGGCAGCGCCCGCTCTCCGGCGGCACCGTACGGACAGCCGCCACTCTCGCCCTCGCGGGCGCTGCCACCGCCACCGCCTTCGAAGGCACCTCCCAGGCCGACCCCCGCCCCACGCCCGCACAGGTCGAGGCCGAGGTGGACCGGCTCTACGAGGAGGCGGAGGCCGCGACCGAGCGGTACAACGGGGCGAAGGAGAAGGCCGACGAGGCCGAGCGGGCGCTGGACGGCCTGCGCGACGAGACCGCACGCAAGACCGACCAGCTCAACGCCGCCCGCGGCACCCTCGGTTCGCTCGCCGCCACCCAGTACCGCCGGGGCTCCCTGGGGACCGCCGTCCAGCTCGCCATGGCCGCCGATCCGCAGGAGTACCTCTCCCAGGCCTCCTTCATCTCCCGCGCCGGTGACCGCAACGCCGCCGGGATCAGCTCCGTACGCCGCCGCCTCGACGAGGTCGGCAAGCTGAAGGAGCAGGCCTCCGGGCGGCTCGCCGACCTCCGCGCGCAGCGGGACGAACTGGCCGGGCACAAGGCCGAGATCGAGGGCAAGCTCGCCACCGCCAAGCGGCTGCTGGCCAAACTGACCGCCGAGCAGCGCGCCGCGTACGAGGCCCGCTCGGGCGGTGCCGCCCCCGCGGCCCGACCGCAGTCCGCCCCGCCGCCGCCTTCGGACGGATCGCGCGCCGCCCGCGCGGTGGCCTTCGCGCACGGGGCGATCGGGAAGCCGTACGTCTGGGGGGCGACGGGCCCGGGGTCCTTCGACTGCTCGGGCCTGACCCAGGCGGCCTGGCGCTCGGCCGGGGTCTCCCTCCCCCGCACCACCTACACCCAGATCAACGCGGGCCGGCGCGTCTCCCGCGACCAGCTGGCCCCCGGCGACCTGGTGTTCTTCTACTCCGGAGTCACCCACGTCGGCCTGTACATCGGCAACGGACAGATGATCCACGCACCGCGCCCGGGGTCTACGGTCCGAGTGGCCCCGATCGACTCGATGCCCTGGGCGGGGGCCTCCCGCCCCGCGTAGCCCCGCAGCCGCGCGCAGCCCCGCAGCCCCCGCAGCCGCGCGCAGGCGTGGGCGGGACCGGCAGCCGCTACGGCGCCTTCACCGTCTTGCTCAGCCAGTCGAAGGTCTGGGGCAGCTGCTTCGACCAGGAGTCGAGGTTGTGCCCGCCGGTCACCTTCTCGGCGTGCACCGTGGTCGGGCTCTTCGCGATCGCCTTGAGGTCCGTGCCGGACAGGTATCCGTCGTGCTCCGCCCCCGACATCCACAGCGCAACCGCCGGCGGCGTGGGCGCGGTCTGGAGCACGTGCTTCAGGTTGTGCGTACGGCGCAGTTCCGGATCCTGGGCGACCAGCGAGGAGGGCTCCTGGCCAGGGTCGTTGTAGCCGGAGAGGGAGACGGCCGCGCTGTAGCGGTCGGGGTGGTTGATCGCCAGCTTGGCGGCGCAGTACGCCCCGGCCGAGTAGCCGGCCACGCCCCAGGTGCGGGCCTCCTCCGAGACCCGGAAGTTGTCGACGACCATCTTGCGGACGTCGACGCTGAACCAGCTGTCGGCGTTGACCTTGCCCGGGAGGTTGGCGCAGCCGGTGTCGGCGTTGCCCAGCAGCATGGCGCGCGGCGAGACCAGGATGAACGGCTGCACCTTGCCGCTCTTCATGAGCGGCTCGAGCACCTCGTGCGCCTTGAGCCCCTGGAACCAGGACTTGCCCGTGCCCGGAATGCCCGGGATCAGCTCGACCACGGGGAACTTCCTGTCCTTGTGGGCCGGATCGTCGTACTGGGGCGGCAGCCACACCATGACGTCACCCTTGACCCCGGAGATCTTGCCGTCGAGCTCGGTCTTCTGGACCCGGCCGCCGAGGCCCTCGACCGGCTGGAAGGCCTGTTTCACCTTCGGCGCGGCCTCGGCCTTCTTCCCGCCGAGCCCGTCCGGCCCGAGGTCGGGCGCGGCGGTGACGTACGTGCCGGTGCCGAGCAGGTCGCCCCAGGAGGCGTAGAAGTTCATGTCCCGGTTGACCCCGATGAACACCAGCGCGATGGCCGTGACCTGGGCGAACACCACCATCAGGGCGCGCGAGGCCACGCGTACGGCGGCAGGGCCGCGCACCTTGCTCCACACGGCCAGCGGCAGGACGACGGCGATCAAGGTCAGGGCGACCACCGTCGCGAAGAGGGGGGTCCCCGTCAGGCTCATCACGGCAACGTAGAGGGCCGCACGGCCCGCGCCGGTTGCCCCTCCCCGCTGCGGCATGGATCACACCGGATCGCTCCGGGCCCCGCGGCTACACCAGCCGGCGGGCCGTCGCCCAGCGGGTCAGCTCGTGCCGGTTGGAGAGCTGGAGCTTCCTCAGGACGGCCGAGACGTGCGACTCCACCGTCTTGACGGAGATGAAGAGCTGCTTGGCGATCTCCTTGTACGCGTACCCGCGCGCGATCAGCCGCAGCACCTCGCGCTCGCGCTGGGTCAGCCGGTCCAGGTCCTCGTCGACGGGCGGGGCGTCCGTGGAGGCGAACGCGTCGAGCACGAAACCCGCCAGCCGCGGCGAGAACACCGCGTCCCCCTCCTGCACCCGGAAGATCGAGTCCACCAGGTCGGTGCCGGTGATGGTCTTGGTGACGTAGCCGCGCGCGCCGCCCCGGATGACACCGATGACGTCCTCCGCCGCGTCCGACACCGACAGGGCCAGGAACCGCACCTGGTTCTCGGCCGCCGCCATCAGCGGGGCGCAGCGCCGCAGCACCTCGACCCCGCCGCCGCCGGGCAGGTGCACGTCCAGCAGGACGACCTCCGGCCGGGTGGCGGTGATGACGGTGACGGCCTGGTCCACGTCGGCGGCCTCACCGACGACCTCGACCCCGGTCCGCCCGGTCTCGCCGATCTCGGCCTGCACGCCGGTGCGGAACATCCGGTGGTCGTCGACGAGCACCACCCGGACCCGCCTGCCGGTCTCCGTCACCGCGTTGTCCTCGGTCATGCTGCGTTCGCCGCCCTCTCCATCTCCAGCTCGACTTCCGTGCCGCCGTCGGGCGCGGACCGCAGCCGCGCGGTCCCGCCGTTGCGCTGCATCCGGCCGATGATCGATTCTCGTACGCCCATCCGGTCGTCCGGCACCGCGTCGATGTCGAAGCCCGGTCCCCGGTCCCGTACGGACACGAACACCGTCTGCGCCTCCACCTCGGCGTACACCTGCACCGGCCCTCCCTCGCCACCGTACTTGGCGGCGTTGACCATCGCCTCGCGCGCGGCCTGGATCTGTGCCGCCAGCCGCTCCTCGAGCGGGCAGTCGCCGACGACGACGACCTCGATGGGGACGCCGTGGTGGTCCTCCACCTCGGCGGCGGTCTTCTTCACGGCCTCCGCGAGGGTGGCCGGCTCCTCGGCCTCGTCCTTGCCGGTGCCCTCGGGCTTGTACAGCCAGTTCCGCAGCTCGCGCTCCTGTGCCCGCGCGAGGCGGCGCACCTCCCCCGCGTCCTCGGCGCCCCGCTGGATCAGGGTGAGGGTGTGCAGTACCGAGTCGTGGACGTGGGCGGCGACCTCGGCTCGCTCCTGGGCGCGGATGCGCATCAGCCGCTCCTCGGAGAGGTCCTGGGTCATCCGGATCAGCCAGGGTCCGGCCAGCAGTGCGACGCCGACCAGGACGGCGAGGGTGGCGGTGAGGACGTTGCCGAGCTGGGCCGCGGAGCCGCGTACGACGATGAAGACGGTGAGGCCGACGCCGACGAGGGCCACTCCGGCCAGTGCCCGGGCCGCCTGCAGCAGCCGGCCGTGCCGTCCGGCGGCCTCGGTCCAGTGGGCCCGGCGGGCGTTGTCCGCCTGCCGCCATACGAGGACCACCCCGGCCCCGACGAGCAGCGTCGGCCAGACGTACCGGCCGGAGGCGCCGCCGACCTGGACCTGGGAGATGAAGATGCCCGCGCCGATGCACAGCGCGATCAGCGCGGTGATCTGGCCCTTGTCGGGTTTGCGCAGGCGGCGGGTGCCGTCGGGCAGGGTCTCGAAGTAGGAGCGGTGTCCGCTGCGGCCGCCGACGCCGAGCGGTACGAACACCCAGAAGGCGGCGTACAGCAGCACGCCGAGCCCGTCGCCCCACATGAACAGGCCCAGGAAGGCCAGCCGGACCCAGATCACCGGCAGCCCGAGGTGCCCGGCGAGGCCCCGCGCGACTCCGCCGAGCATCCGGCCGTCGGCGCTGCGGTACAGCTTGCGCGGCGGCACCTCGTCGACGTCGGGGGCGTGCGGGGTGCGGGGAGCGGCGGCTGCGGGCATGCCACCAAGGGTCACACGCGCGGGAGGGGCCCGGCATCAGGGCTGCCCCCCACTTCGACCCGGGGGATATCAGGGTTGTGCCAGGGTCGGGCCCGGTGCCGCGGGCCGCTCCGGCCCGTCACCATGGACCCATGACCGAAGTACACGATGCCCCGCCCGGGCCGCCCGCCGGACGGGGCCCGGGGGACGGGCCCGGGGCGCCCCGGACTCCCGACGTCCGCCCGCCCCTTCGCCGCAGCAAGCGCGACAAGGTCCTGGCGGGCGTGTGCGGCGGGCTGGGCCGGTACTTCGACCTGGACCCGGTGGTCTTCCGGATCGTGCTGGGCGTCCTCGCCGTCACCGGCGGCGTCGGCCTGATCTTCTACGGCTTCGCGTGGCTGCTGCTCCCCCAGGACGGCGAGGAGGACAGCGAGGCGAAGAAGATGCTGACCGGCCGGGTCGAGGGCGCCACCCTCGCGGCGGTGTTCGCCGCCCTGGTCGGCTGCGCGCTGTTCCTGTCGATGCTGGACAACGGCGTGCTCGCGGTCTTCTCGGTGCTGGTGGTCCTGGCGCTGGGCGGGGCCTCGTACTGGTCGCAGCGGCGGCGGACGGCGGGCCCGGTGGAGGCCGAGGCCCCCGCGCCGCAGGAGACGAAGGCACCGCCGGAGACGAAGGCGCCGCCGGCCCCGGGCGGTCCGTCGTGGTGGCGGGACCCGCTGGTCAAGGACGGCACGACCGGCCCGGTCGGCACGACGGGGTACCTGTGGGGGCCCGCCGACTCGCCCGTCCCCGCGGAGCCGGGCGGCGCGCCGATCGCGGCCGCCGCCGCGGCCGCTGCCGTGAAGAAGCCGGCCGCCCCGGCCCGGCCGCGCGGCGGGATCGGCGGCCGGGTCTTCGTCCTGGCGCTGATCGCCGGGATCGCCGCGGCGGGCGCCAACTGGCAGGGGCATCCGCTGGGCGAGGCCCTGCAGAGCGGGCTGGCCGCCGCGCTCGTCGTCTTCGGCCTCGGTCTCGCCGTCAGCTCCCTGCTGGGGCGCACCGGCTTCGGCACGATCGTGCTGGCCGTGTTCACCTCGGGGCTGCTCGCGGTCGCCGCCGTCCTGCCCCGCGAGATCGGCACGGACTGGCGGGAGACCCGGTGGCGGCCGGCCGCGGTGGCCGACGTACGACCCGTGTACGAGGCGGGGACCGGCCTCGCCACCTTGGACCTGAGCCGGCTGGACGTGCCCAGGGGCACCACCCTGCCCGTCCGCGCCTCCGTGGACGCGGGCCGGCTCAAGGTGATCGTGCCCCGCGAGGTGACGGCGCAGGCCGATGTGACCATCCGGTTGGGCGACATCCAGATGCCCGGGGACACGAGCCAGGACGTACGGGTCCGCGGCGGCGGCGAGCACCGGCGGGCGACCCTGCCGCCCCCGGCCGGCACCGAGGCCGGCGGGACGATCGAGCTGCACCTGGACGCGGGTGTGGGACAGGTGGAGGTGGCCCGTGCGGCGTCATGAGTTCCAGCCGGGACGGCTGATCGCGGGGCTGGCCCTGCTGGTGGCGGGCGTGCTGTACCTGCTCGACAGCAGCGGCGAGGCCGACCTGCCCTGGTTCCTGGTCATCCCGCTCACGCTGGGCGGCCTCTCGCTCGCCGCCCTGACCGGGATGGTGACCTACGCCGTCCGGCGCGACCGCCGCGACCAGCGCGACCCGATCAGCGAGTCCAGGGACCAGTAGGGCGCCCCGGCGATGACCAGCGGGATCCAGGCGATCATGTAGATCAGGTCGTTGCCGTAGTAGTACGGGGTCACCGCCCAGGAGACGGTGAGCCACAGGCTGAGCGCGATCAGCGCCCCGCCGAGGGCCGCGATCCGGGTCAGCAGGCCGGCCAGCGTCCCGAGGCCGACGAGGATCTCCCCGATGGCCAGGGCGACGGCGAAGCCGACGGGGGCGTCCAGGGCCATGTCCACCATGGCGGGGATCGCGGAGGTGTCGCGCACTCCTGCCATCAGCTCCCCGATGGAGCCGGCGCCGGAGGCGGAGAGGAACGCGGAGTCGGTCAGCTTGTCCACGCCCGCGTAGACGAAGGTCACGCCGAGGAAGATCCGCAGGGGCAGCAGTGCGTAGTCGGCCGCGCGTACCTTCGGCGGGCGGACTGCGGACGCGTCTGTCGAGACATCAGTTCGGGTCACGCGACATGTGTACCCCGATCACTCGGCCACGTCGATGATGCATCGGTTGGATTCCACCCCGGCGGCCGTCACCACCTGGATGTCGACGCGCCCCGGCTCCACCTCGGCCGGCACCGGCACCGTCAGCACCGTGTCGGAGGGGTTGGTGAACCCGCCCGGCACCGGAACCAGCGGCACGTGCACGTGCACCGCCCCGATCCGCACCACCAGCCGGGCCAGCATCTCGGGAGTCTGCGCCCCGGGCGGCACGAAGCCCACCCCCCGGATCTCGATGTCGTCCCCGGGCCGGACGGCCGCGTCCAGGTCCCCGGGCTCCCGTCTGCGCACCACCGAGAGCACCAGCGGGCGGGTGCCCTCCGCGTACTTGGCCGCCAGGTAGACCGCGGCCGACAGGGCCACCAGCAGGGCCAGGGCCCAGGGCAGCTGCGGCAGCCGGTCGGGGAAGCGGGCCAGGGACACCGCCGCGTAGGCCAGGACCACCGTGGAGACGAGTACGTACTGCGCGTCCGGGAAGCTGCCGCGCCCCGCGTCGTCCGTCAGCAGGTCCACCCCGCGCGGCCGGTCGGCCGGCAGCTTCTGCAACCGCTGGCCCATGATCCGTACGGCGACCACCCGGCGCACCACCACGGCCACCACCGAGGTCAGCGCGACCACCGCCAGCAGGGGCAGCGCCCGGTCCAGGGCGAACCCCGCGTACAGGGCCTGCCGCTCCGGGCCCGGCCCCGAGGCCGCCAGCCGCAGCGCGGGCAGCAGCGCGGCGAAGGCCGTCAGCACCACCCAGGCGCTCGGCACCGACTTGGAGGTGGACAGCCGGTTGTCCTCGCCGACCAGCGGGGCCAGCAGCCCGCCGCGCACCGACTGGGCGCGGGCCGCGACGGTGAGCAGCCCGGCGAGGACCAGGGCCGCCAGCAGCCCGGCGGTACGGGCCGTGGACCAGCCGGTACCGAGCGCGGCGGCGACCTGGACCAGGAGCAGTACCCCGGCGGCGATCCACACGCCGAGCACGGCCCGCCGCGAGAACAGGTACAGCCAGGAGTTGCCGGCCTCCCGGCCCCGGTCGGCGACGGTGCGCGCCGACAGGGTCAGCTCGTCGGAGACCCACTGCCGGGACGCTCCCAGGGAGTGGGCCACAGCGGCGGGCAGCCCCTGTCCGGCGGCGAACTCGTCGCGCTTCTCGAGGAAGGCGGCCACGGCGCGGCGGTGCCCTTCCCGTGCGCAGTCGTCGCATGCGCAGGCCGCGGTGTGCGTACCCCGGGACATCTCTTGGACAGCCACGTGCGTGCCGCCTCTCTGAACTACGGTGCAATGCCAGCGAATTGTGCACCACTGCGGCAGTGTTCCGGATTGCGCACGATGTCAGAGCAGGTGATTAACGGTTCATGATGTTGACGCCACCGGCGTGTCACCGTTTTGGCGCAGGGGCTGGTAGTTCACCCAGGCGGCCAGATCGGACCCGAACCGCTCCCGCGTGGCGATCGCGCTGTGGTGGTCGATGAGCACCGGTTTCCCGGCCGCCCGCGCGATCAGCTGCACCTGCGCGGCCCGCTCCGCCGCGAGGAACCACCAGACCGCGGCGTCCACCGAGCCCCCCACCGTCAGCAGCCCCCGGTTGCGCAGGATCAGCGCCTTGTACGGGCCCAGCGCGCGCCCGATCCGGCTCGCGTCCTCGGCTCCCGCGAACTCGTCCAGCAGCGCGTGGTCCTCGTAGAAGGCGCAGGCCTCCTGGGAGACGGGGGCCAGCAGCTCGCCGAGCGCCGCGAGGGCGCGGCCGTACGGGGCCTGCGTGCGCACCACGGCCACCACCTCGGGGCGCTCCCGGTGCACGGCGGCGTGCACGGCGAAGGCCAGCTCGTTGACCCGGCGCTCCCCCTCCAGGACCCGGCCGTCCCCGTCCACCAGCAGGAGGTCGGCGGCGGTCAGCCCGGCGAAGGCGCGCCCGAAGGGGTTGACCCAGTAGCAGTCCTCGAACTCCGGGTCCCGTGCGCTGACGTGGCCGGACACCCCGTCCTCGTAGCCGAGCCCGCCGAGCAGGCGCAGCGCCCCGGCGAGCCGCTCCTTGCGGTGCGCCCGCTCGTCGGCCGGGTCGGGGTACACGGGCGGCATCTCGAAGCCGAGCCGTTCCACGGGGACGGGTACGGGCTGATCCGGCATGGGGCCTCCTCCGACGGCTCGGGTCGCGGCGCAAGGTACCGCCGCCCGCGCGAAGTGGCCAGAGAAGAGCGCCCGGCGGAAGGGCCCCGGAGGGAATCCGGCCGGAGAGACGGCGAAGCCGCCGCTCGGGAGGGAGCGGCGGCTTCGTCTCGGGTCCGGGTGGGGACTACTCCCACTCGATGGTGCCCGGGGGCTTGCTCGTGCAGTCCAGGACCACGCGGTTCACGTCCGGGACCTCGTTGGTGATGCGGGTGGAGATCCGCGCGAGCACCTCGTAGGGCATGCGCGTCCAATCCGCGGTCATCGCGTCCTCGGAGGAGACGGGGCGCAGGACGATCGGGTGGCCGTAGGTGCGGCCGTCGCCCTGGACGCCGACGCTGCGGACGTCCGCGAGCAGCACGACCGGGCACTGCCAGATCTCGCGGTCGAGGCCGGCCGCGGTGAGCTCCTGGCGGGCGATGGCGTCGGCCTCGCGCAGCAGGTCCAGACGGTCCTTGGTGACCTCGCCGACGATGCGGATGCCGAGGCCGGGGCCGGGGAAGGGCTGGCGGTGGACGATCTCGTCCGGGAGGCCCAGCTCCTGGCCGACCATCCGGACCTCGTCCTTGAACAGCTGGCGCAGCGGCTCGACGAGCTCGAACTCGATGTCGTCGGGGAGCCCGCCCACGTTGTGGTGGGACTTGATGTTCGCGGTGCCGGTGCCGCCGCCGGACTCGACGACGTCCGGGTACAGGGTGCCCTGCACCAGGAAGGCCACCGCCGGGCCGTCCTCCTGGAGGATCTCCAGCTGGGCCTGCTCGAAGACGCGGATGAACTCGCGACCGATGATCTTGCGCTTGGCCTCCGGGTCGGAGACGCCGGCCAGCGCGTTCAGGAAGCGCTCCTGCGCGTCGACGACCTTCAGCTGCACGCCGGTGGCGGCGACGAAGTCCTTCTCGACCTGCTCGGTCTCGCCCTTGCGCATCAGACCGTGGTCGACGTACACACAGGTCAGCTGCGAGCCGATCGCCTTCTGCACGAGGGCGGCCGCCACGGCCGAGTCCACGCCGCCGGAGAGGCCGCAGATGGCGCGCTTGTCGCCGACCTGCTCGCGGATGGCCGCGACCTGCTCCTCGACGATGTTGCCGGTGGTCCAGGACGGGGACAGGCCCGCGCCCCGGTAGAGGAAGTGCTCGAGGACCTGCTGGCCGTGCGTGGAGTGCATCACCTCGGGGTGGTACTGCACGCCGTACAGCTTCTTCTCGTCGTTCTCGAAGGCCGCGACCGGGACCACGTCGGTCGACGCGGTGACGGTGAAGCCCTCGGGGGCGCCGGAGCAGGCGTCGCCGTGGGACATCCACACCGACTGCTGCTCGGGGGTGCCCTCGAAGAGGGTGGACCCGGCCTTGGAGACGGCCAGCGGGGTGCGGCCGTACTCGCGGGCGCCGGTGTTGTCGACCTGGCCGCCGAGGGTGGTCGCCATCAGCTGGAAGCCGTAGCACATGCCGAAGACGGGGACCCCGGCCTCGAACAGCGAGCGGTCGAGCTGCGGGGCGCCCTCCTCGTACACGGAGGACGGACCGCCGGAGAGGATGATCGCCTTGGGGTTCTTGGCCAGCATCTCGTCGACGGGCATCGAGCTCGGCACGATCTCGCTGTAGACCCGGGCCTCGCGGACGCGGCGGGCGATGAGCTGGGCGTACTGGGCGCCGAAGTCGACGACGAGAACCGTGTCCGGGGCGCTGTCGTGGGCGGCGGAGGGTGCTTCTGGCACGGGGCGGCCTTCCGGCGGAAGAGGTGGCTGTTTTGTCGATTCTAACGGGGGACCCGCACCCCTCTTCGTCTCACCATCCGAACCGGCTTGGCCCGGAGGGGGACGCAAGGACATAATCCGTCCCATGCGCAAGCAGCTGAGCTTCCTCTTTACCTATGGCACCGGCCGGTCCGGTCGCCATGGGTCTTCGTGATGCTCGCCTGAGCCGCTGAACTTCCCAGAGCGCCCCGGTCCGACAGGACCGGGGCGCTCTGGCGTTCGGGGAACTGGCGGACGGCGGACTCCATCCGACAGGAGACGAGACCATGACCACGATCACCACCACCCCCGAGCAGCTCATCGCCGACTCCCGCGAGCGCATCGACGCCCTCGACGACCGGATCATCGGACTGATCCAGGAGCGCATGGCCGTCTCGACGGTCATCCAGGAGGCGCGGATCTCCTCCGGCGGGCGCCGGGTGCACCTGTCCCGGGAGATGGAGGTGCTCTCGCACTGGAGCGATGCCCTGGGCAAGCCCGGGACCGCCCTCGCCATGACGCTGCTGGAGCTGTGCCGGGGCCGGGTGTGACGGCTGTTCGTCACCCGTCCGGAGCGTGACCGGCCCGGGTGCCCTTCGTTGGTGAGGTTGTCCGCGCCAGCCAGGCGCGGGACCGCACCACCACGCGTGGCTCCGCCGGAGCGATGAGACGCACTCCCCGTGGGGCGTGCGTCGTGGGACCTCGCTCCCCCGCGTGACCGGACGGCAGGGGACAGCAGCCCGGTCACCCCGTAAAGGACGGCCGGCCCGGGGGACGCCCCGGGCCGGCCGTTCGGCGTGCGGGCCCCTGGGCTGTCCGGCGTGCGGGCCCCCGGGCCGTTCGCGGGCGCGGAGCCCCTCCGCTCGCCCGCCGTCGAGGACCACTCCGGTTCCCCCGAACCCCTCCCGTCACACATGCACACTTCGCTGTGTGATCGACGCCACAGCCCGGCCAACCGGATTCCGGTACAACCATCCGTGGCGACCGCCTGTCACTCATGTACCGCGGTGGGTACCGCGCTCGGAGGGGGAGCGCGGTACCGACCCGGTCGTCAGACCTGGTCCACGACCTTCGGCGGGACCTCGGGGACCGCCAGGAACGGCAGCCGCAGAGCGCCGAACGCCTCCTTCGGAACCGCCGGACGTGCCGGTTCCACCGCCGCGAGCCGTACGTAGCCCGCGCCCTGCTCCGGCCGCGGGTCCCGCTCCCCCTTGTTCGGCCAGTACGACATCGCCCGCTCGGCCTGCGCCGTGATCGTCAGCGACGGGTTGACGCCGAGGTTCGCGGACACCGCCGAGCCGTCCACCACCGAGATCCCCGGGTGCCCGTAGAGCCGGTGGTACGGGTCCACCACGCCCTCCTGCGCCGAGGCGCCGATCGGACAGCCGCCGAGGAAGTGCGCGGTCAGCGGGGTGCCCATCAGCTCGCCGATGTTGCTGCCGGCGAAGCCGTTGATCTCCTCGGCCAGCAGGGTCGCCGCATGCGTGGCCTCGGCGATCTGCACCGGGTTGGGGGCCCCGTGCCCCTGCCGGGCGGTGAGCAGGCCCTTCCCGATGCCGCCGGGCTTGCGGTAGGTGGTCAGCGAGTTGTCCAGCGACTGCATGACCAGGCCGATGATGGTCCGCTCCGACCAGCGCCGGTTGGAGAGCGAGCGGGCCAGCTGCAGCGGGTGCCTCGCGGTCCGGGCGAACCAGGCGCGCACCCGGTGCCTGCTGTACGGGACCTGGAGGACGGTCATGAACCCCATGGCGTTGGAGCCCTTGCCGTAGCGGACGGGCTCGATGTGGGTGTCGGCGTTGGGGTGCACCGAGGAGGTGATCGCCACGCCCCGGGTGAAGTCGGCCCGCTGCGCCGTGCCGGAGCCGTCGCCGTGGCGTTTGCGGTAGCGGCGGTCGTCGGTCTGCGCGCCGACGAGGCCTTCGGAGTTGGTCCGGGTCAGATCGCCGAGCCGGTCCGAGATCCCGGGCAGCTCGCCGCTGTCCTTCATCGTGTGCAGCAGGGTCTGGGTGCCGTACGTGCCCGCCGCGACGACCACGTACCGGGCGCGCAGCACCTTCGCCTTGCCCCTGCGGCGGGCGTCGGTGGGGACCGTACGGACCCGGTGGCCGCCCTCGGGGTGCTCGGAGAGCGCGGTGACCGTGGTCATGGGGTGGATGACGGCTCCGGCGCGCTCGGCGAGGTGCAGGTAGTTCTCGCCCAGGGTGTTCTTCGCGCCGTGCCGGCAGCCGGTCATGCACTCGCCGCATTCGGTGCAGGCCTTGCGGGCGGGGCCGGCGCCGCCGAAGTACGGGTCGGCGACCTCGTCCCCGGGCCGGACCCGCGCGTGCCCCTCCGCGTCGGCCCCGTCGCCGAAGAAGACCCCGACCGGGGCCATGTGGAAGGAGTCGGCCACGCCCATCTTCTCGGCGGCCGCCTTGAGGTGGACGTCGGAGGGGGTCATCGTCGGGTTGAGGCGCACCCCGAGCATCCGCTTGGCCTGGTCGTAGTACGGGGCGAGCTCCTCGCGCCAGTCGGTGATCCCCGCCCACTGCCGGTCCTCGAAGAAGGCGGCGGGGGGCACGTAGAGGGTGTTGGCGTAGTTGAGGGAGCCGCCGCCCACGCCCGCGCCGGCGAGCACCATCACATTGCCGAGCAGGTGGATGCGCTGGATCCCGTAGAGCCCGAGGGCCGGGGCCCACAGGTAGTTCCGCAGGTCCCAGCTGTTCTTCGGCAGGCTGTCGCGGGTGAAGCGGCGTCCGGCCTCCAGGACGCCGACCCGGTAGCCCTTCTCGGTCAGGCGCAGGGCGGCGACCGACCCCCCGAAGCCGGATCCGATGACGATGACGTCGTAGTCGTACGGCTCAGACACGGTGCTGCCCCTTTAGCGGAGTCGGAGGGCCTTCATGACCTGGAGGCTGCGGGTCATGAACGCCGCGTACTTCTCGTCGTCCATGCCCAGCGAGGGCGCCATCGGGAGCAGCCGCTGGTGGGCGACGGTCTGGGCCTCGGTGTACTTGAGGATGCCCTCGGAGCCGTGGCGGCGCCCGAGGCCGGAGTCCTTCATCCCGCCCATGGGCGCCTGGGCGCTGCCGTAGGCGGGGGCGTAGCCCTCGTTGATGTTGACGGTGCCGGTCCGCAGGCGGGCGGCGACGGCGTGGCCGCGGCGGGCGTCCTTGGTCCAGACGCTGGAGTTGAGGCCGTAGGCGGTGCCGTTGGCCTCGGCGATGGCCAGGTCCTCGTCGGTGAAGCGGTAGATGGAGACGACCGGGCCGAAGGTCTCCTCGCCGCACACCGCCATGGGTGCCTCGACGCCGTCGAGGATGGTGGGCTCGTAGAACAGCGGGCCGATGTCGGGGCGGGCGGTGCCGCCCGCGACGAGCGTCGCCCCCTTGGCGACGGCCTCGTCCACGTGCCGCTGTACGGTCTCCAGCTGGCGCTCGCCGACCAGGGAGCCCATGTCGGCGCCGTAGGCGAGCGAACTGCCCAGGCGCATGGCCTTGGTGCGGGCGGCGAAGCGGGCCACGAACTCGTCGGCGACCGAGGCGTGGACGTAGAGCCGCTCGATGGAGATGCACAGCTGTCCGGCGGAGGAGAAGCAGGCGCGGACGGCACCCGCGGCGGCCTTCTCGACGTCGGCGTCGTGCAGGACCAGCATGGCGTTCTTGCCGCCGAGCTCGAGGGAGACGCCGACGAGGCGGGCGGCCGCGCCCTGGGCGACCTCGCGGCCGGTGCGGGTGGAGCCGGTGAAGGAGACGTAGTCGGCGTGCCGGACCACTTCGGGGCCCACGACCGGGCCTTCGCCGAGCACGATCTGGAAGACCTCGGCGGGCAGGCCGGCCTCGATCAGCAGCTCGCGGGCCCACAGCGCGGTCAGCGCGGTCTCGGTGTCCGGCTTCATGACGAGCGCGTTGCCCGCGACGAAGGCGGGCAGCGCGTCGCCGACGGAGAGTTCGAGCGGGTAGTTCCACGGGGCGATCTGGCCGACGACCCCGCGCGGCTGGCGCAGTTCGGTGACCTTGGTGAGGGTGGGCATGGCGCCCGTATGGCCCTTGGGGCGCAGGTAGGCGGGGGCCTTGCGGCCGTAGTGGCGGGCGGCGACGGCGACCGCCTGGACCTCTTCGTGGGCGTGCAGGCGGGCCTTGCCGGTCTCCAGCTGGATGAGGTCGAGGACCTCGGCCTGCCGGGCGAGCACCAGGTCGTGGAAGCGCAGCAGGACCGCCGCCCGCTTGCGTACGGGGACGGCGGCCCAGGCGGGCTGGGCGGCGCGGGCCCGCGCGAAGGCCTCGGCCACGTCCTCGGCGGTGGCCTCGGGCAGTTCCGCCAGCCGCTCCCCCGTGAAGGGGGTGTGGTTGGCGGTGCGGCCGGAGCCGATCACCCCGCGGGTGAGGCGGACGACCAGATCGGGGGTCACCACGTCGGCGGCGGTGCGGGCGCCGGCCGGGGCCGGGGCGACCGGGTTGGTGGGTGCCGGTGCGGTGCGGAGGGGGGCCGGGGCCTGCGAGTCCGTCATGGCGGTGAGCGTATTGCGCCCGGCAGGCTTTGGGTACCCGTGGGTAACCGGATTTTGCCATTTCCGCCAGCGATCGCTGGCAGGATGACGGGATCAGGACTTCGGGGCGGGCGGCTCCCAGCCGCTGAGCACGATGTCGAACTGCTGCCGCGTCGTGTCCCACTCGCCGGCGGGGCTCGACATGTACACCGCGTACTCGGTGCCGTCCGGGGCGACGTACATCTGCTCCTTGGCCCGCCGGGGCCCGGCGAGCGTCCCCTTCTCGGTCCAGGTGAAGTCCCACAGGGCGCCCCGGGTGGTGTCCCGGAAGCTGTTCTGCTCCAGCCGCAGCCGCTTGTACTCCGCCCGCTTGCGCACCTGCTTCTCCAGGTCGAGCAGGTGCGCGTACGGGTTCTCGTAGTCCGGGGTCGGGTCGACGGCGATCCGGATGAAGTGGTTGCCGTTGTCCGGCGTGTAGTCGATCTGGGTCCCGTTCGACTCCCGCCGCCAGCCGTCGGGCACGAAGAGGGTGAACCCCTCCGGGTCGGTCACCCTGGACCAGCCGGCCGGCGGCGCGCCCTGGGACTTCTGCGACTTCGCGTCCCCGCCCGCACCGGCCTCGTCGGGGGCGCTCGCGTTCTTGTCCGAGCCGCCCGAACCGCTGTCGCCCGTGTACTTGAGCACCCCGAACACCCCGCCGCCGCCGATCAGCGCCGCCACCAGGGCCACGGCCGCGGCGCGCTTGACCCAGCCGCCCGGCCCGTCCGCGGCGGGGGCGGAGGCGAGCGTGGGCGCGGAGGGCTCCGGCAGCGCGGCCGTCTGGGCGACGTCCCCGGCCGGAGCCGGCGGCTCCTCCTGGGGCTCCTGCTGCGCCGGTGCGAGCTCCGCCGAGGTCACCGAACGGGTGGGCACGTACGCCTGCGCCGCCTTCGGCTCCCGGCCCTCCATCGCCTCCAGCAGCATCCGCTCGGCCTCCTCGGCCGTCGGCCGCTCCGCCGGATCCTTCTGCAGCAGAGCCGTGATGACCGGCGCCAGCGCGCCGGACTGCTTCAGGGCCGGCGGCTCGTCGTTCACCACGGCCTGGAGGCTGGAGATGGGCGAGGTGCGGCGGAAGGGCGAACGGGCCTCCACCGCCGTGTACAGGGTGGCGCCCAGCGACCACAGGTCGGAGGCCGTGCCCGGGGTCCCGCCGGTGACCCGCTCGGGGGCCAGGTAGTCGATGGAGCCGACGATCTCGCCGGTGCGCGTGATGGAGGAGTCCCCCTCGATCGCCGCGATCCCGAAGTCCGTGAGCAGCACCCGGCCGTCCTTGGCCAGCAGGACGTTGCCCGGCTTCACGTCGCGGTGCAGTACGCCGACCGCGTGCGCCGCGCGCAGTGCGCCCAGCACGTGCAGCCCGATCCGGGCGGCCTCGCGGGGCTCGATGCGCCCGGCCGCCTTGGCCGCGTCCGCGAGGGAGGGGCCGTCGATGTACTCCATGACGATCCACGGCCGGTCGTCGTGCTCCAGCACGTCGTGGACGGTGACGACCGCCGGGTGCTGGATCCGGGCCGCGGCCCGGGCCTCCTTCTGCGTCCGGGCGTGCATGACGTCCCGGTCGGCCTGGGCGACGTACAGACCGGCCGTCAGTTCCTTGACGGCGACGGTCCTGTGCAGCAGCTCGTCATGCGCGCGCCACACCTTGCCCATGCCGCCGCGGCCGATCGGCTCGATGAGCCGGTACCGGCCCGCCAGCACGGCGCCCCCACCTGTCTGCTGTTCCACAAAACCCCGCCGCTCTCCGCACTTCAGGCCAGATTACGGAGCCCACGGCCGGTGTCGGAACCGCACGGCCGCGGAAAGCCCGCACTGTGACGCAATCGCCGTACTGACCGCCCGTCAGGCACCGTTCATCCGCCCGATTTGTAACTCGTCGCGGCCTTCTCGAAGACCTCGGTGACCTTCCCCTGCTCGTCCTCCGGGCCGGTGACCATGACCACGTGGTAGCTACCGCCGAGCGCGACGACGAAATTGCGGGCGAAGACGTTGCGCCCGGTGCCGTCGATCCACGTGTAGCGGCCCGTGGCACGCAGTTGCTGGCCGACCTTGGTGGTCTTGACGTCGCCGACGGTGGACCAGGTGGAGGTGCGGTAGGGCGTCAGCTCCGGCTCCTTGTCCTTCTGGTAGGCCGCCGGGTCCGGGTTGCCCTCGACCTTGTCCCGGCCGGGGACCACGGTGAGGGTGAACTGCCCGCTGGTGTACCGGACCTGGCCGGCCTCGTTGATGCCGCGGCGCTCCCAGCCGTCGGGGACCACGATCTCGAAGTGCTCCGGGTCCTGCTGGGTGGTGTAGCCGGCCGGGGCGGGCGCGGCGGGGGTCGCCGCCACCGGGGGCGGTGTCGTCGTCTGGGGCGCGGGCTTGGACTCGGGGGTCCCGGTGGGGACCTGGGAGGGGCTCTGCCCGGGCGGGGTCTGCGCTGCGCCGCCCGGGCCGTCCGGGCCGGCGGAGCGCGGCATGAACAGCATCGCGTACGCCACGGCCCCGGCGAGCAGGACCAGGATGCCGAGGAGCAGGGTCCGGCCCAGGGCGCGGGGCTTGCGGGGGGCCGAGGGATTGCGGTGCCGCCCGTGGAGGTCGCCGCGGCGGCGTACGACGGGCAGCCGCGCGGGGTCCGGATCGGGCATCGGGAGCATGGCGAAGCCCGCGTCGGGCTCGGGGGCGGACCGTACGAGCGAGCGCAGCCAGCCGCGCAGCTCCTCGAAGTCCGGGCGCTCGGTCGGGTCCTGACGCAGCAGCGACTCGACGACCGGCCGGAGCGCTCCGCACTCCTCGGCGAAGGCCGGGGGCTCGGCGCAGACCATCTCGACGAGCTCGGCGACGGAATCCTCGGGGTAGGGGGCGTGCCCCTGGACGGCCCGGTACAGCAGCGCGCCGAGCGCCCAGAGGTCGGTGGCGGGGCCGACGGGGGCCGCCAGCTGCCAGGGCCCGGTGACGGGCCGGGCCTGCTCGGGGGACCACCGCTCGGTGACGGCGCCGACGACCGCCATCCGCGTCTGGCGCGCCCGCTCGGCGTCGAGGCCGCTGCGCGGGCCCGACCAGCCGGCGGCCGCCTGCGGGACCGGCTGGGCGGACGCGGGCGACGGGGCGCGTTCCGGGGTATCGGCCTGGCGGTAGCCCTGGGGCAGCGCGAGCTGGGCGGGCAGCGCGGGGGGCTGCGGTGCCGGCGGGAGCTGCGGCACCGACCCTGTCTGCGGAGCCTGGCCCGTGTGCGGTGCCTCCGGATCCTGCGGTGCCCGCCGTGCCTGCGGTGCCTCCGGGTCCTGCGGTGTCTCCGGGGCCTGCTCCTGGTCCCGGCCGGGCTCCGGCTCGGCGGGCGCGAGGGCCGGGCGGCGGGGGGTCGCGCCGTGCCAGGGCGCGGCGCTGCCGGCCTCCGGGCCGCCGTACGGGTACGAGTACCCCTGCGGCAGGGTCGAGCCCTGCGGCCTCGGCTCCGGGACGACGACGGGGTCGCCCTGGCGCTGCTCGCCGACCTTGGCGGCGGCCGCCCGCGCCCCCGCCCGGTACGCGGCGATGGCCCCGGCCCGCGCCGCGGCCTTGAGTTCGGGCCGGTCCTCGGGGCGCCCGGGGGTGATGTGGTCGGTGTACCGGGGCCCGGTGTCGTAGCCCGGTGCCACCAGAGGCGCGTACCCGCCGCCGTAGGGCTCCGCCCCCGGACCGGCGGAACCCGGCCCGGCGGGACCCGGTCCGGCGGGACCCGGTCCAGCGGAACCCGGTCCAGCGGGGCCAGGTCCAGCGGAACCCGGTCCAGCGGGGCCAGGTCCAGCGGCACCCGATGCGAGGGGACCCGGGCTGGCGGGACCCGATGCGAGGGGGCCCGTTCCGGCGGGACCCGGGCCGGGCTGCCGGCCCGCCGCGGGCGGAGTCGGGGCGTCACCCCATCCCGTGCCCCCGCCGGAGGCGCCACGCGGAGCCGGGGCGTCACCCCATCCCGTGCCCCCGCCGGAGGCGCCACGCGGAGCCGGGGCGTCACCCCATCCCGCGCCCCCGCCGGAGGCGCCACGCGGAGCCGGGGCGTCACCCCATCCCGCGCCCCCGCCTGAGGCGTCACCGCCCGGGACGGGGTCGTAGCCGCACAGGGCCTCCTCCGCCGCGCCGGCCGCGAGGCCGGTCAGCACGACCCGCCCGTCGTCGCAGACCAGTACCGTCCGCACGGTGATGTTGCGGTGGGTCCAGCCGTGGGCGTGCAGCACCCGCAGCGCGGTCAGTACGTCCGAGGCCACCTCGGCCGCCCGGTAGGGGGTCAGCGGCTCATCGGCGATCAGCGCCGCCAGCGGCCTGGCCGGGACCAGTTCGCTCACTATCCACAGCGACCCGCCCTCGGCGAACACGTCGAAGACCTGGTCCAGCCGGGGGTGGTCGGGGACGGCCGCAGCGGCCTGCGCCGCCTCGATCGCGCGCCGGACGGCCGGCAGATCGCCGGGAGCCCGCTGCCCGGACACCGGCACGGACCCGTGCCCGTCCAACAGCTCGGCGTCCACGACCTCCGGCAACGGCACCTGCCGGACCAGCACTTCCTGCCCGCTGCGGGTGTCGAAGGCGCGGGTCTCGACCAACTCGTACTCGTCCGTCGGCGGCAGCGGCAGACGGTAGCGGTGGGCCAGGATCCGGCCCGCGTAGTCCTCCACATCGCCTCCCCCGAGTGCTGGGGGCACCCCCGCGGCCCCGCTGACACGATACGTCTCCGGGGCCGCCCGCGTCCCGAGGTCAGCCGAGCGGCTGGAAGGTCTCGAAGGCGGTGTTGCGCATCTGCGTGCACTCGGGGCCGTCCCACTGGTCCGCGGCGCAGCTGATCATGATGGCGTAGCCGTGCGTGGCATCCATCTTGAAGCCTCGGTTGAGCACGCGGACCCGGATGCCGCTCTGCTCCCTCTCGAACTCCCAGTCGGCGACGGTGGGATAGTTCCGGTAGCTCGTCGGGTTGATCCCGATCTGGCGGTACCCCTTGCTGCTGCCCGCCACGGCGGGGGCCAGCTGGGCCCAGGCCAGCCGGGCGTCGTCGCCCGGGGTGGAGGTGTAGTCGACCTGGATCCGGGGGAAGCCGCCGTCGCGGCTGTATATCCCGCCGGAGTCCTCTCCCGCTGTCGCCGTCTGGTGGAAGCCCTGGGGCATCGCCATCGAGAAGTGGAACCCGGGCTCCGTCACCATCACGTAGCCCGCGGGTATCGCACTGCCCCCGCCGCCGGGCTGTGCGCCCTGCCCTTGGCCCTGCCCCTGACCCTGGCCCTGGTTCTGGCCGGTGCCCGGGCTCTGCTGGCCCTGGCCGCCGGGGGTGGCGTTGCCGTTGTCCGTCCCGCCGCCGGTCTCACCGGGCTTGCCCGAGGGCTGGGGGCTCTGGCCGGCTCCGCCCGGCGACTGGCTCGCGGACGCGGAGGGGTTGCCCTTGCCGTCCTTGCCCTCGTCCTTGCGGCCGTCGGCGTCGTCGCCGCCCACGGCGTAGGCGATGAGCGAGCCGACCACCGCGAGCACGACCACCACGGCGGCTATCGCGAGCGCGATGGTGCGGCGCGGCATGACGTCGGTGAGCGGGGCCGCCACCGGGGAGACCTTGGCGGTGGGTGGGGACGCGGGCTTGCCCGCCGGCGGCTCCGCGGCCGTGGCGGCCATCGTGGCCGCCGCTGCCGCCGCCGCCTTGCGGGCGGACTTCAGTGCGGCGCGGGCGCGTTCGCGCTGCTCGCGCTCCTTGCGCTCGCGTTCCTTCTTCGCCGCCTTCTCGGCGGCCTTCTCCGCCGCCTTCTCCGCGGCGGCCTTCTCGGCGGCCTCCTTGGCGTCCGCGAGCGAGATCTGGCGGGTCTGCTCGGCGGGCGGGGCCGGCACCGGGACCGGCTCGGGCTCGGGCGCGTTGATGACGGCGCCCAGCATCGCCCGTGCCCGGACGTCGTCCAGACGCTGGGCCGGGTCCTTGGCGAGCAGACCGTAGATGACCTCGGTCAGCGGCCCGGCGTTCTTGGGAGGCTCCACCGGCTCGGTCATGACGGCGGTCAGGGTGGCGAGGGCGGAGCCCTTGTCGTACGGGGGCACGCCCTCGACGGCGGCGTACAGCAGGCCGCCGAGCGACCACATGTCGGCGGGCGGGCCGGGCTTGTGGCCGCGGGCGCGCTCGGGCGAGATGTAGGAGGGGGCGCCGACGAGCATGCCGGTGGAGGTGACGGAGGGGTCGCCCTCGACCTGCGCGATGCCGAAGTCGGTGAGGACGACGCGGCCGTTGGCGGCGATGAGCACGTTGGACGGCTTGACGTCCCGGTGCAGGATGCCCTGCCCGTGGGCGGCGCGCAGCACGTCGAGCACCGCGAGGCCGACCTCGGCGGCGCGGCGGGGGGTGAGGGCGCCGTTCTCCCGTATGAACTCGGCGAGCGAGGGGCCCTCGATGAGCTCCATGACGATCCACGGCCGGGCGTCCTCGTCGACGACGTCGTAGACGGTGACGGCGCCGCCGCTGCGGATCCGGGCGATGGCCTTGGCCTCGCGGAGCGTACGGGTGATGAGGCGTCGCTTCTCGTCCTCGTCGACGCCGCTGCCGAAGCGGAGCTCCTTGACGGCGACCGTCCGGCCCAGGGTCTCGTCCTGGGCCCGCCAGACGGTACCCATGCCGCCCTTGCCGAGCACGGCCCCCAGGCGGTAGCGGCCGGCCAGCAGCCGCCCCTTGTCCTGGCCGTCGCCGGCCGACTTGGCGGCCTCGGCCCGGGCCTTGACCTCGGCGGCCACGGCATCGGCCTTCTCCACCACGGGATTGACGGCCTTCGCCGGCTCGGCCTTGGCCACCGGCTTCACACCGTCAGACTCGACCCGAGCCACAGGCTTGGCGTCCTCGGGCGCGGCCTTGGCCGCAGGCTTCGCGTCCTCAGGCCCGCCCTTGGCAGCAGGCTTCGCACCCTCGGGCCCGCCCTTGGCAGCAGGCTTCGCGTCCTCAGGCGCGGCCTTGACCGCAGGCTTCGCGTCCTCAGGCTCCGCCTCGACCGCGGGCTTAGCGTCCTCAGGCTGCGCCTCGACCGCGGGCTCCGCGCCCTCGGACCCGGCCTTCCCGCCCGCGGGCTCCGCCTTCGTCAACCCCGGCTTCGCAGCCGCGGGCTTCGCGCCCTCGGCGGGCGCGGCCTCGGCCGACGCAGCCGGAGCCGCAGCCCCCACCTCTTCGGGCTTCGCCGCAGGCGCCCCGTGCTCCGGCTTCGACATGCGTCCCCTCTGCGATCGTGCCGCTGCTCCGCCTGCCCCGGCGACCGACCAAACCGGCGGCCGAGCGACCCGGCGGCCGGGGTCCGCGTAACCCGCCCCGGCAGAACCTTCATTGTTCCTCACTCCGCAACGGACGGGCGCCCCGGGTCCGCGGTTCCCCCTTCCGCATCCCGGAGTTACAACGGAACGATGTCGGGCGCCCCCAGCCGCGCGGCGTCCGCCGTCTGGTCGTCCGGCTGGCGCTGCGATTCCCGCTCCGCCTGGACCCGCTTCTCGTAGTGCTCCACTTCTTTCTCGATCTGCTGCTTGTCCCAGCCCAGCACGGGGGCCATCAACTCCGCGCACTCCCGCGCCGACCTCGTCCCCCGGTCGAAGGTCTCGATCGAGATCCGCGTCCGCCGCGTCAGCACGTCGTCCAGATGGCGCGCCCCTTCGTGCGAGGCGGCGTACACGATCTCCGCCCGCAGGTAGTCGTCCGCCCCGGTCACCGGCTCGCCCAGCCCCGGATCGGCCGCGATCAGGTCCAGCAGCTCCTCCGTGAGCGAGCCGTACCGGTTCAACAGGTGCTCCACCCGCACCACGTGAAGCCCCGTCCGGGCCGCCGTCCGCGCCCGCCCGTTCCACAGCGCCCGGTACCCCTCCGCGCCCACCAGCGGCACGTCCTCCGTCACGCACTCCGCCACCCGCATGTCCAGCCCGTGCACCGCCTCGTCGACCGCGTCCTTGGCCATGACCCGGTACGTCGTGTACTTGCCGCCCGCCACCACCACCAGCCCCGGCACCGGATGCGCCACCGTGTGCTCGCGCGACAGCTTGCTCGTCGCGTCCGACTCGCCCGCCAGCAGCGGCCGCAGGCCCGCGTACACGCCCTGGACGTCGTCCCGCGTCAGCGGCACGGCCAGCACCGAGTTCACGTGCTCCAGCAGGTAGTCGATATCCGCGCTCGACGCCGCCGGGTGCGCCTTGTCCAGGTCCCAGTCGGTGTCCGTGGTCCCCACGATCCAGTGCCGCCCCCACGGGATGACGAACAGCACCGACTTCTCGGTCCGCAGGATCAGCCCGGTGCTCGAATGGATCCGGTCCTTCGGCACGACCAGGTGGATGCCCTTCGACGCCCGGACGTGGAACTGCCCGCGCTCCCCGATCAGCGCCTGGGTGTCGTCCGTCCACACCCCGGTCGCGTTCACGACCTGCTTCGCGCGGATCTCGTACTCCCCGCCGCCCTCGACGTCCTGGACCCGCGCGCCGACCACCCGTTCGCCCTCGCGCAGGAATCCGATCACCCTCGCCCGGTTGGCGCAGTGCGCCCCGTACGCCGAGGCCGTCCGCACCAGCGTGGCCACGTACCGCGCGTCGTCCATCTGGGCGTCGTAGTACTGCAGCGCGCCCACCAGCGCGTCCTTGCGCAGCGCCGGGGCCACCCGCAGCGCCCGGGTGCGCGAGAGGTGCCGGTGCACCGGCAGGCCCCGGCCGTGCCCGCTGGAGACGGACATCGCGTCGTACAGCGCCACGCCCGAGCCCGCGTACCACCGCTCCCAGCCCTTGTGCTGCAAGGGGTAGAGGAACGGCACCGGCTTCACCAGGTGCGGTGCGAGGCGCTCCAGGAGCAGGCCGCGCTCCTTCAGCGCCTCCCGCACCAGGGCGAAGTCGAGCATCTCCAGATACCGCAGGCCGCCGTGGATGAGCTTGCTCGACCTGCTGGAGGTGCCGGACGCCCAGTCGCGCGCCTCCACCAGGCCGGTGGACAGCCCTCTGGTCGCCGCGTCGAGCGCGGTGCCGGCGCCGACCACGCCCGCGCCCACCACCAGTACGTCCAGCTCCCGCTCGGCCATCCTGGCGAGGGCCTCGGCGCGCTGCGCCGGTCCCAGTGTCGCTGTCCTCACGGCTGCCTCCCGTTGGTGCGGGTGTTCCCCGCGTCGTGCGGGTGATCCCGCTCACATCCCCGTTTCATGATTCTGACCGCCCCCGCCCACATCAGCCACCGCCTGTGGACAACACAACGGCGACCACCACCCCAGAATGCGACATATCTGTCATATATACGCCTAGTCTGACATTGCGCCAGCTCCCGGGGGCCTTCCACGTCCACAGGGCTTGCGCGCGCATCCCCCTCATGTCAGGGAAGGGACGGCACCCCATGCCCGCAGACCTCGCCGTCATCGGACTCGGCCATCTCGGCCTCCCCCTCGCCCAGGCGGCCGTGGCCGCCGGGATCGAGACGGTCGGCTACGACAGCGGTCCGGTCACGGACTCCACCCTCACCGCCGCCGAGATCCGCCGCATGTCGGCGGCCGGCTTCCGGGTCACCACGAACCCCGCCGAGCTCGGCCGGGTCCGTACGGCCGTCATCTGCGCCCCCACCCAGCTCGGCGCCGACCGCGCACTGGACCTGTCCGCCATCGGCGAGGCGGGCCACGCGCTCGCCGCCCGGCTGCGCCCGCACACCACCGTGATCCTCGAGTCCGCCGTCCACCCGGGCGTCACCGAGGACTACCTGCGCCCGATCCTCGAGGCGGGCTCCGGACTGCGGGCCGGCCGGGACTTCCACCTGGCCTACTCCCCCAGCCGCCTCGACCCGGGCAACCGCACGCACGGCATCTCCAACACCCCCAAGGTGATCGGCGGCCTCACCCCCGCCTGCACGGAGTCCGCACACGCGTTCTACGCCCGCCTCACCGAGAAGGTGGTCCGGGCCCGCGGCCTGCGCGAGGCCGAGACCGTACAGCTCCTGGAGACCAACTACCGGCACGTCAACATCGCCCTCATGAACGAGATGGCCGTGCTCTGCCACGACCTCGGCGTCGACCTGTGGGACGTCATCCGCTGCGCCGAGACCAAGCCGTACGGCTTCCAGGCGTTCCGCCCCGGCCCCGGCGTCGGCGGCCACGGAGTCCCCCTCGACCCCAACTACCTCCCCCACACCACCCGCACCCCGGGCCACCCGCTGCGCATGATCGGCCTGGCCCAGGAGATCAACAACCGGATGCCGCAGTACGTCATCCAGCGGTCCGCCACCCTGCTGAACGAGCACGGCAAATCCGCGCGCGGCGCCCGGGTCCTGCTCCTCGGCGTCACCTACAAGCCCGACCTCGCCGACCAGGAGGGCTCCCCGGCGCGCGAGATCGCCAGCCGCCTGCTCGACCTGGGGGCGCTCGTCAGCTACCACGACCCGTTCATCACGGGCTGGCGGGTCAGGGACCAGCCGGTCCCGCGCGCAGAGTCCCTGTACGAGGCCGCCGCGAACGCGGACCTGACGATCCTCCTCCAGCACCACCGCACCTACGACCTGCAAGGACTCGCGGTGAAGGCCCAGTTGCTCCTGGACACCCGGGGGGCCAGCCCGGTGGGTGCCGCCCACCGGCTCTGACCCCGGAAATTCCCCCTCACGGATGTCGGTGCGGCCTGCTAGCCTGCGGCGTCACTTATCTCGCACTTACGCCCTCCGGGCGTTCGCATGCCCGAATCCCTGGGGGGGATTTCCCGATGAGCCAGAACTTCCAGCCGCCGGCGCCCGACTCCTTCACCGAGGCCCCGGCCGCCCCGGCCCCGGCCCGCACCGGCAACCTCGGTCTCGGCATCGTCGCCGCCGTCGTGGCGGCCCTGGTCGCGGCCGGCGCCTACGGCGGCATCATGAACGCCATCGACCGGGAGATCGGCTACGCCGCGGCCGGCGTCGGCCTCCTCGTCGGCCTCGCCGCCGGCAAGATCGGCGGACGCAACCCGGTCCTGCCCGTGGTCGCCGCCGTCCTCTCGCTCGGCGCCGTCTACCTCGGCCAGCTCTTCTTCATCGCGCTCGTGCTGGCCGACTACGGCCAGGTCGGCGTGGGCGAGGTCCTCAGCCAGGCGGGCGTCGGCGGCCTGAACGACGTCTGGAAGGAGAGCATGGACGCGATGTCCTTCCTCTTCCTCGCGATCGGCGGCTTCGTCGCCTTCGGCTCGGCCAAGAAGGTCAGCGACTGACCCCGCACCACCGCGTACGCCGGAGGGCCGGCACCCCGAGCGGGGTGCCGGCCCTCCGGCGTACGTACGGGAACCGTCAGCGGCTGTGCTGCGAGTCCGCGACGGTGACCTCGACCCGCTGGAACTCCTTGAGCTCGCTGTAGCCGGTGGTGGCCATCGAGCGGCGCAGCGCGCCGAAGATGTTCATCGAGCCGTCCGGGGTGTGCGACGGGCCGGTGAGGATCTCCTCCGTGGTGCCGACCGTGCCCAGGTCGACCTTCTTGCCGCGCGGCACGTCCTCGTGGACGGCCTCCATGCCCCAGTGGTTGCCCTTGCCCGGCGCGTCCGTCGCGCGGGCCAGCGGGGAACCCATCATCACGGCGTCGGCGCCGCAGGCGACGGCCTTCGGGATGTCGCCCGACCAGCCCACGCCGCCGTCGGCGATGACGTGCACGTAGCGGCCGCCGGACTCGTCCATGTAGTCGCGGCGGGCCGCGGCCACGTCCGCGACGGCGGTCGCCATCGGGACCTGGATGCCGAGTACGTTGCGCGTGGTGTGCGCGGCGCCGCCGCCGAAGCCGACCAGGACACCCGCGGCGCCGGTGCGCATCAGGTGCAGGGCCGCGGTGTAGGTGGCGCAGCCGCCCACGATGACCGGGACGTCGAGCTCGTAGATGAACTGCTTGAGGTTCAGCGGCTCGGCGGCGCCCGAGACGTGCTCCGCGGACACCGTGGTGCCGCGGATCACGAAGATGTCCACGCCGGCGTCCACGACGGCCTTGGAGAACTCGGCGGTGCGCTGCGGGGAGAGCGCGGCGGCGGTGACGACGCCCGAGTCGCGCACCTCCTTGATGCGCCGGCGGATCAGGTCCGCCTGGATCGGGGCGGAGTAGATCTCCTGGAGACGGCGCGTGGCGGCGTCCTCGTCGAGCTCCGTGATCTCGTCGAGCAGCGGCTGCGGGTCCTCGTACCGGGTCCACAGGCCTTCGAGGTTCAGCACGCCGAGGCCGCCGAGCTCGCCGATGCGGATCGCGGTCTGCGGGGAGACGACCGAGTCCATGGGGGCGGCCAGGAAGGGGAGCTCGAAGCGGTACGCGTCGATCTGCCAGGCGATCGAGACCTCCTTCGGGTCCCGGGTCCGCCGGCTCGGGACGATGGCGATGTCGTCGAACGCGTACGCCCTGCGGCCGCGCTTGCCGCGCCCGATCTCGATCTCAGTCACGTGTGGTGGCCTTTCCTCTGGGTCTGCCCGTCCAGTATCCCCGAACGCCGGGGGCCCGCGTTCCGGTGACCGCTGTACGGACGCCGAATGCCCGCTCCGCCCGGAGAACGGCGAAGGGGGCGGGCCCCTGACGGGCCCGCCCCCTCACCTCACACCGGTCAGCCCTTGCGGGAGTAGTTCGGTGCTTCGACCGTCATCTGGATGTCGTGCGGGTGGCTCTCCTTGAGGCCCGCCGAGGTGATCCGCACGAAGCGGCCCCGGTCCTGCAGCTCGGGAACCGTGCGGCCGCCGACGTAGAACATCGACTGGCGCAGGCCGCCGACGAGCTGGTGCACGACCGCGGAGAGCGGGCCGCGGTAGGGCACCTGGCCCTCGATGCCCTCGGGGATGAGCTTGTCGTCGCCGCCCACGCCCTCCTGGAAGTAGCGGTCCTTGGAGAAGGAGCGCTGGTCGCCGCGCGACTGCATCGCGCCGAGCGAGCCCATGCCGCGGTAGGACTTGAACTGCTTGCCGTTGATGAAGAGCAGCTCGCCCGGGGACTCCTCGCAGCCCGCGAGCAGCGAGCCGAGCATCACCGTGTCGGCGCCCGCGACCAGGGCCTTCGCGATGTCGCCGGAGTACTGCAGGCCGCCGTCGCCGATGACCGGGACGCCCGCGGCCTTGGCGGCGAGGGCGGCCTCGTAGATCGCGGTGACCTGCGGGACGCCGATGCCGGCGACGACGCGGGTGGTGCAGATGGAGCCGGGGCCGACGCCGACCTTGATGCCGTCGCAGCCGGCGTCGATCAGCGCCTGCGCGCCGTCGCGGGTGGCGACGTTGCCGCCGATGACGTCCACGGAGGAGTTCGACTTGATCTTGGCGACCATGTCGCCGACCAGCCGGGAGTGGCCGTGGGCGGTGTCGACGACGATGAAGTCGGCGCCCGCCTCGATCAGCGCCTGGGCGCGGTCGTACGCGTCACCGGCGACGCCGACGGCCGCGCCGACCAGCAGCCGGCCGTCCTTGTCCTTGGCGGCGTTCGGGTACTTCTCGGCCTTGACGAAGTCCTTGACCGTGATGAGGCCCTTGAGGATGCCCGCCTCGTCGACCAGCGGAAGCTTCTCGATCTTGTGGCGGCGCAGCAGCTCCATGGCGTCGACGCCGGAGATGCCGACCTTGCCCGTGACCAGCGGCATCGGGGTCATGACCTCGCGCACCTGGCGGCTGCGGTCCGACTCGAAGGCCATGTCGCGGTTGGTGACGATGCCGAGCAGCTTGCCCGCCGGGTCGGTGACCGGGACGCCGGAGATGCGGAACTTCGCGCACAGCTCGTCGGCCTCGCGCAGCGTCGCGTCCGGGTGCACCGTGATCGGGTCGGTGACCATGCCGGACTCGGAGCGCTTGACCAGGTCGACCTGGTTCGCCTGGTCGGCGATGGAGAGGTTGCGGTGCAGTACGCCGACGCCGCCCTGGCGGGCCATCGCGATGGCCATGCGGGCCTCGGTGACCTTGTCCATGGCGGCGGACAGCAGGGGGACGTTCACCCGGACGTTGCGCGAGATGAGGGAAGAGGTGTCGATCTCGTCCGGGGCCATGTCCGACGCGCCCGGCAGCAGCAGCACGTCGTCATAGGTCAGTCCGAGCGTGGCGAATTTGTCGGGCACTCCGTCGGTAGTCATGACACCTTCCCAAATGGTCTTGCTCAGCGCGGATGTCCATGCTAACGGGATCCCGCAGCGTCTCATTCCACGAGCCAGACCGATCGGAAGTTTCGTTGGTTCCTACGATGGAGGGCCGGACGCCGACCGCGGTTCCTACTGCTCGGCGAGCGCGCGCAGCCGACTGAGGGCACGGTGCTGGGCGACCCGCACCGCTCCCGGCGACATGCCGAGCATCTGCCCGGTCTCCTCGGCGGTCAGCCCGACGGCCACCCGCAGGACGAGGAGCTCGCGCTGGTTCTCCGGCAGATTGGCCAGGAGCTTCTTGGCCCAGGCCGCGTCGCTGCTGAGCAGCGCCCGCTCCTCCGGGCCGAGCGAGTCGTCGGGCCGCTCCGGCATCTCGTCGGAGGGCACGGCCGTGCTGCCCGGGTGCCGCATGGCGGCCCGTTGCAGGTCGGCGACCTTGTGCGCGGCGATGGCGAAGACGAAGGCCTCGAAGGGCCGCCCGGTGTCCCGGTAGCGCGGCAGCGCCATCAGGACGGCGACGCAGACCTCCTGCGCCAGGTCCTCCACGAAGTGGCGGGCATCACCCGGGAGCCGCGAGAGCCGGGTGCGGCAGTAGCGGATCGCGAGCGGGTGAACGAAGGCGAGCAGGTCGTGCGTGGCCTGCTCGTCGCCCTCCACCGCCCGGCGTACGAGCGCGCTGACGGCCCCGGCACTGCCGCCCTTGGCGGCGCCGGTCGGGCCTGTGGCCGCGGGTGACCCCAGGGCCTCGTCGTCGCGCATCAATCCATGGTGCCTTGACGCCGGAGGTTCCGTGGCACCACGGCCGGTTTCGTGCATCGAAGCGTTATGAGCGGGTGCGCCGGAACTCATGGTCTGCACCCTCCCCTCCCGCTCGCCGAATGATCCCCGGGACGGGGACCCCACATTTCCAAGAATGCGGCACACCCTCAAGGATGCGGCATCGCGCACGAAGCGACACGTCCCCCGGATTGTGCCCCGCCAATCCCCGGGTGCGCACCGGGTACGACGGGGCTCACGGTCGTGGGACCGGGCCGTGGCCCGTGGGTCAGCGGACCAGGCCCCAGCGGAAGCCGAGCGCGACCGCGTGCGCGCGGTCCGAGGCGCCGAGCTTCTTGAACAGCCTGCGGGCGTGCGTCTTGACCGTGTCCTCGGAGAGGAAGAGCTCGCGCCCGATCTCCGCGTTGGACCGGCCGTGGCTCATGCCCTCCAGCACCTGGATCTCGCGCGCGGTGAGCGTGGGCGCGGCGCCCATCTCGGCCGAGCGGAGCCGGCGCGGGGCCAGTCGCCAGGTCGGGTCGGCGAGGGCCTGGGTGACCGTGGCCCGCAGCTCGGCGCGCGAGGCGTCCTTGTGCAGGTACCCGCGGGCGCCGGCGGCGACCGCGAGGGCCACGCCGTCCAGGTCCTCGGCGACCGTCAGCATGATGATGCGGGCGCCCGGGTCGGCCGAGAGCAGGCGGCGGACCGTCTCCACACCGCCGAGCCCGGGCATCCGGACATCCATCAGAATCAGGTCGGAGCGGTCGGCACCCCAGCGGCGGAGGACTTCCTCGCCGTTGGCAGCCGTCGTCACACGCTCGACGCCGGGCACGGTGGCAACCGCGCGACGGAGCGCCTCTCGGGCAAGCGGGGAGTCGTCGCAGACGAGGACGGATGTCATGACCGCCCTCCGCAGCTGCTGATGCGCGTCACCTTGAGCCTCCAGGCTGGTACGTATCGTCACCTGTGCGGTCGATGCCCCCGGACACCTGTCCGAGAACTTATTGGTTCAACCGCCTTCGCACTCTCAACGATGGTCACTCGAAAGAGTTACGGGTCGGACGGACACCTTCGGCACTCTACGTGAGGAAGCGAACACGACTCGGACGCCACAAGGCAACTGTCCTCCATCTGGAGCTATGCCCTATTTGGCGGCTTTCCTTCCGTTTGGCACATGTCTGAGGCTAGATTCCCAATGAGTCATATTTACATCTACTCCGACAGTAGGTGTGGAGACCCTTGGAGACATCGACCGTATCCGCCTCAGTACCGGCACCAAGAGGACTACCAATGGCAGATTTCTCCCGCCTCCCCGGACCGAACGCCGACCTCTGGGACTGGCAGCTGCTGGCTGCCTGCCGTGGGGTCGACAGCTCCCTCTTCTTCCACCCGGAAGGCGAGCGGGGCGCGGCCAGGAGCGCGCGCGAGGCCTCGGCTAAAGAGGTCTGCATGCGATGCCCGGTCCGCGCGGAATGTGCCGCGCACGCGCTCGCCGTCCGCGAGCCCTACGGAGTGTGGGGAGGGCTGACGGAGGACGAGCGGGAGGAGCTGATGGGCCGCGCGCGCCATCGCCTGATCCCCGCGTCCAGCGCGATCGGACCGATCACGCCCCACTGAACCGGAGAACAAACGCCCGAAGGAACGTTCCTGCGAATCCGTGCGGGTTCCTCGGTCCGCCGCGACCGCCGGGCGTGTCGCGGTCCGGAGCGAAACGTCACGCGTTCGGCCGTACGTACCGCCACAGGCGTACGGTCAGCGCGTGGCGGCCCGCTCCAGCTGGGCGAGTGTCGCGGCCACGGCCGGCACCCGGGCGAGGTCCGGCAGGGTCAGCGCCACGACCTCCCGCTCCACGGCCGGCTCCACCGCGACCGTGCTGACGCCCTTGGCCCGTACGGACTCCACCGCGAGCTCCGGCAGCACCGCGACGCCCAGCCCCGCCCCCACCAGGCCGACGACCGCCGGGTAGTCGTCGGTCGCGAAGTCGATCCTCGGGGTGAAGCCCGCGCCCTCGCACACCTCCACCAGATGGCGGCGGCAGCGCGGACAGCCCGCGATCCACGGCTCGTCGGCCAGCTCCGCCATGCCCACCCGCTCCGCCCCGGCCAGCCGGTGGCCCTCGGGGACCAGCCCGACGAGCCGGTCCGTCAGCAGCGGGCGCACCACCAGGTCCTCCCACTCCGCCGCGGATCCGGCCGCCCCGCCGTAGCGGAAGGCCAGCGCCAGGTCGCAGTCCCCCTCGCGCAGCATCTCCACCGAGCGCGGCGGCTCGGCCTCGACCAGGGAGATGCGGGTCCCCGGGTGCTCGGCGCGCATCGCCGCGAGGGCCGTCGGCACCAGGGTGGAGCTGCCGCTGGGGAAGGACACCAGCCGTACCCGGCCCGCGCGCAGCCCGGCGATGGCCGCGACCTCCTCCTCGGCGGCGGTCAGCCCGGCCAGGATCCCCGCGGCATGCCGGACCAGGGCCTCGCCGGCCTGGGTCAGCCGCATCTCGCGGCCGGTCCGGATGAGCAGGGGGGTGCCGGCCGACTGCTCCAGCGCCTTCATCTGCTGGGACACGGCCGGCTGGGTGCAGCCGAGCTCGCGGGCGGCGGCGGAGAAGGACCCGGTCCCGGCGACAGCGCGCAGAACTCGGAGATGACGTGCCTCGATCACTCCTCGAGCATAAGCCCAGCTTTGACTGGCGCGCGAATATCCCGTCGCCGCTTTGGGGCCACTCGGCTGGTTTTGCTTTCATGGGCCCCATGCATCTGATCTCCGTGAACCTCGGCCGCGCCACGGCCGTCGACTACACCGAAGCCGAGAGCGGGCTGACCGGCCACGGCAAGCTCCCGGTCCCCGGGCCGGTCCGCGTCGTCGCCCCCGGCCCCAAGGCCACCGGCCTGGGCAGCGGCCTCGAGGGCGACGCCGTCTGCAACCGCCGCTACCACGGCGGCGACCACCAGGCCGTCTACGCGTACGCGCGCGAGGACCTCGACCTGTGGGAGGCGGAGCTCGGCCGCGAACTGCCCGCCGGGACGTTCGGCGAGAACTTCACCACCTCGGGCATCGACCTCAACACCGCGCGGCTCGGCGACCGCTGGCGGGTGGGCGCGGACCTGGTCCTCGAAGTGGCCTCGGCCCGCATCCCGTGCCGGACCTTCCAGGGGGTCCTCGGCGAGCGCGCCTGGGTCAAGCGGTTCACCGCGCAGGCACGGCCGGGCGCGTACCTGCGGGTGATCGAGGAGGGCTCGGTCTCCCCGGGCGACGCCATCGAGGTCGTCCACCGCCCGGACCACGACGTGACGGTGCAGCTGTGGTTCCGCGCCTTCACCACTGAGCGCGCCCTGCTGCCGCGCACGCTGGCGGCGGGCACGGCGATGGAGCCCGAGGCCCATGAGCAGGTTCGCCAGTACGTGGCGAAGTACGGGGCCGGGGACGGGTCGAGGTAACGCCGTCACCGGGGGCGGCTAGGTTGCGCCTATGACGACTGCGTTGATTACGGGATCCACGGCGGGCATCGGCGCCGCCTTCGCCCGGCGGCTCGCCGCCCAGGGCCACAACCTGGTGCTGGTGGCGCGTGACACCAAGCGGCTGGGCGAGCAGGCCACCGAACTGCACGACCGGCACGGCATCGAGGCCGAGGTGCTGGCCGCCGACCTCTCCACCGAGGAGGGCATCGCCGCGGTCGAGCGCCGCCTCGGCGACCGCACCCACCCGGTGGACCTGCTGGTCAACAACGCGGGCTTCGGCAACAAGGGCCGCTACCTCGAGGTCTCCATGGCCGACGAGCTGACGATGCTCAAGGTGCACATCGAGGCGGTGCTGCGGCTGACCTCGGCGGCCACCTCCTCGATGCGCGAGCGCGGCCGCGGCGGCGTGATCAACGTGGCCTCGGTGGCGGCGTTCGTACCGCGCGGCACCTACGGGGCGAGCAAGGCCTGGGTCGTGCAGTTCACCCAGGGCGCGGCGCGGGACCTGTCGGGGTCGGGCGTGCGGCTGATGGCCCTGTGCCCCGGCTTCGTACGGACGGAGTTCCACCAGCGCGCCGGCATGGGCACCGACAACATCCCCGGCTGGATGTGGCTCGACGCCGACAAGCTGGTGGCCGCGGCCCTGGCGGACCTGGCCCGGGGCAAGACGGTGTCGGTTCCCGATCCGCGGTACAAGGCGCTGATGGGCGTGGTGAAGCTGACGCCGCGCGGGCTGCTGGGCGGGGTGTCCTCCCGTACGGGCCGCAAGTACGGGCCCCAGTAACTCGCCGGTAAACCCGCCGAATGGGTGAAATCTACCTAAAATGGACGTGTCCCAACCAGCCCGGGAGACGCCATGACATTCGTACAGATAATCGATTACAAGACCAGTCGGCAGGACGACCTCAACCAGCTGCTCGACCGGTACGTCTCGCAGAGCCAGGGCAAGCGCACGGTGACCCACAGCATCGTGGGCAAGGACCGCGAGAACGAGAACCACTACGTGGACGTGGTCGAATTCCCCTCGTACGAAGAGGCCATGAAGAACTCTCACCTCCCGGAGACGGACACGATGTTCCAGGAGATGATGGCCCTGTGCGAGGGGATGCCGACCTTCACCAACCTGGACGTGGTCCGCGACGAGCACATCAACAAGCACGTGGTGAACCGGCTGTTCGACGAGTGCATCATGCAGGGAAACCTCGACCTCGTCGACGAGATGCTCGCGCCCCGGTACATCGACCACGACACCATGAAGGACGGGACCACCACCGGGCGGGACGTCATGCGCGAGGACGTCACGGCCTGGCGCAAGGCCTTCGACTTCGAATTCACCACGGACGTGCAGCTGGCCGAGGGCGACTACGTCACCACGGTGTGGAGCTGGACCGGAACCCACAAGGGCGAGTTCCAGGGCATCGCGCCGACCGGCAAGAAGTGCACCATGACCGGCTCCACGACGTTCCGCTGCGAGGACGGGATGATCGCGGAGGGCTGGTGGCACCTGGACGCCATGGGCCTGATGCGCCAACTGGGCGCCATGTAGGACCCGCACGCACGGGCCGCGCGGCCCGCCTACGGGGCCGAGCGGCCCCCCAGACACGGGAAGGCCCCGTTCCGCAGGTGCGGAACGGGGCCTTCCAAGCGCGGTGCGCGATCAGTGGCTGTGGCCGTGACCGTGGCCGTGACCGGCGTCGGCCTCTTCCTCGGCCGGCTTCTCGACGACCAGGGTCTCGGTCGTGAGCAGCAGGGAGGCGATGGAAGCGGCGTTCTCCAGCGCGGAGCGGGTGACCTTCACCGGGTCGATGACGCCGGCCTTGACCAGGTCGCCGTACTCGCCGGTGGCGGCGTTGAAGCCCTGGCCCTTCTCGAGCTCGGCGACCTTCGAGGTGATGACGTAGCCCTCGAGGCCGGCGTTCTCGGCGATCCAGCGCAGCGGCTCGACGGCGGCGCGGCGCACGACCGCGACACCGGTGGCCTCGTCGCCGGTCAGGCCGAGGTTGCCCTCGAGGACCTTGACGGCGTGGACGAGCGCGGAGCCACCGCCGGAGACGATGCCCTCCTCGACCGCGGCGCGGGTCGCCGAGATGGCGTCCTCGAGGCGGTGCTTCTTCTCCTTGAGCTCCACCTCGGTGGCGGCGCCGACCTTGATGACGCAGACGCCGCCGGCGAGCTTCGCCAGGCGCTCCTGCAGCTTCTCGCGGTCCCAGTCGGAGTCCGTGGACTCGATCTCGGCCTTGATCTGGTTGACACGACCGACGACTTCCTCGTGGCTGCCGCCACCGTCGACGATGGTCGTGTCGTCCTTGGAGATGGTGACGCGGCGGGCGGAACCCAGTACGTCCAGACCGGCCTGGTCGAGCTTGAGGCCGACCTCCTCGGCGATGACGGTGGCACCGGTGAGGGTGGCCATGTCCTGCAGCATCGCCTTGCGGCGGTCACCGAAGCCCGGGGCCTTGACGGCGACCGCGTTGAAGGTGCCGCGGATCTTGTTGACGACGAGGGTGGAGAGCGCCTCGCCCTCGACGTCCTCGGCGATGATCAGCAGCGGCTTCGAGGCGCCGGCCTGGATGACCTTCTCGAGCAGCGGCAGGAGGTCCTGGATGGAGGAGATCTTGCCCTGGTTGATCAGGATGTACGGGTCGTCGAGGACGGCCTCCATACGCTCCTGGTCGGAGACCATGTACGGCGAGAGGTAGCCCTTGTCGAAGGCCATGCCCTCGGTGAACTCGAGCTCCAGGCCGAAGGCGTTGGACTCCTCGACGGTGATGACACCGTCCTTGCCGACCTTGTCCATCGCCTCGGCGATGAGCTCGCCGACCTGCTGGTCCTGCGCGGAGAGCGCGGCCACGGCGGCGATGTCGGACTTGTCCTCGATCGGGCGGGCGGTCGCGAGGAGGTCCTCGGACACGGCCTTGACCGCGGCGTCGATGCCCTTCTTCAGGGCGGCCGGGGACGCGCCCGCGGCGACGTTGCGCAGACCCTCGCGGACCAGCGCCTGGGCCAGCACGGTGGCGGTGGTGGTGCCGTCACCCGCGATGTCGTTGGTCTTGGTCGCCACCTCCTTCACGAGCTGCGCGCCCAGGTTCTCGTACGGGTCGTCCAGCTCGACCTCGCGCGCGATGGTGACGCCGTCGTTGGTGATGGTGGGGGCGCCGAACTTCTTGTCGATGACGACGTTGCGGCCCTTGGGGCCGATCGTCACCTTGACCGTGTCGGCAAGCTTGTTGACGCCGCGCTCGAGGGCGCGACGGGCGTCCTCGTCGAACTTCAGAATCTTCGGCATGGGAGCGGTTCAGTCCTCTCGTTGCGATCGGCCGCTCACCGCGACCGCCACCGCCTGGAACGAACTACGCCCCTCGCCGCCCGGCATCAGCAGGGTGACCAGGGGCGCAGCTCAAATCAAAACTAGAAGCGAATTACTTCTCGACGATCGCGAGCACGTCGCGAGCCGAGAGGACGAGGTACTCCTCGCCGCTGTACTTCACTTCGGTGCCGCCGTACTTGCTGTACAGCACGATGTCGCCGACGGTGACGTCCAGCGGGAGACGCTGGCCGTCCTCGAAGCGACCCGGGCCCACGGCGAGGACAACGCCCTCCTGGGGCTTCTCCTTCGCGGTGTCCGGGATGACCAGGCCGGAGGCCGTGGTCTGCTCGGCGTCGAGCGGCTGGACCACAATGCGGTCCTCGAGCGGCTTGATGGCAACCTTGGAGCTGGCGGTCGTCACGATCCGACCTCCCCCTTCGGAGATCCGGGGTTAACTGTCTGAGGTGGCGACCAGGTCGATCCGTCGTCGCGGGTGCCGGACCTGCCTGTCGCTGTGTTGGCACTCACCGGTGGCGAGTGCCAGGTGCGACACTATTCCGGCGATTAGCACTCGGTCAAGCGGAGTGCCAATTCTCGACCGTGGGCGTTGCGCGTCGCGAGCCCTCGAAGCGCCAAAACCCCGGCGCACGGGCGTTCGATCTCATTACTCTCCGGTCATGACCAGGACAAACTCCGGCGTGCGCCCGCGGCACCTCGTCCCGATGGCCGTCGGCCTCGCGGCCGGCATCTACATGCTCTCGGGCGCCGTACCGCGGCTGGCGGCCCAGGCGGCCGGGGTCGAGGGCGCCTTCCACGCCACGCGGTGCACCGAGGAACTGGACTCGGACGGGGACGAACACTGGATGTGCGAGGGGTCGTTCACGGCCGGGGACGGATCGTTCACGATCCCCCGGGTCGAGGTCGACACCAGCTTCGACACCCTGCCGGACGGACCGCGGGCCGCCTTCGCCCTCGGCCCGTCCTCCGGCACGGCCGTGCAGCCCGGCGTCCTCGTCTGGCTGGGGCCCGGGGCGGTGGGGGTGCTCTCGCTCGCCTTTCCGGTGTGGGCCGTCGGCGCGGCCTCCCGGGACGCGGTGGCGCGCAGACGGGAGCGGGCGTCGGGGGCGGCCGGCCCGGAGCGGGTGCCCGGCCCCGAGGGGGTGCCCGACCCGGAGAGGGTGACCGGGGCAGGGGCCTCGGCCGGGCAGGCGCGGAGCACGCGGTGAATACCCGTACCGGGGCGCCCGGCCCCGTCCCGGCGCGGTACCGTGCGGCATGACGACACCGTCGCGGCGGCCCGTCCACTGGACGGCGGACATCGCGCTGGCCCTCCTCACCGGCACGGTGGCGGCCGTGGTCCTGGTCGGCGGCGTCCTGTGGGCCGGCCTCGGGGAGTTCGGCCTGATCACACCCTTCGTGCCCGAGGGCTCCCACTGGCTGGGGATTCCGCTCACCGTCGAGGTGTACGTGTTCCTCGGCGCGATGTGCTGCGTGAGCGCGGCGGCCGCCTTCGGTTTCGCCCGGCGGCACGTGTGGTTCTCGGCGGTCCTGCACGGTGCGGTCTGCGCCCTGATCGCCGGGACGCTGCTGATGATGGCGATCACCTCGCTCCGGGCGGCGCCCCAGCCGGAGACCCTCCCGGACCCCGCGTCCACGCGCTCGGGCCACGTGTGCCGCAGCGGCGGCGACAGCGGCGAGTGCCCGGGCGGTTGAGGCGGGGGCCAACCGGGAGCGACCGGGGCGTACCGAGAGCGCAGGGGGAGCGAACCGGGGTGATTCCGCCGCGTCGGCCCGGTATGTGAGGCTTGACGGGTGCGCATCCTCGTGGTCGAAGACGAAGAGGGCCTCGCCGAATCCCTGCGGCGCGGCCTGTCCGCCGACGGGCACCTGGTCGAGGTCGCGCACGACGGCCACCGCGGCCTGGACCTCGCCCTCGCCGGCGGCCCGTACGAGGTGGTCCTCCTGGACCTGATGCTCCCGGGCATGAGCGGCTACGAGATCTGCACCCGCATGCGCGCCCACGGCGACACCACCCCGGTGCTGATGCTCACCGCCCGGGACGGCGAGTACGACGAGGCCGAGGGCCTGGACTCCGGGGCCGACGACTACCTCACCAAGCCGTTCTCCTTCGTGGTCCTCGCCGCCCGGATCCGGGCGCTGGCCCGCCGCGCGGGCGCGCCCGACCGCAGCGTCCTGCAGGCCGGCGACCTGCTCCTCGACCCGCAGGGCCGCCGCTGCCGGCGCGGCTCCCACGACATCGAGCTCACCGCCCGCGAACTCGGCGTCCTGGCCTGCCTGATGGAGCGGCCCGGGCAGGCCGTCGCCAAGCAGGACATCCTCGACGAGGTCTGGGACACCCCGTACGGCATCGACCCGAACATCGTCGAGGTGTACGTCTCCTCGCTGCGCAGGAAGATCGACGCGCCCTTCGGCCGCCGCTCGATCCTCACCGTCCACGGGACCGGCTACCGGATGGCCCCGGACGGTGGCTAGTACCGTCCGGGCCCGTACGGCGATCGCCGCGGCCCTCGCGATGGCCGCCGTCCTGGGCACCGGCGGGCTGTGGCTGTACGCCCTGCTGCGGGCCAACCTGCTCGACAACACCACCGGGCGCACCGAGCTGGCCGCGCGCAAGGTCGTCGCCCAGGTCGACAGCCGGACCCTGCCGCCCGGCGGCCGGCTGCCCGCGCCCGAGCGCGGGGTGGACCTGGTCCTCGTACGGGACGCCCGGGGGCGCACGGTCGCGACCAGCGGGGACCCCGCGGACCTTCCGGGCCTCCCGGGCCTCCCGGGCCTCCCGGACCTGGGCCGGCTGAGCCCCGGGGGCGGTTCGGGTTCCGGTTCGGGTTCCGGTTCCGGTTCCGGTTCCGGTGCGGGTTCGGGTTCCGGTTCGGGTGAGGACTCCCGGTCGGCCGTACTGCCTCCCGCGCGCCCCGGCGGGGAGCGGCGGGTGGCGGTCGCGGTCGAGGCGGCGGGCCCGCCGGGCGCGCACGACCCGCACACCGTCTACGCCGTGACCGTGCTCGGCGACGTGGACGACGCGACCAGGGCCGTCGCGGTCGGACTGCTGGCGGGCGCGCCCCCGTTGATCGCCTTCGCCGCGGCCCTGGCGTGGTGGGTGACGGGGCTCGCGCTGCGCCCGGTGACCGCCATCCGCAACGAGCTGGCCTCGGTCACCGCGAGCGAGCTCGACCGGCGGGTTCCGGATCCGGGCGGGGCGGACGAGATCGCGCAGCTGGCCCGCACCGTCAACGGCACCCTGGACCGGCTGGAGCGCGCCGACGCCCGGCAGCGGCAGTTCACCGCGGACGCCTCGCACGAGCTGCGCAATCCGCTGGCCGCCGTCCGCACCCGGCTGGAGGTGGCCCTGGCCATGGACCGCCCCGACCGGGAGTCGGTGGCGGCCGCGCTGGCCGATACCGAGCGGCTCCAGCGGATCGCGGCGGACCTGCTGCTGCTGGCCCGTCTCGACGGCGGGCCGGGGCCGCGGAGCGAGCCGGTCGACCTGGCGCTGCTGGCCGCAGAGGACGTGGCGCGCCGGGGCGGTCCCCGGGTGGCGCTGCGGCTGGAGGCGCGGGTGCCCGTACCGGCCGCCGGGGATCCGGCGCGGCTGGAGCGGGCGCTGGCCAATCTCGTGGACAACGCCCTGCGGTACGCCCGCGCCGAGGTGGTGGTGCGGGCGGCGGCGGGCACGGCGGGAGGCGGTGCCTGGGCGGTGCTGGAGGTCGCGGACGACGGCCCGGGGATCCCGGAGGCGGACCGGGACCGGGTGTTCGAGCGGTTCGTACGCCTGGACGCGGACCGGGGCCGGGCCAGCGGCGGGACGGGGCTCGGCCTGGCCATCGCCCGGGAGATCGCGCGGGCGCACGGGGGCGACGTACGCGCGCTGCCGGCGCCCGGCGGGGGCGCGCGGCTGGTGCTGCGCATCCCGTGCCGGTAGGCCGCCGACCGCCGGCCGCCGGCCGCCGGCCGCCGGGCCTTCTGTACGCCGGTTCCCCCGCCGGCCCTCAGGATTCCTTCAGCCTCCCTCCCCCACCATCGAGAGGCATGAGCGCGCACCGGAGGAAGACGACCGCCCCAGGCCACCGGCTCTCCCGCCGGCGGCGGCTCGGCCGCACGCTGCTGATCACCGGCTGTGCGCTGGCGGTCATGGCGGGCGGCGGCGCCTGGTACCTGTACCGGGACCTGGCCTCCGGCATCGGCAGCTCCAAGGCCCTGAAGGGCGCGCAGAAGTCGACGTCCGGCGATGTGAACGTCCTGCTCATGGGCCTGGACAGCCGCAAGGACCAGAACGGCGAGGACCTGCCGGACGACGTGCTGGACAAGCTGCACGCCGGCGGTTCGGACATCGGCGGCTACAACGCGAACACCCTGATCCTGCTCCACGTACCCGGCGACGGCGGCCAGGCGAAGGCCTTCTCGATCCCGCGCGACGACTTCGTCGACATACCGGGCCACGGCAAGGACAAGATCAAGAAGGCCTACGGGCTCGCGAAGGAGAAGAGGCGGGAGCAGCTCGTCGCGCAAGGGGTGGGCGACCGCCGGCAGCTGGAGCGCGAGGGCCGGGAGGCGGGGCGCAAGGCGGAGATCGAGACGGTGCGCAACTTCCTGGGGGTCCCGATCGACCACTTCGCCGAGCTGAACCTGGCCGGTTTCTACCACCTCGCCGAGGCGCTGGGCGGGGTGCCGGTGTGTCTGAACAAGCCGGTGAAGGACAGGTACTCCGGCGCCGACTTCCCGGCGGGCCCGCAGACCCTGAACGGGCAGCAGGCGCTCGCCTTCGTACGCCAGCGGCACGGCCTGGCCAGGGGCGACCTGGACCGGACGAAGCGGCAGCAGGCCTTCCTCGCGGGCGCGACGAAGAAGCTGAACTCGGCCGGGACCTTCACCGACCCGGTGAAGCTGATGAAGCTGATCGACACCGCGAAGCAGGACGTGGTGACGGACGAGGGGTGGGATCTGCTGTCGTTCGTGAAGCAGGCGAAGAACCTGTCCGGCGGGAAGGTCCACTTCACGACGCTTCCCATCGAGGGCTTCGGAAGGAACCATGGGGAGGACATCAACGTCGTAGATGATATGAAGATAAAGCGCCTCATTGCCGAGCAGATCGGGCCGAAGGCCCCTCCGAGCCCGAGCACCCCGGGCGCCGCTTCCTCCTCAGCTCCGCCGGGACCGTCGTCCGGATCGTCCGGATCCTCCACGCCCCCCGCGTCACCCGCCCCCACACCCACGTCCGGTGCCACGGACGGCGGCGGCATCCCGTGCGTGGACTGAAGCCCCTGACATCGGCGGGCTCGCGCCGGCGCACCGAGGCGCTGCTGCTGGTCTTCGTCGTCGCGATCGCCGTGTTCGGCCACGCCAACGCCGGCCTCGCCATGAACGGCGAGCTGCCGCCCAACCTCACCGGCTTCACGATCAGCATGACGCTGCTGTCGCTGGTCGGGCACCTGGGCATCCGCCGGTTCGCGGCGTACGCGGACCCGCTGATCTTCCCGCTGGCCATGCTGCTGACCGGGCTGGGGCTGGTGCTGATCCACCGGCTCGACCAGGGGTACATCGAGCGGTACGGCTCGGACGCGAACGCTCCGGGCCAGCTGATGTGGACGGTGGTCGGTGTCGCCGCCTGCATCCTGGTGGTGGCGCTGCTGCGCGACCACCGGCTGCTCCAGCGGTTCATCTACATCACGATGGCCGTCGCGCTGGTGCTGCTGATCGCGCCGGCGTTCTTCGGCGCGGACACGTACGGCGCGAAGCGGTGGATCATCCTCTTCGGCTTCTCGCTGCAGCCGGGCGAGTTCGTGAAGATCATGATCGCGATCTTCTTCGCGGGCTATCTGGTCATCCACCGGGACTCGCTGGCCCTGACGGGCCGCAAGTTCCTCGGCATGCGGCTGCCCCCGATGCGGCAGCTGGGACCGATCATCACGGTGTGGATCGTCTCCATGCTGGTGCTGGTCTTCGAGCGCGACCTCGGCACCTCGCTGATCTTCTTCGGCGTCTTCGTGGTGATGCTGTACGTGGCCACCGAGCGCACCAGCTGGATCGTGTGCGGCCTGTTCATGGCGGCGGTGGGCGCCTTCGCGGTGGGCTCGACGGAACCGCACGTCAAGGCGCGCGTGGCGGCGTGGCTCAACCCGCTGTCGTACTACTGGGAGAACCGGCCGGCCGGGGTCACCTCGGACCAGTCGGCGCAGGCGCTGTTCAGCTTCGGCATCGGCGGCATGACCGGGACCGGCCTCGGCACGGGGCACCCGGAGCTGATCAAGTTCGCGGGGCGCAGCGACTTCATCCTCACCACGGTCGGCGAGGAGCTCGGGCTGGCCGGGGTGATGGCGGTCCTGATCCTGTACGCGCTGCTCGTGCAGCGGGGGCTGCGGATGGCGCTCGGCGCCCGCGACCCCTTCGGCAAGCTGCTGGCGGTGGGCCTCGCCTCGGCGCTGGCCCTCCAGGTCTTCGTGGTCGCGGGCGGCGTCACGGGACTGATCCCCCTGACGGGCAAGGCCCTGCCGTTCCTGGCCAAGGGCGGCTCCTCCCTCCTGGCCAACTGGATCATGATCGCCCTGCTCCTGCGCATCAGCGACAGCGCGGAACGCCAACGCGAGGCGGACGCCCGCGGCCCGGCGGAGACGACGATCACGCCGGTGGTGACGGCGGACCTCACCCGGGCGGGAGCGGGCTGACCGGCGACGCAGGGGGCGCGGCGGGCTCCCCCACGGCAGGTCAGGCGTCGAAGTCGTACTCCAGGACGTAGGAAGCGGAGTCGAGAGTCATCTCGTTCACTTCGACGGCCCGGCCGCCTTGGGCGAATGCGGTGCGCACGATCTGGATCACGGGGGTGCCGAGCGCGAGCGAGAGGCGCTCGGCCTCCGCGGCCGACGGCATCCGGGAGCGGATCTCCTCCCGGAAGTGGACCGGCTCGTGGCCCAGTTCGGCCAGGCGTGCGTACGTCCCGCCGGGACCCGAGTCGATCCGGGTGATCGCGGACGCGGCGACGATGTCGGACGGCAGGTGCGAGGTCGCGAACAGCACCGGCTTGCCGTCGAGCACGAAGCGGCGGCCGCGCACCCAGACCGGCGCGCCGGGCGGCACTCCGAGGGCATCGGCGACGCCCTCGCTCGCCGTCTCCTCACGCACGTCGATCTGGTCGACCACGAGCTCGCGGTCCTCGACATCGGCGGACCAGACGGACCGGCCCGACCCCCACCGCTCCTGCGCCAACCGCTGGATGCCACGCCGCCGCAGGGGCCCGACGCCGGCGCCGTGGCGCGTCTGCGCGAGACCTTCGTCCGTCATGAAGCGATCACTCCCTCACGTCTGTGGACAGCGTAGGGGAGTCGTCCCCTGGCGACCGAGCGTCTCGGACTCCGCGGCCCGCCCGGCGCCGGGGCCGCGGAGGGCGGTTCCGGCTGGGGGTCAGGGGTGGGTGTTCGGCGGGGGTGCGGGCCGGGTCGGTGGGGTGGGGGATTGCCATTCTCGGCCTATGCCTCGGATCAGGGCCGGGTAGACGCCCAGGTAGCGGAACGGCTTGATGGCTGCCATGTAGGCGGCGCCCAGCAGGCCGTTCGGCTTGACCAGGACGGCCATCTGGCCGCGGTAGCCGCCGGAGCCGTCCGGGACCCAGCCGATGTGCAGTACGCCGTGCACCGTCCTGTTGGCCGTCTCCGCCGCCCACTCGTCGTGCGTCTGGAACACGGAGGTGAACGGGACCGCGTCGAGGTCCGGCCCGCGGGGGCCCTCGCGGAGGTCCGCCGGCAGGCGGTCCCGCAGGGTCGGCACCCGGCCGCCGACGCCGGACCCCGGCTCGTCCAGGCGGAGCAGGGCCCCCAGCTTCCAGCGGAGCGCGAAGAGCGCGCGCCCCACGGCCGAGGGGACGGGATCCCCCTTGCCGTGCGCGAACTGGTTCACGAGCCGCGGGAGGTCGTCGGGGCCGCCCGGTGTCGGCAGGGCCCACACGTCCTCGAGCCGGAAGTCCCCGGCGATCTCGTGGATGCGCCAGGGACGGGCCGTGTGCGCGGTGCTGGGGAGTCTCATGGTCGAACCCCTGTCTATACGATGCCGTATAGAAGCAGGCTACTCCTGTTTATACGGTGCCGTATAGACGGGGGCAGAAGGAGAGCGGAGGCAGCATGGGCACGACCCGCACGCCGCGCGGCGCATGGATCGAGGAGGGCTTGCGCGCACTCGCCTCGGGCGGCCCGGAGGCCGTCCGGATCGAGCCGCTGGCGCAGGCCCTCGGCGTCACCAAGGGCGGCTTCTACGGGCACTTCCGCAACCGCGGCGCGCTGCTCGCCGAGATGCTCGACACCTGGGAGCGCGATGCCGCCGAGGCGGTGATCGAGCAGGTCGAGAGCGGCGGGGGCGACGCCAGGGCCAAGCTGGAGCGGCTGTTCACGATCGCCTCGTCCGGCGCCGCCGGTCCGGCGACGGGTGTCGCCGCCGAGCTCGCGATCCGCGACTGGGCCCGCCGCGACGAGGACGTCGCACAGCGCCTGCGGCGCGTCGACAACCGACGCATGGACTACCTGCGCTCGTTGTTCGGCGCCATCTGCGCGGACCCGGACGAGGTGGAGGTCCGCTGCATGCTCACGCTCTCCGTGCGGATCGGCGAGTTCTTCGTCGCCGCGGAGCACGGCGGCCGCAGCCGGGCGGAGATGATGGAGCTGACCAGGCGTTGGCTGCTGCGGTAGCGCCTACAGGTAGTCCTCCAGGCGCCCTATCCGGTAGCCCTGCTCCTGGATGCGCTGGAGCATGCGCGTGGTCATCTGGGTCTCCGTCGCGCCCTTGAGCTCCGCGGGGCCGCGGAAGTGGGCCAGGATGATGTCGCCGGGTTCGAGGGCGGAGCCCTCGGCGTACTGGAAGTTGTTGATCTGCATCGAGACCCGCCACAGCACCAGGGACGAGACCCCGCACTCCGAGGCGGCCCGGAGGGTGTCGTCGTTGTAGTTGCCGAAGGGCGGGCGGAAGAGCGGCGGGCGCTGGCCGAAGCGCTTCTCCAGCCGGTCCTGCTGGCCGCATATCTCGTGCTTCTGCGCCGCGAAGGGCAGCGTGCGCAGGTTCGGGTGCGTCAGGGTGTGGTTGTTCACCGTGCTCGCGGAGCCGTTGTCGCGGAGCTCCTCGAAGTGCCCGTAGTCCGACGAGGCCACGCTGTCGGTCAGGAACATGCTGATCGGCAGCTTCAGGTCGGCCGCCATCTTCAGGAACTCGGGGTCCTTCTCCGCGCCGTCGTCGAAGGTCAGGAAGACGACCTTGTCGTCCGCCGCGACGGGTATTCGGTCTATCACCGGGACCTTCCCCGGGCCCGCCGCGGGGATTTGCGGCTTCTGGGCGGGCTTCGGCGCGTACGCGACGGGGCCCGTCAGGCCCCACTTGCGGAACGCCTCGTCCGAAGCCCCGCCCGCCGAGGGGGCGGAGGCCGACGCGGACGGCGACGCGGGAGCGCCCGAAGCCTCCTGCGTCGCCTTCGCCTTGGGCCCCAGCCGCCCGGTGGGGGCCGAGCCGTCCCCGCACCCCGTCAGGGACAGCGCCAGCGCGCCGGCCGCCAGCGATCCGGCTACCAACCGGCGCGCGTGCTTCACAGATAGTCCTCCAGGCGAGCCACGGCGTATCCCTTGTCCGTGACGGTCTTCATGACCTGACGGATCATGTCAGGCATTGTGCCCTTCCAGTCGTCCTTGCCCCGGAAGTGGGTCAGGATGATGTCACCGGGGTGCAGGTCGCGGTCCCACTCGCGGTACTCCATCCGGTTCGGGAAGGCCTCCGCGTTCCACAGCGGCACCGCCTTGATCCCGCAGTTCTTCGCCGCGCGCAGGGTGTCCTGGTTGTAGTTGCCGTACGGCGGGCGGAAGAGGGTGGGCCGCTTGCCGAACTGCTTCTGGATCGTGTTCTGCTGCCCGCAGATCTCCTCGCGCTGCTGCTCGTACGAGAGGCCGGGCATGTACCGGTGGTTGAGCGTGTGGTTGTTCAGGGTGACGCCGGCGGCCTGCATCTCCTTGAAGTAGGGGTAGTTGTCCTTGACGATGTAGTCGCTGAGGAAGGCCGTGTACGGGATCTTCAGCTCCTGCATCATCCTCAGGAACTCGGGGTCCTTCTCCGCGCCGTCGTCGACCGTCAGGAAGACGACCTTGTCCTCCGTGTCGATGGTGGTGAAGACCGGCGGGTACTCCTCCTGGTCCTCCACCTCGAAGCCGTCGCGCGTGGTGAGCTCGGGCTTCTCCTTCGGCGCCGCCGGGGCGGTGAGCGGCGTCTTGGCCAGCCGCCACTTCTTGACCGCCGCGATGCGCGCCTGCTGGGCCGCCTTGGCCTTCTCGGCGGCGCTGAGCGCGCCCGCCGCGCCCGCCTCCGCACCCTTGGCCGCCTTCGCCTTCTCGGCCTTGTCCGGCCCGGACCCCCCGGAGCCGCACGCCGTGCCGAGGGCGGCTACCAGCAGGGCGGCCACGGCCACCCCGAACCGGCCGCGCGGACCCGCCGCGTACCGGTGACCCTGTTGCGTCTTATCTTCCTTTTGTCGGACTAGCTGCATAGCTGCGCATCCTGGCACCCGACACGCGGGCTCCCCGGAAGACACCGCGAGCGGAGTCCCACCTTCCACCGACTGGCCCACACCCCCGCACGCCCCCGCGCGTCGCCGACAATGGAGCCGTGACCCCCGAAGACTTCGCCGCCCTCCTCACCCCCGAGGGGCGCGCCCTCCTCGACTCGCTCCGCGACCACGACCCCGCGCAGGAGCTGGCCCTGGCCACCCGGCTGCGCCGCGAGCACCCCGCCGCGCTGGTCTCCGCCGCGCTCGGGCAGGCCCGGCTGCGGCAGCGCGCGGTGGCGAAGTTCGGCGCCGAGGACGCGTTCCGGATGTACTTCACGCCCGGCGGCGGCGAGATGGCGACCCGCGCGTCCGTGGCCTCCTACCGCGCCGAGCGGCTCGCCGCCCTCGGCGTGCGCAGCCTCGCGGACCTGTGCTGCGGCATCGGCGGGGACGCCCTCGCCCTGGCGCGGCTCGGCATCCGGGTGCTCGCCGTCGACCACGACCCGCTGACCGTCGCCGTCGCCCGGGCCAACGCCGAGGCGCTGGGGCTGGCGGACCTGATCGAGGTCCGGGAGGCGGACGTGACGGAGGTGGACACCGCCGGCTACGACGCCGTCTTCATCGACCCGGCCCGGCGCGGCGGGCGCGGCCGCATCTTCGACCCGGAGTCGTACTCGCCGCCGCTGTCCTGGGCCGTGGAGGCGGCCCGTGCCGCGAAGTACGCCGCCATCAAGATCGCCCCCGGGATCCCGCACGAAGCGGTCCCGGCCGAGGCCGAGGCCGAGTGGATCTCCGATCAGGGGGACGTCAAGGAGGCCGTGCTCTGGTTCGGGACCTCGCCGGGGACCGTGCGCGCCACCCTGCTGCCCGGGCCGCGCGCCCTGCAGACCGCCGATCCGCTGCCCGACCCGGAGGCGGGCCCGGTCGGCCGCTGGCTCTACGAGCCCGACGGCGCCGTGATCCGCGCGCACCTCGTGGCCGAGGTCGCCGAGCAGCTGGACGGCAGGCTGATCGACCCGACCATCGCGTACATCACCGCCGACGAGCTGCGCGCGACGCCGTACGCGACGGCGTACGAGATCACCGACGTGCTGCCGTTCGGGCTGAAGAAGCTGAAGGCGCTGCTGCGCGAGCGCGGAGTGGGCGTCCTGACCGTGAAGAAGCGCGGCTCGGCCATCGAGCCCGAGGAGCTCCGCAGGAAGGTCAAGCCGCAGGGCCCGAACTCGGCGACGGTCTTCCTGACCCGCGTCGCGGGCGCCCCGTCCATGCTGATCGGGGCGCCGGCCGTGCCGCCTGCGGCGACGCCCGAGCGGTGAGGCGCGGCGGCGGGCCCGGCAAGGGCCCTGACGGCGTGAGTCACCCCGGCCGCCGACGAGCAGTCGGCGCCGCGGATCGGCAGAGCCGGGTGGCCCGCCCGCGCCCGGGTCCGGGGCTACGTCGCTCGGGCGCGGAAGGCCCGTACCGCCCAGCGGTGGTGGGCGGCGGCCTTTGCGAGGCCCAGCAGGCCGGTGACCCACAGGATCTGGCCGATGCCCATGAGGTACGCGATCTCGCCGTACGTCGTGCGCGCCGGGTCGGCCGAGGACGCGGCGGCGAAGGCCACCCACAGCCCGAACGCGCCCAGGGCGAACGAGGCGACCAGCCAGGTCAGGCTCAGCCCGGGGGCCCGGACCCGGGCGTCGGCGACCGGGTCCCGGTCCGACTCCACCCAGGCGTGCAGCAGTTGGCGCACCTGCCGGTCGCGCCGGGCTCCCCGGGCGCACCAGAACGCGGCCGGGACCAGCACGCCCGCGCCGAGGACGGCGAGGACGAGGCCGTGGACGTAGCCGAAGGGGTCGTGCTGCTCGAAGGCCATCCAGGCCATGGCGACGAAGCACCAGCCGAGGACGAAGACGGCCGCGACGGCCCACAGGCGCAGCAGCCGGCCCACGCCCAGGCTGCGGCGGCGCAGATCGCGCAGGAACCGTGCGCGGTCCTCCCGTACGGCGGCCTCGTCCAGCCAGTCGCGCAGGTGCGCGGGCGGCGGCGGGGGCGGCAGGTCACGGCGAGGCATGCGCATGACCATAGCCGCGCCGGGCGGCCCGGACCGGCCGCCGAGCCCGGTCCGGCAGGCAGTCCCTAGCCGGTCTCGACCGACTCGAAACGCCAGCGGTGCACGGCGCGCGTGATCAAGTCGGCGGCGGGCTCGGGCAGTTCGGGCAGGTCCGCCGAAATCCCCTCGGCCGCCTCCCACCAGGTGATCACCAGCACCCGGTCCTGCGGGGCCCGGAACACCTCGCGGCGCACCGGCTCCCGGGCGAGGACCTGGGCGCGGGCCCATTCCAGCAGCTCGTTGCCCCGGCCGTCGGCGGCCCGGGCCTCCCACATCAGCGCGACGGTGCTCATGAGTAGAGGTTGTCCTTGCTCAGCTCGTGCACGTGGTCGTGGTCATGCCCGTGGCCGTGTCCGTGCGCATGCCCGTGCCCGTGTCCCTGTCCCTGGGCACCCGGCACGTGCGGGTCCGTCACCGGCAGCGAGGAGTCCGCGGACAGGTCCCAGTCCGAGGGGGCCCGGTTCCGCTTGACCATCTCCGCGCCCAGCGCCGCCACCATGGCACCGTTGTCGGTGCACAGCTTGGGCCGCGGCACCCGCAGGACGATCCCCGCGTCGTCGCACCGCTCCTGCGCCAGCGAGCGCAGCCGCGAGTTGGCCGCCACCCCGCCGCCGATCATCAGGTGGTCGACGCCCTCGTCCTTGCAGGCCCGGATCGCCTTGCGCGTCAGCACGTCCACCACGGCTTCCTGGAAGGACGCCGCGACGTCGCGCACCGGCACCTCCTCGCCGGCGTGCCGCTTCGCCTCGATCCAGCGGGCGACGGCCGTCTTCAGGCCGGAGAAGGAGAAGTCGTACGGGGCGTCGCGCGGCCCGGTCAGCCCGCGCGGGAAGTTGATCGCCTTCGGGTCGCCCTCGCGCGCGAGCCGGTCGATGACCGGACCGCCGGGGAAGCCCAGCTGGAGCACGCGGGCGATCTTGTCGAAGGCCTCGCCGGCCGCGTCGTCGATGGTCGCGCCGAGCGGCCGCACGTCGGAGGTGATGTCGGGGGCCAGCAGCAGCGAGGAGTGCCCGCCCGACACCAGCAGCGCCATGGTCGGCTCCGGCAGCGGACCGTGTTCCAGCTGGTCCACGCAGATGTGCGAGGCCAGGTGGTTCACGCCGTAGAGCGGCTTGCCCAGCGCGTAGGCGTACGCCTTGGCCGCCGAGGTGCCCACCAGCAGCGCCCCCGCGAGGCCCGGCCCGGCCGTGACCGCGATGCCGTCGAGGTCGCGGGCGCTGACCCCGGCCTCCTTCAGGGCGCGTTCGATGGTGGGGACCATCGCCTCCAGGTGGGCCCGCGAGGCCACCTCGGGCACCACGCCGCCGAAGCGGGCGTGCTCGTCGACGCTCGACGCGATCGCGTCCGCGAGCAGGGTGGTGCCGCGGACGATGCCGACACCGGTCTCGTCGCAGGAGGTCTCGATGCCGAGGACGAGAGGTTCGTCAGCCATTGCTCTCACTGCTCTCAGTTCGTGCTTGTGCGGGGTCGGTCAGTCGCATGACGAGCGCGTCGACGTTGCCGGGCTGGTAGTAGCCCCGCCGGAAGCCGATGGGCTCGAAGCCGAAGCGCTCGTAGAGCTTCTGGGCGCGGGCGTTGTCCACGCGCACCTCCAGCAGCACCTCGGCGCATTCGAACGCGGTCGCGGCGCGCAGCAGGTCGGTCAGGAGCCGGGCGCCGAGCCCGGTCCCCCACTGGTCGCGGGCGGCCGCGATGGTCTGTACGTCGGCCAGGTCGCCGGCGGCGGCCAGCCCGGCGTAGCCCACCACTCGGCCCGCGCCGTCCTCCGCGACCACGTATCTGCGGGTGGCCTGCGGACCGCGGGCGTGGGCCAGTTCGGACCAGAACATCGCGGCGGACCAGGCGTCGTCGGGGAACAGCTCGTGCTCCAGCTCCAGCACCGGTTCGATGTCCCACCAGCGCATCTCGCGGAGCACGACGTCGGGGGCGGCCGTCACTTCGGGGTGACCACCTTGTAGTTCTTGGGCACCTGCGCGTCGGGCCGGCGCAGGTAGAGCGGGGCAGGCGGCACGCCCTCGGCGTTCTCGAACGCCGCTCCGGCCGCCAGGCGCTCGGCGGCCAGCGACACCAGCGCGGCGGCCGACTGGTGCTCGGGCCCGCGGGCGTCGGGGAAGACCTCGGGGTAGAGCAGCGCGCCCTGGCCCACCGCGGGGAGTCCGGCGACCTGCTCGGCGATGTCGGCCGGGCGGTCCACGGCAGGCTCGCCGGACCGGGTGCGCGGGTCCTCGTAGCGCGCCCAGTAGACCTCCTTGCGCCGCGCGTCGGTGGCGACGGTGAAGGGGCCCTCGATCCCGGCGGCCCCGGCGGCGTAGGCGAGCCCGTCGAGGGTGCACAGGCCGTACACGGGCACGCCCAGCACGGAGGCGAAGGTGGAGGCGGTGACGAGGCCGACGCGCAGCCCGGTGTAGGGGCCGGGGCCGACCCCGACGACGATGCCGGTGACGGCGTCGAGCTTCAGGCCGGCCTCGGCGAGCACCTTGTCCACGGAGGGCAGCAGCAGCTCCCCGTGGCGGCGGGCGTCGACCTGGTTCGACTCGGCGAGGACGGACTCGCCGTCGTGCAGGGCGACGGTGACGGCGGGCGTGGCGGTATCTACAGCGAGCAAGAGCACGCGAACAGCCTACGACTCCGGAACCCCCGGCCCTTGCGGCCGGTTGCGGAGCGGGCCTGCTGCTACCTTTCGATCAGGCATCGGCCGAGGCATCAGGCAGCGCGGAGAGGTGGAGCAAGGTGGCACGCAGCAGCTCGGGAATCGTGGCCGGGCTCACCGCCGCGGCACTCGCCGCGATCGGGTTCCTCGGCTACCAGGCGTCCGCGACGGCTCCCGAGCGGCCCGCGCAGGCGGCCGGTCCGCAGGAGCCGGCCCCCGCCCCCAGCCAGGCCGCGGGCAAGCAGGACCCGGCGAAGCCGCTGCCGGTCCCGGAGGGCTCGGGCTCCGGGGTGCGGGTCGTGTACTCCGTGGGCCACAAGCGCGTGTGGCTGGTGGGCGAGGCAGGTCAGGAGCCCCGGTCGTTCGCGGTGATGCCGAGCACGGTGCACCCGAAGGCGGGCAGCTACCTGGTGGGTTCGCGGTCGGGCTCGGTCACCGGCTCGGACGGGGTGCCGGTCGAGCACGTGGTGCGGTTCGCGACGACGGACGGCGTGGTGATCGGCTTCAGCGCCCGCGTGGACGGCTCGACACCGGAGCCCGACCCGAACCGCAAGACCGGCGGCATCCGCATGACGAAGGCCGACGGAGACGCGATGTGGGCCTTCGCGACGATCAACTCGAAGGTCGTCGTCGTTCCCTGACCCTCCGGGGGCGGACCACCCGTACGTGCGACGGGCGCCGCGCACCCCAGGTGCTCGCGGGTACCCCTAGGCCGCTTCGGATGCCGGAGCGGCCCGTTCGCGTACGACGTCCTGCGGCTCCTCCTCGTCCGTCACCCGCACGAGGGCGGGCGGCGTCGAGACGGCGCTGGCGGCCGCGCCCGCGGCCAGCAGCGCCCCCATGGACACCGCGGACGGCCGGGGCTCGCGGTGCGCTCCTGCTGGTGCCGACATGGCTGCCTCCTGGACCCGGGGACACCGAACTTAGGCATACCTAAGAAACTCTCGGTACCATGTCACCACGCGCGCCACCGCGGGCGCAATATCTTCCCGACGAGTTGTCGGAACGTTCGGGCGCAGGTTTCCCCGGAACGACCCCCGACGGGGTCCCGGCGCAGCTCCGGTCCGGATCCCGGCGAGGGCCCGGCAGGCTCCGGGACGGGTCCCGACGGAGCTCCGGTACGGGTCCCGACAGAGCTCCGGCACGGGTCCCGACGGAGCTCCGGTACGGGTCCCCGCGCTACTCCGAGAGGGCTCCGGCCAGCGCGTCCAGCCCGGCACCGGCGGCCCAGCGCGCCCCGATCCCGCGCACCGACACCTCCCGTACGTCGTCCAGGACCTCCTCGTGGCCCACCGCCCGGCCGATCACCACGTGCAGCCGGTCGTCGGAGAGCTCCTCGACCTTGCCGTCGCCCCACTCCACGACGACCACGGACTCGGGCAGAGAGACGTCGAGGTCCAGGTCCTCCATCTCGTCCAGCCCGCCGCCCAGCCGGTACGCGTCCACGTGCACCAGCGCGGGCCCGCCGGTCAGCGAGGGATGCACGCGGGCGATCACGAAGGTCGGCGAGGTCACGGCCCCGCGCACGCCCAGGCCCTCGCCGAGCCCGCGGGTCAGCGTGGTCTTGCCCGCGCCGAGCTCGCCGGTGAGCAGGACGAGGTCGCCCGGGCGCAGCAGGCCGGCGAGCCTGCGGCCCAGCTCCTGCATGGCGTCCGGGGAGCCGATGGTGATCCGCGCCTCGGATCCGGCGCCGGCCTCAGCTGCCGGTGCCTGGCTGCGCTGTGCTTCCAGCGGTACTTCTTCCATGCCCGCCAACGTTAGTCGCTGTGAGGGCGGGCACCGTCCCGGTGCGCGCCAGCAGCTCGGTCAGCAGCCGCGTCACCGTCTCGGGGCGCTCCAGCATCATCAGGTGCCCGGTGGACTCCAGGACCACCAGCTCCGCGCTCGGCAGCGCCTCCTTGACGGCCAGGCTGTGCCCGGCCGGGGTGATCATGTCCTTGTCCCCGGCGACGACGGTGACGGGGACGTCCGCGAAGTGCCGGAGGGCCGCGGTCTTGTCGTGGGTCTGGAAGGCCGGGTAGAACTCGGCGACCACGTCGATCGGGGTGGCCTCGATGAGCCGCTCGGCGAAGCGCGCGACGCCCGGGTCCACGTCCCGGGAGCCGAACGAGTACATCTTGATCATGCCCGCGAAGAGGTCGGCGGTGGCCCTGCGCCCCTTCTCCACCAGTTCCACCTGCGAGCCCAGCGCCTTGAGCACGCCCGGCAGGATCCTGCGCACGGCGCCCAGCCCGACGGCCGGCAGCCCGTACGTCACCTCCGAGAGGCGGCCGCTCGAGGTGCCGACCAGGGCGACGCCCGCCACGCGGTCGCGCACCAGCTCGGGGAACTGCTCCGCGAACGCCATGATGGTCATTCCGCCCATCGAGTGACCCACGAGGACCAGCGGGCCCTCGGGGGCGGCGGCGTCGATGACGGCCTTCAGGTCGCGGCCGAGCTGCTCGATGGTGACCGGCTCGCCGTCCGCCTGGGCCAGGCCGCGGGCGCTGCGGCCGTGGCTGCGCTGGTCCCAGTAGACGGTGCGGACCACTCCGCGCAGCGCGGCGCGCTGGAAGTGCCAGGAGTCCTGGGCGAGGCAGTAGCCGTGGCAGAAGACGACGGTCGCCCCCGGCGCGGGCTTGCGGCGCAGCCGGGACCGCGGCCGCTTGGACTCCTCGGGGAGCTCGTCGACCTCGTAGTAGAGCTCGGTGGCGTCCTCGGCCCGGCAGGTCCCCTGCGTCCCGCGCAGCGAGCCGTAGTCGCCGGTGGCGTCGAGGGCCAGCCGCGCCTTCCTGCGCATGCCGCGCCCCACCGTGATCCGTTCGACGGCGACACCGGCCGCCGCGCCCGCCGCTATCACGCCGATGGCAGCGCCGGCCCAGCCGGCCTTGCGCCAGTTCTCGCTCACGCCGCCGCCCTCACTCCGCCTCAGGCGCCCAGGTACACCCGGGGCACACGCCCTCCGATACGGGTGACGATCTCATACGCGATCGTGTCCGCCGCTCGAGCCCAGTCCTCGGCGGTCGGCTCGCCGCGCTCCGCGTCGCCGAAGATGACGGCCACGTCGCCGGCCTCCGCGGGGTCGCCGCCCAGGTCGACCACGAACTGGTCCATGGCGACGCGCCCGGCGACGCGCCGGACCTTGCCGCCGACGAGCACCGGGCCGCGCCCGGAGGCGTGCCGCGGGATGCCGTCGGCGTAACCGGCCGGGATCAGCGCGAGGGTGGTGTCGGCCTCGGTGAGGTAGTGGTGGCCGTAGCTCACGCCGTGCCCGGCCGGGACGTTCTTGACCAGCGCGAGGGACGCCTTGAGGGTCATCGCGGGCCGCAGGCCGAGCTGGGCCGGGGTGCCGAGCTCGGGCGCGGGCGAGACCCCGTAGACGGCCAGTCCGCAGCGCACCAGGTCGAAGTGGGACTCGGGCAGGGTGAGCGTGGCGGGCGAGTTGGCGATGTGCCGGACCTCGGGCTCCACGCCCTCCTTCTCCGCGTAGGCCAGCATGTCGCGGAAGGCGGTGAGCTGGAGCTGGATGGACGGGTGGCCGGGCTCGTCGGCGCAGGCGAAGTGCGACCAGAGGCCGGTGACCTTGACGGTCCCCTCGGCCTGCGCGGCGACGGCGGCCCCGACCAGTTCCGCCCAGTCGGCGGGCTGGCAGCCGTTGCGGCCGAGTCCGGTGTCGGCCTTGAGCTGGACGCGGGCGGTGCGGCCGGCGGCGCGGGCGGCCCGCCGGACCTCGTCCAGGGCCCACATCCCGCTGACCGACACGTCGATGCCGGCCTCGACGGCCGCCTGCCAGGGCCCGCCGGGGGTCCAGAGCCAGCACATGATCCGGCCTTCGACCCCGGCGGCGCGCAGCGCGAGCGCCTCGTCGGGGGTGGCGGTGCCGATCCAGCCGGCACCGGCCTCCTGGGCGGCCTTGGCGCAGGCCAGGGCGCCGTGCCCGTAGGCGTTCGCCTTGACGACGGCCATCAGCTCGGCACGGGGCGCCCGCTCGCGCAACGCGCGCACGTTCGCCCGTACGGCGTCCAGATCGATCTCGGCGTACACGCGCGCAGGTGTCTCGTTCATCCCGCACAGTCTCTCAGACCAGTCCGCTCGGACCTCTGCGGCCGTATGCACAAACCCAGCCCCGCCGGCGATTGACTTGCAGCCCCGCCGGCGTTTGAGGCGCGGGGTCCAGGGCGGAGCCCCGATCTTGCAGCCCCGCCGGCGATTGACTTGCAGCCCCGCCGGCGTTTGAGGCGCGGGGCCCCGGGGCCGGGCCCCCGGGAGCGGGTTCGGCTACGGGTGTGAGGCCTCGCGCCAGGCCCGCGGCAAGGCGGCGGCCACGTCGTGGGCCAGCAGCGGCCCGCCCGCGAGCCTGGCCGCCAGGCCGTGGAGGTACGCCGCCACCGACCCGGCGTCCGGCCCGGACAGCCCGGCCGCCAGCAGGGACCCGGCCAGCCCGGACAGCACGTCGCCGCTCCCCGCGGTGGCCAGCCACGGCGTTCCCGTCGGGTTCACCCGGACCGGCCCCCCGCCGGAGGCGACCAGCGTGGTCGAGCCCTTCAGCAGCACCGTCGACCCGTACCGCTCCGCCAGCTCCCGCACGGCCCCCAGCCGGCCCGCCTCCACCGACTCCCGCGGCGCGCCCAGCAGCGCCGCCGCCTCACCCGCGTGCGGGGTCAGCAGGGTCGGGGCCGTCCGGGCCCGCAGCACCTCCGGCTCCAGCCCCCGCAGCCCGTCCGCGTCGACCAGCACCGGCACGTCCTGCGCCAGCAGGTCCGCGACCTCGCCGCCGCGCCCCTCCCCCAGGCCCGGCCCGACCACCCACGCCTGCACCCGGCCCCGCCCGATCAGCGTCTCGGGGTACCGCGCGAGCACCGCCTCCGCCGCCGGCCCGACGTACCGCACCGCGCCCGCACCGCCGCGCAGCGCCCCCGCCACGGCCAGTACGGCCGCGCCCGGGTAGTGCGGGGACCCGGCGGCGATGCCCACCACGCCCCGCCGGTACTTGTCGCTCGCCGCCGTCGGCACCGGCAGCAGCCCCGCCACGTCCGCGTGCTGCAGGGCCTGCGCGTCCGCGCGTTCCGGCAGCTCCAGGCCGATGTCCACCAGGTGCACCACGCCCGCCCGCGAGGCCCCCGGGTCGATGAGCAGCCCCGGCTTGTACGCCCCGAAGGTCACCGTCACATCGGCCGTCACGGCCGGTCCCGCCACCTCCCCGGTGTCCGCGTCCACCCCGCTCGGCAGGTCCACGGCGACGACCGGCACCCCCGGCGGGATCCGCCCGGCCAGCGCCGCCGCGGCCGGCCGCAGCCCGCCGCGGCCGCCGATCCCCAGCAGGCCGTCCACCACGAGGTCGCAGCGCTGCGGGACGGCTTCCCCGACCCGGCCCCCGGCGGCCCGCAGCGCGGCGAGCCCGCCCGCGTGCACCCGCCCGGGGTCCATCGCCACCGCCGTCACCCCGGCTCCGCGCCGGGCGAGGCGCGCGCCGGCGTACAGGGCGTCGCCCCCGTTGTCGCCCGGCCCGACCAGCAGCACGATCCGCGACCCGTACACCCGTCCCAGCAGCCCCGCGCAGACGGCGGCCAGCCCGGCCGCCGCCCGCTGCATCAGGGCGCCCTCGGGCAGCTTGGCCATCAGCTCCCGCTCGGCGGCCCGTACGGTCTCCACGCTGTAAGCAGTACGCATGGCACCACCCTGCCCCACGAGGCCCCCCGAGCGCGGCGAGCCCGCGCAGCGGGGCGCTACCCCTCGGCGATCACCACGGCCGAGGCCACCCCGGCGTCGTGGCTCAGCGAGATGTGCCAGGACTTCACGCCCAGCTCCCGCGCCCGGGCCTCGACCGTGCCGGACACCCGCAGGCGGGGCTGCCCGGACTCCTCCACGTACACCTCGGCGTCCGTCCACAGCAGCCCGGCGGGCGCGCCGAGCGCCTTGGCCAGGGCCTCCTTGGCGGCGAACCGGGCGGCGAGCGAGGCGATACCGCGCCGCTCCCCGCTCGGCAGCGTCAACTCCGCGTCGCGAAAGAGCCGTCCGGCCATGTTCGGCGTCCGCTCCAGCGCCGCGCCGAACCGCTCGATCTCCGCGACGTCGATCCCCACGCCGATAATCACAACAGCCCCACTCGCCCGCTCACTCGACCGTCACACCGCGCCCCGTCATCGGCGACCGGCTCCGTTCGCCCCGCTCATTCCACCGTCACCGACTTCGCGAGGTTACGCGGCTGGTCCACCTCGTTCCCCCGCGCGGTCGCCAACTCGCACGCGAAGACCTGCAACGGCACCGTCGCCACCAGCGGCTGGAGCAGCGTCGGCGTGGCCGGGATCCGGATCAGGTGGTCGGCGTACGGTACGACCGCCTCGTCGCCCTCCTCCGCGATGACGATGGTCCGCGCCCCGCGCGCCCGGATCTCCTGGATGTTCGACACGATCTTGTCGTGCAGCACCGACCGCCCGCGCGGCGACGGCACGACCACCACCACCGGCAGGTCCTCCTCGATCAGCGCGATCGGCCCGTGCTTGAGCTCGCCCGCCGCGAAGCCCTCGGCGTGCATGTACGCCAGCTCCTTGAGCTTGAGCGCGCCCTCCAGGGCCACCGGGTAGCCCACGTGCCGGCCCAGGAAGAGCACGGTGTCCTTGTCGGCGAGGGACCGCGCGAGCGCCCGTACCGGCTCCATCGTCTCCAGTACGGTGTCCACCGCCGCGGCGATGTCGGACAGCTCCCGGATCACCGCCTGGATCTCGTCACCCCACTTGGTGCCGCGCACCTGCCCGAGGTACAGCGCCACGAGGTAGCAGGCCACGAGCTGCGTCAGGAAGGCCTTCGTGGAGGCGACCGCGACCTCGGGGCCCGCGTGCGTGTAGAGCACGGCGTCCGACTCCCGCGGGATGGTGGACCCGTTCGTATTGCAGATGGCCAGCACCTTGGCGCCCTGCTCGCGCGCGTGCCGCAGCGCCATCAGGGTGTCCATGGTCTCCCCGGACTGCGAGATCGCGACCACCAGCGTCCGCTGGTCCAGGATCGGGTCGCGGTAGCGGAACTCGCTCGCCAGCTCCGTCTCGCACGGGATGCGCGTCCAGTGCTCGATGGCCAGCTTCGCGATCATGCCCGCGTGGTACGCCGTGCCGCAGGCCACGATCACGACCTTGTCGACCTCCCTGAGCACCGAGGCCGGGATGCGCACCTCGTCCAGGGTCAGCGAACCGCTCGCGTCGATCCTGCCCAGGAGGGTGTCCGCGACGGCCTTCGGCTGCTCCGCGATCTCCTTGAGCATGAAGTAGTCGTAGCCCCCCTTCTCGGCGGCCGAGGCGTCCCAGTCCACGTGGTACGCCCGCACGGTCGCGGCCGAACCGTCGAAGTTGGTGACCGTGACCCCGTCCCGGCGCAGCTCGACGACCTGGTCCTGGCCCAGCTCGATCGCGGACCGGGTGTGGGCGATGAACGCGGCCACGTCGGAGGCGAGGAAGTTCTCCCCCTCCCCCACGCCCACCACCAGGGGCGAGTTCCGGCGCGCGCCCACGACCACCTCCGGCGCGTCGGCGTGCACGGCGACCAGGGTGAAGGCGCCCTCCAGCCGGCCGCACACCCGCCGCATCGCCGCCGCCAGGTCCCCGCCGGCCGCGTACTCCTCGGCGAGCAGGTGCGCCACCACCTCGGTGTCCGTCTCGGACTCCAGCCGGTGGCCGCGCTCGGCGAGTTCGGCGCGCAGCAGGGCGAAGTTCTCGATGATGCCGTTGTGGACGACCGCCACCCGGCCGGAGTTGTCCAGGTGGGGATGGGCATTGGCGTCGGTCGGCCCGCCGTGGGTGGCCCACCGGGTGTGCCCCAGGCCCGTGGACCCGGCCGGCAGCGGGTTGCCGACCAGCTCCTTCTCCAGGTTGACGAGCTTGCCCGCCTTCTTGACGGCGGTCAGCTCCCCGTCGGAGAGCACGGCGACCCCCGCAGAGTCGTAGCCGCGGTACTCCAGTCGCTTGAGTCCGGCGATGACCACATCGAGCGCCGACTGCGCTCCCACGTAACCCACAATTCCGCACATAGGCCGCAGCGTACGCCGAAGTTGAGCTCCTGCCCCGTACCTGAACAAGACGAAACCCCGCCCCGGCGAATGTGCCGGAGCGGGGTTGACGCCAGTACCGCGGAAGGGGCCTCAGCCGAGCTTCTTGACCTGCGCGTCGACGACGGCCTTCGGCTGCTCGGCGGTCCCGGTCATGCTGATGGCGGAGAAGGTCGTGAGGGCGTTGCCCTTGCGCACGACCACGAGCTCCATCGTGAGCTTCTCGCCGTCCGCGTCGCCCACCACCGTGTAGGCCAGCGCCTCGTCGCCGGCGGTGACGGAGGCGCCCGGAGCCACCTTCTGGATCTTGAGCGACTCGCCGTCCTGGGTGCCGGTGTAGCCGCCGGCGCAGGCCGTGCCGGCGGCCTTCAGCAGGCCGAAGGCCTCCTCGGCGCCCTTGCCGTCGTACGAGGAGAGGGTGACGGCGGTGGCGGTTCCGCCCAGGGCGTCCATCGCGGCCTTCAGCTTCTCCTCGGGGCTGGCGTCAGCCGCGGGCTCCTTGGGCTTGGCGACGGCCTTCGTGCGCGCGGTGCCGCCGGCGGAGCCGACCGGAGCCATGGACTGCGCCTTGACCAGCGGCAGGCACTCGGGCTTGTCGCTGGTGGCACCGGCCGCGGCGGCGGCCTCGGCCGGGGTGGCCGGCTTGACCACGTGCGCGGGCAGGTCGGCCTGGGCCACGAGCAGGCCGGCCAGCTCGGCGTCCGTCTTCGCCTTCGCGGCGGGCGCGGCGGAGGTGGCCGCGCCGGCGGACGGCTTGGCGTCCTCCTTCTTGCCCTCGGAGGACCCGCAGGCGGTGGCCAGCACGGCCAGGGACACCGCGGAGGCGGTCAGGACGGTACGACGGACGAAAGCGGTACGCACGAGAGAACTCCCCCTGAGACGATCAAGAAGCAGCAATCTACTGGCTCGTACGAACACCGGTTCGCCACGATGCGCCCCGGCCCCGGATCGTGACCGCCATGAGACCCGCAGGCTCTCGAATCGGTATCGACCGCGGGGGCAACCGGGGCGAAGCGGACCACTACGTGACCGACCACACCACCCATAACCGAGCCGGAGCCCCGACAATGGCGGTGTGATCACTTCGCCGCCACGAAGCAGCACGCCGGACAGCGCGACGGAGCGCACCGGCCCGGACGGGAACCCCGTGCGTCCCGCCCACCGCCGGGCCCCCGACGCCTCTCCGTACCTCGACCTCACCCGCGCCGAGTGGAGCGCCCTGCGCGAGCGGACCCCGCTGCCGCTCACCGCCGAGGAGGTCGAGCGGCTGCGGGGCCTGGGCGACGTCATCGACCTCGACGAGGTCCGCGACGTCTACCTGCCGCTGTCCCGCCTCCTGAACCTGTACGTGGGCGCCACCAGCAACCTGCGCGGCACCCTCAACACCTTCCTCGGCGACGCGGGCAACGGGCACGGCGCCCAGCAGGGCACCCCCTTCGTCATAGGGGTCGCCGGTTCGGTCGCCGTGGGCAAGTCCACCGTGGCCCGTCTGCTCCAGGCCCTGCTCGCGCGCTGGCCCGAGCACCCGCGCGTGGAGCTGGTCACCACCGACGGCTTCCTCTACCCGATGAAGGAGCTCCAGCGGCGCGGGCTCACCTCCCGCAAGGGCTTCCCCGAGTCCTACGACCGCCGTGCGCTCACCCGGTTCGTGGCCGACATCAAGGCCGGCAAGGACGAGGTCCGGGCCCCGGTCTACTCGCACCTGATCTACGACATCGTGCCCGGCGAGGAGCTCGTCGTACGCCGCCCGGACATCCTCATCGTCGAGGGCCTCAACGTGCTCCAGCCGGCCCTGCCCGGCAAGGACGGCCGGACCCGGGTGGGCCTCGCCGACTACTTCGACTTCAGCGTGTACGTGGACGCGCGCCCCGAGGACATCGAGCGCTGGTACCTCAACCGGTTCCGCAAGCTGCGCGAGACCGCCTTCCAGAACCCCTTCTCCTACTTCCGCAAGTACACCCAGGTCTCCGAGGAGGAGGCCATGGAGTACGCGCAGACGATGTGGCGGACCATCAACAGGCCCAACCTGCTGGAGAACGTGGCCCCCACCCGCGGCCGGGCCACCCTGGTCGTGCGCAAGGGGCCGGACCACAAGGTGCAGAAGCTGAGTCTCCGCAAGCTCTGACCCGCTCCCGGCTTAGGGTGTGGCCATGCTGCACCTGCGGATCATCAGCCCGTCCGACCGGACGGACGCGGTCGTGGCGGTCGTCGAGAAGACGGTCGGGACCACGCACCTGGTCGTGCTGCGGGGAGCCGCGCGCGACCCGGAGGGGGACCTCGTCCTGTGCGACGTGGCCCGCGAGGCCGGGGACGAGCTGATCCAGGAGCTCCGCGAGCTGGAGATCGACCGGCTCGGTGCCATCGCCGTCGAGAACATCGACCTGTCCCTGTCGCAGCGGGCCGACGAGGCCGAGGAGGAGGCCCCGGGCGAGGCGGCCGACGCGGTGCTGTGGGAGCAGCTGACCGAGGCCACCCACGAGGAGTCCACGCTCACCATCACCTACTGCGCGTTCATGATCCTCGCGACCATGATCGCGGCCTGTGGCGTGGTGCTCGACAACGCGATCCTGATCGTGGGCGCCATGGCGGTCGGCCCGGAGTTCGGCCCCCTGGCCGGGGTCTGCGTCGGCGTGGTCCAGCGCGGGCCGCGACTCGCCCTGCGGTCCCTGGGCGCGCTCCTCATCGGCTTCGCGGCGGCCATCGCGGCCACCACCCTGTTCACCCTGGGCATGGACGCGATCGGGCAGTTCGAGCCGGGGATGCTGGACCGGCCGCGCCCGAACACCGGCTTCATCTGGCAGCCGGACCCGTTCTCCTTCGTGGTCTCGCTGCTGGCGGGCGTGGCCGGGGTGCTGTCGCTGACCTCCGCGAAGTCGGGGGCGCTGGTCGGCGTGGCGATCTCGGTGACCACCGTCCCGGCCGCCGCGAACGCCGCCGTCGCGCTCGGCTACGGCGAGTTCGCCCAGATGTGGGGCTCGGCGGAGCAGCTGCTGCTGAACCTGGGCGGCATCATGCTGGCCGGGATCCTGACCCTGTACGGGCAGAAAGCACTGTGGCGGACCCAGCGGGGGCGCTGGGTCCGCCAGGCCAAGGGCTCCGCCACCGGCCTCTGAACGACAGGGGGCCTAGCCCAGCGCCGACTTCACGACGTCCGCGAGCCGGCCGGCGACCGAGCGGGCCTGCTCGATGTCGGCGGCTTCCACCATCACCCGTACGAGCGGCTCCGTACCGGACGGACGGAGCAGCACCCGTCCGGTGGCGCCCAGCTCGCGCTCGGCGTCGGCCACCGCCGCGGCCAGCTCGCCGGAGGTCGCGACGCGGGACTTGTCCACGTCGGGAACGTTGACCAGCACCTGCGGCAGGCGCTGCATGACGCCGGCCAGCTCGGCAAGCGACGTGCCGGTGGCCGCGACCCGCGCCGCCAGCAGCAGCCCGGTCAGCGTGCCGTCGCCGGTCGTCGCGTGGTCGAGGATGATCACGTGGCCGGACTGCTCGCCGCCCAGGGCGTAGCCGTGCTCCTTCATCGACTCCAGGACGTACCGGTCGCCGACACCGGTCTGCACGACCTGGATGCCCTCGGCCTCCATGGCCAGCTTGAAGCCCAGGTTGGACATCACGGTGCCGACCACGGTGTTGCCGCGCAGCTGCCCGGCCTCGCGCATGGCCAGCGCCAGCACGGCGAGGATCTGGTCGCCGTCGACCTCCGCGCCGGTGCCGTCCACGGCCAGGCAGCGGTCGGCGTCACCGTCGTGCGCGATGCCGAAGTCGGCGCCGTGCTCGACGACTGCGGCCTTGAGCAGGCCGAGGTGGGTGGATCCGCAGCCGTCGTTGATGTTCAGGCCGTCGGGCTCGGCGCCGATCGTGACGATCTCCGCGCCGGCCCGGGCGAAGGCCTCGGGCGACACGTACGCGGCCGCGCCGTGCGCCTCGTCCAAGACGATCTTCAGGCCGTCGAGGCGGTTGGGGAGCACCCCGATGAGGTGGGCGGTGTACTTCTCGAAGCCCTCGGTGTAGTCCGAGATCCGGCCGACGCCGGAGCCGGTGGGCCGGTCCCAGGGGGCGCCGGTGCGGTGCTCCTCGTAGACGGACTCGATGCGGTCCTCCAGCTCGTCGGCGAGCTTGTGGCCGCCCCGGGCGAAGAACTTGATGCCGTTGTCCGGCATCGCGTTGTGGCTGGCGGAGAGCATCACGCCGAGGTCGGCACCCAGCGCACCGGTGAGATACGCCACCGCCGGGGTGGGCAGCACACCGACGCGCAGGACGTCCACGCCCGCGCTCGCGAGGCCGGCCACGACGGCCGCCTCGAGGAATTCGCCCGAGGCCCGGGGGTCGCGCCCGACCACTGCGGTCGGCCGGTGGCCCGCGAAGGTACCCGCCTCACCCAGTACGTGGGCAGCCGCCACGGAGAGGCCGAGCGCGAGCTCCGCCGTCAGATCCGCGTTGGCAACGCCGCGTACACCGTCCGTCCCGAAGAGTCGTCCCACTGTTGTCCTCCCGAGTTTCTGCATCGCTTTGTGACCGCTTGTGACAGGTATTTGCCGCTTGTGGCGGTAAACGAACCGCCCCGGCAGCACGGAGAGTGCTGCCGGGGCGGTTTCGTTGCAGAACAGCAGGCGCAGATTAACGCTTGCTGTACTGCGGAGCCTTACGGGCCTTCTTGAGACCGGCCTTCTTGCGCTCGACCGCACGGTCGTCGCGGGAGAGGAAGCCGGCCTTCTTCAGCGCCGGGCGGTTGTTGTCCACGTCCGCCTCGTTCAGCGCACGGGCCACACCGAGGCGCAGGGCGCCGGCCTGGCCGGAGACGCCGCCACCCGCGATGCGGGCGATGATGTCGTAGCGGTTGTCCAGCTCGAGGAGCTTGAACGGCTCGTTCACTTCCTGCTGGTGCACCTTGTTGGGGAAGTAGTCCTCAAGGGTGCGACCGTTGATCTTCCACTTGCCGGTGCCCGGAACGATCCGGACGCGGGCGATGGCGTTCTTGCGACGGCCCAGGCCGGCGGCCGGCTGGGGGTCGCCGAAGCGACCGGCAAGGGACTCGGAGGTGTAGTCGCCCTCGACTACGGCCTCGGACTCGCTGGTGTACTCCTCGACGTTGCCCTCGAACTCGTCGACGGGGGTCGTCTCGGCGGTGGTCTCGGCCACGATGCTCCTCAGAATTTTCTACGTCTTAGGGGGTGGCCGGAACTACTGCGCGACCTGGGTGATCTCGAACGGCACCGGCTGCTGGGCAGCGTGGGGGTGCTGGTCGCCCGAGTAGACCTTCAGCTTCGAGAGCATCTGACGGCCCAGGGTGTTCTTGGGGAGCATGCCCTTGACGGCCTTCTCGACGGCCTTCTCCGGGTTGTTCGCCAGGAGGTCGTCGTAACGCACCGAACGCAGACCACCCGGGAAGCCGGAGTGGCGGTACGCCATCTTCTGGGACGCCTTGTTGCCGGACAGGTGAACCTTGTCGGCGTTGACGATGATGACGAAGTCGCCCATGTCCATGTGGGGGGCGTAAGTCGGCTTGTGCTTGCCCCGGAGGAGGGCAGCGGCCTGGGTCGCCAGACGGCCGAGGACAACGTCCTGGGCGTCGATAACGAGCCACTGGCGCGAGATGTCGCCGGGCTTGGGGCTGAACGTACGCACGCGTATGCCTTCGCTTCTTCAGTGGTGGTATCCCCAGGGGCGCAAGCCCCGCGGGAAGGGTCCTGACAGGTCACCACGGACGATCACGACAGCCCTCGTCCACATCGGGGACGCAACCCGTGTGAACCGCTGGTCATCGGCCCGGTGGACCGGCGTAAGGCCCTTTCACGTGAGAATGAGCAAGCCAATACGCATAACAAACCAGCAGGATACCCAAGCAGACCCGTATGGGTCAAAACGCGGTCCGCGATGCCGATTCTGCTGGCGTCGCGGCGCACTCCGGTTCGGTCCTGGGTGGGGACCCCGCAGTTGTTACCGGCACCAGAGTAACCCGGCCGGAGCGCAGTGCACGACGCGCCAGCAGAATCGCGAGCCCGCACAGGGTGGCGCAGTCCTTGAAGGCGCGCCGCTTGTGGGCCAGCTCGGAGGGCCACGGCACCAGCGCCACCTGGGGCGCCAGGGCCAGCCAGAACCAGGGCGAGCGGGGCATCGAGCCCGGCCGCACCGCCGAGGCCAGCAGCAGCGGCAGGACCACCAGCAGGTAGTGGTCGAAAGACGGCCGGGAGACCAGGAATGCGGCGAGCATCACCATGCAGGCCGTCTCCACGAGCCGCAGCGCTCCGCCGTCCGCCTCCTCCTCCGTACGCCGCCACCGCGTCCAGGCGGCCCACAGTCCGGCCCCGGCTCCGGCGAAGGCCACCAGCACCGCCAGCGGCTCCGGCACCCCCAGCCGCGGCAGCACGGCGATCGGCGAGGCGTCCCACGGCAGCGCGTAGGCGTCCTGCCCCTGGAGCAGGAACGGCAGGGTCTTGGTGAAGAACAGCGACGGGCTCGGCATCAGCAGCGCACCCGCCAGCGACAGCCCGAGCGGCACCAGCACGGCCGCGGCCAGCCCCCGCCACCGCCGGGCCAGCACGAACAGCAGCCCGACCGGCACCAGCATCGGCTTGCAGGCGATCGCCAGCCCCACCACCAGCCCGGCCGCCCCCCAGTGCCGCCGGTGCGCGAGCAGCAGCGCCACCGGCAGCGCGGCCGCCGAGATCGCCGTCCAGTTGCCGATCAGCACGAGGTTCACGTACGGCTTGTAGGCCAGGGCCAGCACCGGGAACCCGACGACCGCGAAGCGCGAGCGCAGCGGCACCGAGAACATCCGCAGCGCGGCCAGCCAGCCGATGCCCAGCAGTCCGGACATCGCCACCGGCAGGCTCCACCGCAGCACGTTCGTCGGCAGCAGCGCCTCCGGAACGGCCATGAGGACCGCGCTCGGCAGGTACAGGAAGCGCTTGTCCTCGTACGGGGACCCGCCGGCCAGCAGCGTCTGTGCGGCCTTGACCACGAAGGCGTTGTCGGAGCCCCAGTTCTCCCGCAGGCTCGTGGAGACGCAGACCCCCAGGACCACCGCGAGGGAGAGGAGCTGCCAGGGCCGGGACGCGGGCCGCAGCAGCCAGTCCACCAGCCGGTTCCCGGAGCTGTGGTTCTCCCACTTCATGAGCCAGATGCTAGGCCGCAGGCCCACAACGCCTCCCCCTCACTCCGACCGAGGGGGCGGTCTCCCCCTAGCGCTTGCGTTCGACTCTACGTTCGTCCCAGACGGGCTCCTGAGTCTCCCGCACCACACCGTCCGAACCGAATACCAGGTACCGGTCGAATGTGCGGGCGAACCAGCGGTCGTGCGTGACGCACAGCACAGTGCCGTCGTACGACTCCAGGCCGTCCTGCAGGGCCTCCGCGGACTCCAGGTCCAGGTTGTCCGTCGGCTCGTCCAGGAGCAGCGCCGTGGTCCCGGCCAGCTCCAGCAGCAGGATCTGGAAGCGGGCCTGCTGGCCGCCCGAGAGCTTCTCGAAGGGCTGCTCGCCCTGGCGCTCCAGCTCGTAGCGGCGCAGCGCCCCCATCGCCTGGCCCAGGGGCTTGGCCGCCTCCGTCCACAGGATGTCGACGAGGGTGCGGCCGAACAGCTCCGGGTGCGCGTGCGTCTGCGCGAAATGGCCGGGAACCACCCGTGCGCCCAGCTTCCAGGCGCCCGTGTGCTTGACGTCCTCGCCCGCCAGCAGGCGCAGGAAGTGCGACTTGCCCGAACCGTTCGAGCCGAGGACCGCGACCCGCTCCCCGTAGAAGACCTCCAGGGAGAACGGCTTCATCAGCCCCGTGAGCTCCAGGTTCTCCACGGTCAGCGCGCGCACGCCGGTCCGCCCGCCCTTGAGGCGCATCTTGATGTCCTGCTCGCGCGGCGGCTCCGGCGGCGGGCCGGCCTCCTCGAACTTCTGGAAGCGGGTCTGCATCGCCCGGTAGCGCGAGGCCATGTCGGGGCTGGACGCCGCCTGGTTGCGCAGCCGCAGCACCAGGGCCCTGAGCCGGGCGTGCTCCTCGTCCCAGCGCCGCTTGAGCTCCTCGAAGCGCGCGAAGCGCTCCTTGCGGGCCTCGTGGTACGTCGCGAAGCCGGAGCCGTGCACCCACACGTCGCTGCCCGTCGGGCTCGCCTCCAGGCTGATGATCTTCTCTGCTGCCTGGGTGAGCAGTTCCCGGTCGTGGCTGACGAAGAGCACCGTCTTGCGGGTGGCCTTCAGCTGCTCCTCCAGCCAGCGCTTGCCCGGGACGTCGAGGTAGTTGTCCGGCTCGTCGAGCAGCAGCACCTCGTCGGGCCCGCGCAGCAGCGCCTCCAGCACCAGCCGCTTCTGCTCACCGCCCGACAGCGTGCGCACCTCGCGGAACTGCGCCGAGTCGTACGGGATGGCCAGCGCGGCCATGGTGCAGACGTCCCACAGGGTCTCCGCCTCGTAGCCCTGCACGTCGGCCCAGTCGCTGAGCGCCTGCGCGTACGCCATCTGGGCGGCCTCGTCGTCGACCGTGAGGATCAGCTGCTCCGCGCGGTCCACGGCCTTCGCGGCCTCCCGGATCCGCGGCTGGGACACCGAGACCAGCAGGTCCCGCACGGTCGTCTCGTCCCGCACCGAGCCCACGAACTGCGACATCACGCCGAGCCCGCCGCTGATGGTGACCCCGCCGCCGTGCGGCTGGAGCTCCCCGGAGATCAGCTTGAGCAGGGTGGTCTTGCCCGCCCCGTTGGCCCCCACCAGGGCCGTCACCGACCCCTCCCCCACCCGGAAGGAGACGTCGGGGAGCAGGACCCGCCCGTCGGGAAGGTAGTACTCCAGGTGGCTGGCTTCGAGATGTCCCATGCCGCGCATTGTCCCGGTCCGGCCGTGATCCGCCCAAACGGATTAGCAGCAGCCGGCGCCCGGGAGGGTCCGCACGTTCCGGGCTTCCCTGCTGCGGGCCGCCAGCAGCTCGTCGGCCGGGTAGCCGACCTCCTCCAGGGTCAGCCCGTGCGGCTTGACCACGTGCACCGACGAGTCCCGTACGGCCGCCGCGAGCACCTTGCCGGGCCAGTCGGTGGGCCGGTGCCCGTCGCCGACGTGCAGCAGGGCGCCGACCAGCGAGCGGACCATGTTGTGGCAGAAGGCGTCGGCCCGCACGGTCGCGGTGACGATCCCGTCCTCGCCGCGCTCCCAGCCGAGCTGCTGGAGCGTGCGGATGGTCGTGGCGCCCTCGCGCTTCTTGCAGTAGGCGGCGAAGTCGTGCTCGCCGAGCAGCGGGGCGGAGGCCTCGTTCATGGCGTCGACGTCGAGGGGCCACTGGTGCCACAGCACGTGGCCGCGGCGCAGCGGGTCCACCCCGCCCTGGTGGTCGCCCACCCGGTAGGCGTAGCGGCGCCAGATGGCCGAGAAGCGCGCGTTGAAGCCCGCGGGGGCCTCGGCGACCTTCCACACCCGGACGTCGTGCGGCAGCCGCCCGGCGAGGCGGCGCAGCAGCTTGTCGTGGTGCTCGGCCCACACCTCTTCGGCCAGGTCGAACTGCGCGACCTGGCCGCGGGCGTGCACGCCCGCGTCGGTGCGTCCGGCGACGGTCAGCTCGACGGGCTCGCGCAGCCTCATCACGGTCTGCAGCGCGCTCTCCAGCTCGCCCTGCACGGTCCGCAGCACGCGCTGCTTCGCCCAGCCGGAAAAGTCCTTGCCGTCGTACGACAGGTCCAGCCGCACCCGGACGTGCCCGGGCTCCACCTCGTCACTCACGTGACCGATCCTCTCAGAAGCTCAAGAAGCTCAAGAAGCGTCAGGAAAGACAGAACGGGCCCGCCCCGGAAGGGGGCGGGCCCGTTCAGAGCCATTCAGCGTGATCCCGGAAGGGATCAGGCCTCCTTGGTCTCCTCGGCGGCGGGAGCCTCGGTGGCCTCCGCCTCCTTCACCGCGCGCTTGGTGGCGGCCTCGGCCTCACCAGTGGCCTGCTGGGCGACCGTCAGGGCCTCGACCAGCTCGATGACCGCCATCGGGGCGTTGTCGCCACGACGGTTGCCGATCTTGGTGATGCGCGTGTAACCACCGGGGCGGTTCTCGTAGCGCGGGGCGATCTCGGTGAACAGCGTGTGCACGATGCTCTTGTCCGTGATCGTCTGCAGCACCAGGCGACGGTTGTGGATGTCGCCCTTCTTGGCCTTGGTGACCAGACGCTCGGCGTAGGGACGCAGGCGACGGGCCTTGGCCTCGGTGGTGGTGATGCGGCCGTGCTCGAAGAGCGCCTTCGCGAGGTTCGCGAGGAGGTGCTTCTCGTGCGCGGCGGAGCCGCCCAGGCGGGCACCCTTTGCGGGACGCGGCATTGTTACTCCTTCAAATCTGCACCGGCCGTGTCAGGTACCGGAGTCAGTTCCCTCAAGCGGTCGCGAGAGGGGGTGTGGGGGGCGCGAGCCCCCCACAAGCTTTCTCAGTACTGCTCGGTCTCGACGAAACCGGCGTCCGCGTCGTCGTCGGCGCCGAAGGCGTCGGCGGCGGCGGTCGGGTCGAATCCGGGCGGGCTGTCCTTGAGCGCCAGGCCCATGCCGGCCAGCTTCGCCTTGACCTCGTCGATCGACTTCGCACCGAAGTTGCGGATGTCGAGCAGGTCGGCCTCGGAGCGGGCGACGAGCTCACCCACGGAGTGGATGCCCTCGCGCTTGAGGCAGTTGTACGAGCGGACCGTGAGCTCGAGCTCCTCGATCGGCAGCGCCAGGTCGGCGGCCAGGGCGGCGTCCGTCGGGGACGGGCCCATGTCGATGCCCTCGGCGTCGATGTTGAGCTCGCGGGCCAGACCGAACAGCTCGACCAGGGTCTTGCCGGCGGACGCCATGGCGTCGCGCGGGCGCATGGCCTGCTTGGTCTCGACGTCGACGATCAGCTTGTCGAAGTCGGTGCGCTGCTCGACTCGGGTCGCCTCGACCTTGTAGGTGACCTTGAGGACCGGGCTGTAGATGGAGTCGATCGGGATACGGCCGATCTCCTGGCCCAGCTGCTTGTTCTGGACGGCGGAGACATAGCCGCGACCGCGCTCGACGGTCAGCTCCATCTCCAGCTTGCCCTTGCCGTTGAGCGTGGCGAGGACCAGGTCCGGGTTGTGCACCTCGACACCGGCCGGGGGCGCGATGTCGGCAGCGGTGACCAGGCCGGGACCCTGCTTGCGCAGGTACATCACGACCGGCTCGTCGTGCTCCGAGGAGACGACCAGCTGCTTGATGTTGAGGATGATGTCGGTGACGTCTTCCTTGACGCCCGGCACGGTGGTGAACTCGTGCAGGACGCCGTCCACGCGGATGCTGGTGACAGCGGCACCCGGGATCGAGGACAGGAGCGTACGGCGCAGGGAGTTGCCGAGGGTGTAGCCGAAGCCCGGCTCCAGCGGCTCGATCACGAACCGCGAGCGGTACTCGTCGACGACCTCTTCGGTCAGCGAAGGACGCTGAGCGATAAGCATGTCTGTGTTCCTTCATTCGTGGACGCCCACTATTTGACGCCCGACGGGACGCCGTACCGGAGTACGGCTACTGCAAGGGTACGGGCGGCACGGCCCCCGAAGGGGACGTACCGCCCGGACACTCAAGAACGCACAGGTGCGTCCGCTGCGTCAGACGCGGCGGCGCTTCGGCGGGCGGCAGCCGTTGTGCGGGGTGGGGGTGACGTCCTGGATCGAGCCGACCTCGAGGCCGGTGGCCTGGAGGGAGCGGATCGCGGTCTCACGGCCGGAGCCGGGACCCTTGACGAAGACGTCGACCTTGCGCATGCCGTGCTCCTGCGCGCGGCGGGCGGCCGACTCGGCGGCCATCTGCGCGGCGAAGGGGGTGGACTTGCGCGAGCCCTTGAAGCCGACGTGGCCGGCGGAGGCCCAGGAGATCACGTTGCCCGAGGGGTCCGTGATCGAGACGATCGTGTTGTTGAACGTGCTCTTGATGTGGGCGTGCCCGTGAGCGACGTTCTTCTTTTCCTTGCGGCGCACCTTCTTGGCAGCGCCCTGACGACCCTTGGGGGGCATCTAAATCTCCTACGGGAGGTGGTCGGTCCTACAGCGCAAGACCGCTGAACAGGACTACTTCTTGCCCGGCTTCTTCTTACCGGCGATCGCGCGACGCGGGCCCTTGCGGGTACGCGCGTTCGTGCTGGTGCGCTGACCGTGCACCGGCAGGCCACGACGGTGGCGGATGCCCTGGTAGCACTGGATCTCGATCTTGCGGCGAATGTCGCCCTGGATCTCGCGGCGGAGGTCACCCTCGGTACGGAGGTTGGCGTCCACGTACTCGCGGATCTTGACGAGGTCCTCTTCGGCCAGGTCACGAACGCGGGTGTTCGGGTTCACGCCGGTGGAGGCGAGGATCTCCTTGGACCGGGTGCGCCCGATACCGAAGACGTAGGTGAGTGCGATCTCCACACGCTTTTCGCGCGGGATGTCAACACCGGAAACGCGTGCCACAAATGGCTCCTGTGTGTTCGGGGGTCTTCCGCAGAACCACTCCCGACCGCCGACCACCCGAAGTGGGTGATGGTACGTCCGGGTCCCCGGCCCCCGCCGGAGGTACCGCCGGCCCCTCTCAGGGCTGGGCGGGTTCTGCGTATGTACGTTTTCTTACGTCGCGCGAAGAACTGCGGAAGGCAGGTCGGTCGGCGTGCGTCAGCCCTGGCGCTGCTTGTGGCGCAGGTTGTCGCAGATGACCATGACCCGACCGTGACGGCGGATCACCTTGCACTTGTCGCAGATCTTCTTGACGCTCGGCTTGACCTTCATGTTGGTGAGGTTCTCCGGGTCAGTGCCACCACCCGCACCGGGACGGATGCCCAGGCAGGAGTGAGGACAAGATCTACTTGTATCGGTAGACGATCCGGCCACGCGTGAGGTCGTACGGAGACAGCTCCACGACGACCCGGTCATCCGGGAGGATGCGGATGTAGTGCATGCGCATCTTGCCGCTGATGTGCGCGAGGACCTTGTGACCGTTCTGCAGTTCCACCTTGAACATCGCGTTCGGGAGGGACTCGATCACGGTGCCCTCGATTTCGATGGCACCTTGCTTCTTGGCCACGCTTCGCCCTTCGAATCGGCTACCTTGATCAGCTCCGTGCGCCATGCAGGCATGGAAGTGCACGAGAGCCGACGAGTCAGTCTACGTCAGGGCTCCCAGAAAGACGAATCCGGAAAGTTTGCCCCAGAGTGTAGATCATTAACCGAGGGGGTCCGGGGCCGTGGTGACCCCGTACTCCGCCAGTTTGGCCTTGCCGCAGTCCGGGCTGGTCAGCACGATGGGGCCGGCCTCGGTCAGCGCGATGGAGTGCTCCCAGTGGGAGGACCACGTGCCGTCCGTGGTGATGACCGTCCAGTCGTCCGCCAGGACCTCGGTCTGGGCAGTGCCCAGGGAGACCATCGGCTCGATGGCCAGGCAGACGCCCGGTACGAGCTTGATCCCCTTGCCCCGCTTGCGCGAGACGTAGTTCAGCAGGTGGGGGTCCATGTGCATCTCGGACCCGATGCCGTGCCCGCCGTAGTCCTCGATGATCCCGAACTTGCCGAGGCTGTGCTCACCGGTGGACGGCCGCGGCTGGCGCTTGATGTAGGTCTCGATCGCCTTCGAGATGTCCACGAGCCGGTTGCCGAGCTTCATGGCGGCGATACCGGCCCACATGGACTCCTCGGTCACCCGGGAGAGCTCCACGAGCTCAGGGGCGTGCCCAGTGCCCACGAAGGCGGTGTAGGCCGCGTCGCCGTGCCAGCCGTCGACGATCGCGCCGGCGTCGATCGAGATGATGTCGCCGTCCTTGAGGACGGTCTTGTCGTCCGGGATGCCGTGGACGACGACCTCGTTCACCGAGGTGCAGATGGTCGCCGGGAAGCCTCCGTAGCCGAGGAAGTTCGACTTCGCACCGGCGTCCGCGATCACCTTGCGGGCCACCATGTCCAGATCCCGCGTCGTGGCGCCCGGAACGGCCGCCTCACGGGTCGCAGCGTGGATCGCGGCGACGACCAGCCCTGCCTCGCGCATCTTCGCGATCTGCTCGGGGGTCTTGATCTGGACCATGAAAAAAGCCTTCCAGCCTCGGTACGGGTCTTCTCAACAGTACGGCCGCGATGCCCTGGGGACACCGCGGCCGTACCTGCACACAAAGGGTGACTACTTGTTCAGCGCATCCATCGCGCGCTTCGTCACGTCCGCGACCTCACCGAGGGCCGGGATGGTCACGAGCAGGCCCTGGCCCTTGTAGTAGTCGATGATCGGCTCGGTCTGCGTGTGGTAGACCTCCAGCCGGTTGCGGACCGTGGCCTCGGAGTCGTCCCCGCGCTGGTACAGCTCGCCGCCGCACTTGTCGCAGACGCCCTCGGCCTTCGGCCGGGCGTACGCCACGTGGAACACGTGCGAGGAGTCGTTGCGGCAGATCCGGCGGCCGGCGATGCGCTTGACCACCTCGTCCTCCTCGACCTCCAGGTCGAGGACGGCGTCGAGCTTCATGCCCGCCGTCTTGAGCATCTCGTCGAGGGCCTCGGCCTGCGACACGTTGCGCGGGAAGCCGTCGAGCAGGAAGCCGTTCGCGGCGTCCGGCTGCTCCATGCGGTCCTTGGCCATGGCGATGGTGACCTCGTCGGGCACCAGGTCGCCGGCGTCCATGAACGCCTTCGCCTGCTTGCCCAGCGCGGTGCCCTGGCTGATGTTTGCCCGGAACAGGTCGCCCGTGGAGATGTGCGGGATCGACAGGTTCTTGGCAAGGAACGCGGCCTGCGTTCCCTTGCCCGCACCGGGCGGTCCGACGAGGACGATTCGCATCAGCGGAGGAACCCTTCGTAATTACGCTGCTGGAGCTGGCTCTCGATCTGCTTCACGGTTTCCAGACCCACACCCACGATGATCAGGATGCTCGTCCCGCCGAACGGGAAGTTCTGGTTCGCTCCGAAGCCGGCCAACGCCATCGTCGGCACAAGAGCGATGAGACCCAGGTACAGCGACCCCGGCCAAGTGATCCGGTTGAGCACGTAGCTCAGGTACTCGGCGGTAGGTCGACCGGCACGAATACCCGGGATGAACCCACCATACTTCTTCATGTTGTCTGCAACTTCCTCGGGGTTGAACGAGATCGCCACGTAGAAGAACGCGAAGAAGACGATCAGGAGGAAGTAGACGGCGATGTAGTACGGGTGGTCGCCCTTGACGAAGTGCTTCTGGATCCACGTCGCCCAGCCGGCGGTGGAACCGCTGAACTGCACGACCAGTGCAGGGATGTACAGCAGCGACGAGGCGAAGATGACGGGGATGATGCCCGCCTGGTTCACCTTGAGCGGGATGTACGTCGAGGTGCCGCCGTACGCGCGTCGGCCGATCATGCGCTTCGCGTACTGGACCGGGATCCGGCGCTGCGCCTGCTCGACGAAGACCACCAGACCGACCATCGCGAGGCCGACGAGCATCACGACGCCGAACTCGACCCAGCCGTCGGCGATCTTGCCCTGGAGCTTGATCTGCCAGAGGGCGCCGATGAAGCCGGCGGCGATCGAGATGAACATCAGGATCGACATGCCGTTGCCGATGCCGCGGTCGGTGATGAGCTCGCCGAGCCACATGACGACACAGGTACCGGCGGTCATGGTGATCACCATGACGACGGTGGTGAAGATCGAACGGTTGGGGACGATCTGACTGGCGACCTGGCAGCCCTGGAAGAGGGCACCGGTGCGGGCGGTGGCGACGAGGCCCGTGCCCTGCAGGATCGCGAGCGCGACCGTCAGATAGCGCGTGTACTGAGTGATCTTCGCCGTGCCGGACTGGCCCTCTTTCTTGAGGGTCTCCAGCTTCGGGATGACCACGGTCAGCAGCTGCAGGATGATGCTCGCCGTGATGTACGGCATGATGCCGAGCGCGAAGATCGTGATCTGCAGCAGCGCACCGCCGCTGAACATGTTGACGAGACCGAACAGCCCGTTGCTGCTGCCTGCCTGGTCGACACAGATCTGGACGTTCTTGTAGCTCACGCCGGGTACCGGGATGTGGGACCCGAGCCGGAACAGCACGATGATGCCGAGCGTGAAGAGCAGCTTCTTGCGCAGGTCGGGCGTCTTGAACGCCCGGGCGAACGCGGTGAGCACGGTGCCTCCTGCGACCCCCGCGCTACTGCGTCAGAGGTGACGGTCTGAGGGATCGACGAATACGACAAAGCAAAGGTGCACGCCACCTTACCGGCGAGTGCGCCTCCCGTGGAACGACCAACCGGGGATGCCCCATATGTGAGGCATCCCCGGTCGGGTTTCGAGCTATTTAGCCACTGGATTCGTCTTAGACGAGCTCGGTGACAGTGCCACCGGCGGCGGCAATCTTCTCCTTGGCGGAGCCGGAGACGGCGTCAACCGAAACCTGCAGCGCCACGGAGATCTCGCCCTGGCCCAGGACCTTGACGAGGCTGTTCTTGCGCACCGCGCCCTTGGCGACCAGGTCGGCCACCGTGACCTCTCCACCCTCGGGGTAGAGAGCGCCGAGCTTGTCCAGGTTCACGACCTGGAACTCGGTGCGGAACGGGTTCTTGAAGCCCTTGAGCTTCGGCAGACGCATGTGGAGGGGCATCTGCCCACCCTCGAAGCGCTGCGGGATCTGGTAACGGGCCTTCTGGCCCTTCGTACCACGACCGGCCGTCTTACCCTTCGACGCCTCACCACGACCGACACGGGTCTTCGCGGTCTTGGCACCGGGGGCGGGACGGAGGTTGTGGGCCTTCAGCGGGCTGTTCTCAGCCATGTTAGTCAACCTCCTCAACCGTCACGAGGTGGCGGACGGTGTGCACCATTCCGCGGAACTCGGGGCGGTCCTCCTTGACGACCACGTCGTTCAGGCGCTTGAGCCCGAGCGAACGCAGAGTGTCGCGGTGGTTCTGCTTGCTGCCGATGTACGACTTCGTCTGCGTGATCTTGAGGCGTGCCATTACGCAGCACCCGCCCCGGCACGTGCACGAAGCAGAGCCGCGGGAGCGACGTCCTCGAGGGGCAGACCACGGCGAGCCGCGATCTCCTCGGGACGCTGCAGGCCCTTGAGCGCGGCAACGGTCGCGTGCACGATGTTGATCGCGTTGGACGAGCCGAGCGACTTCGACAGGATGTCGTGAACGCCGGCGCACTCCAGAACGGCGCGCACCGGGCCACCGGCGATAACACCGGTACCGGGAGCAGCCGGCTTCAGGAGCACGACGCCCGCGGCACGCTCGCCCGTGATCGGGTGAGGGATGGTGCCCTGGATGCGCGGAACCTTGAAGAAGTTCTTCTTGGCTTCCTCGACGCCCTTGGCGATGGCCGCGGGAACTTCCTTGGCCTTGCCGTAACCGACACCTACGGTGCCGTCACCGTCGCCCACCACGACCAGCGCGGTGAAGCTGAAGCGGCGACCACCCTTGACAACCTTGGCGACGCGGTTGATCGCGACAACGCGCTCAACGTAAGCGGTCTTCTCGGCGGCAGGGCCACCGTCGCGACCCTTCCGGTCCCGCCGCTCGCCGCCACCGGCACCGCTTCCGCGGCGCTGGGGTCCAGCCATTGGATTACCTCTCTCTGTTACGTCCGTGAGTCCCGGAACCGGGGCTTAGAACTTCAGCCCGGCTTCGCGGGCGGCGTCAGCCAGAGCGGCAATGCGCCCGGCGTATCGGTTGCCACCGCGGTCGAACACGACGGTCTCGACACCCGCGGCCTTGGCACGCTCGGCGACGAGCGCGCCGACAGCCTGGGCCTGGGCGCTCTTGTCGCCTTCGCCACCGCGGATCGAAGCGTCCAGGGTCGACGCCGACGCCAGGGTGTGGCCCTGGAGGTCGTCGATGACCTGAGCAACGATGTTGCGGTTGGAACGCGTCACGACGAGGCGCGGACGCTCCGCCGTACCCGAGACGTTCTTGCGGATGCGGATGTGGCGGCGAGCCTTGGCAGCGCGCTTGTACGCGTCGCCCTTGGCGATCTTCACACCGTATGCCATGGCTACTTACCAGCCTTTCCGACCTTGCGGCGGATGACTTCGCCGGCGTACTTGACACCCTTGGCCTTGTACGGGTCGGGCTTCCGCAGCTTGCGGATGTTGGCGGCGACCTCGCCGACCTTCTGCTTGTCGATGCCCTCGACCGAGAACTTGGTCGGCGACTCGACCTTGAAGGAGATGCCCTCGGGCGCCTCCACCAGGATCGGGTGGCTGTAGCCGAGCTGGAACTCCAGGTTGGAGCCCTTCGCGGCCACGCGGTAACCGACACCGCTGATCTCGAGAGCCTTGACGTACCCCGTGGTCACACCGGTGATCATGTTCGCCACCAGCGTGCGGGACAGGCCGTGCAGGGCCTTGTTCTGACGCTCGTCGTTCGGGCGGGTGACGTTCAGAACGCCGTCCTCGTCCTTGACGATTGCGATGGGCGCCTTAACGGTGTGCTCGAGGGAACCCTTGGGGCCCTTCACAGCAACCGTCTGGCCATCGATGGTGACGTCCACACCGGCGGGAACCTGGATGGGGAGCTTGCCGATTCGCGACATTGCTTTTCCTCCGTTCCCGACTACCAGACGTAGGCGAGGACTTCCCCACCTACGCCCTTCTTGCCTGCCTGCTGGCCGGTCAGGAGACCGTGGGACGTGGAGATGATCGCCACGCCCAGGCCGCCGAGGACCTTCGGCAGGTTGGTGGACTTCGCGTACACGCGCAGACCGGGCTTCGAGATCCGCTTGATGCCCGCAATGGAGCGCTCGCGGTTCGGCCCGAACTTCAGCTCGAGGACGAGGTTCTTGCCGACCTCGGCGTCCTCGACCTTCCAGCCGGTGATGAAACCCTCCTGCTTGAGGATCTCTGCGATGTGCGACTTGATCTTGCTGTGCGGCATCACGACGGTGTCGTGGTACGCCGAGTTAGCGTTACGCAGACGCGTGAGCATGTCTGCGATCGGGTCAGTCATGGTCATGAAGTGGCCTTCGGCCTCTCTCGCCGGGGTTTCCTGTATGCGCCATCCCTCTCCCCACTCAGTGGCGGGACGGGTGCGGTGCGGGGACCTACGGCGTAGTAAGTCGTTATGGGCGGCGGACGCCCAACCACACAAGCCTAAGGCATGCGCGGCCGGGCACCCACCGTCCAGATGCTTACCGAGAGTGCCTGGTAACGCCCAAGTCCTTGCGGACGAGGGTGATTACCAGGAGCTCTTGGTCACGCCCGGCAGCTCGCCACGGTGAGCCATCTCACGAAGGCAGACGCGGCACAGGCCGAACTTGCGGTACACGGAGTGGGGACGACCGCAGCGCTGGCAGCGGGTGTACGCACGCACACCGAACTTGGGCTTGCGGGCAGCCTTCGCGATGAGAGCCTTCTTCGCCATCTCGCTTACGCCTCCTTGAAGGGGAAGCCGAGGTGACGAAGGAGCGCGCGGCCCTCAGCGTCGTTGGTCGCCGTGGTGACCACGGTGATGTCCATACCCCGGGTACGGTCGATCTTGTCCTGGTCGATCTCGTGGAACATGACCTGCTCCGTGAGACCGAAGGTGTAGTTGCCACGGCCGTCGAACTGCTTCGGCGACAGACCGCGGAAGTCACGGATACGCGGCAGCGCGAGCGACAGCGTACGGTCCAGGAACTCCCACATGCGGTCACCACGGAGGGTGACGTGGCAGCCGATCGGCTGACCCTCACGCAGCTTGAACTGCGCGATGGACTTGCGGGCCTTCGTGACGGCCGGCTTCTGACCGGTGATCGTCGTCAGGTCGCGGATGGCGCCGTCGATCAGCTTGGAGTCGCGGGCGGCGTCGCCCACACCCATGTTGACCACGATCTTCACGAGGCCGGGGATCTGCATGACGTTCTCGTAGGAGAACTCCTCACGCAGCTTGCCCGCGATGTCCTCGCGGTACTTCGTCTTGAGACGCGGAGTGGTAGCCATCAGATGTCCTCACCCGTCCGCTTGGCAACGCGGATCTTGTTGCCCTCGTCGTCGAAGCGGTAGCCGACGCGGGTGACGACCTTCTTGCCGTCCTTCTCCACAACCAGCTGAACGTTGCTGACGTGGACCGGGGCCTCGGTGATCACAATGCCACCGGCCTGGTTCTGCGCAGCCTTGGTGTGCTTCTTGACCCGGTTGACACCCTCGACGAGGACGCGGTTGTCGGCGGGGAAGGCGACGATGACCTTGCCCTGCTTGCCCTTGTCCTTACCGGTGATGACCTGAACCAGGTCGCCCTTCTTGATCTTCATGCTTACAGCACCTCCGGCGCGAGCGAGATGATCTTCATGAACTTCTTCTCGCGCAGCTCACGGCCCACCGGGCCGAAGATACGGGTGCCGCGAGGGTCGCCGTCGTTCTTCAGAATGACGGCGGCGTTCTCGTCAAAGCGGATGTACGAGCCGTCCTGGCGGCGACGCTCCTTGACGGTGCGAACGATGACCGCCTTGACGACGTCACCCTTCTTCACGTTGCCACCGGGGATCGCGTCCTTGACGGTGGCGACGATGACGTCACCGATGCCCGCGTAGCGGCGACCGGAACCACCGAGAACACGGATGCAAAGGATTTCCTTGGCACCAGTGTTGTCGGCGATACGCAGTCGCGACTCCTGCTGGATCACGTGTATCTCCTGTTTGTCTGCCGGTTCCCGGCGGGGGCTTCACTCCGGAGAGGTGGGCCCCCACCGAGCCTGGCGGAACGAACCTAAGGGAAACCCCTCAGGTGCTTACTTGGCCTTCTCGAGGATCTCGACGATGCGCCAGCGCTTGCTCGCCGACAGCGGACGCGTCTCCATGATGAGGACGCGGTCGCCGACGCCGGCAGCGTTCTGCTCGTCGTGCGCCTTGAGCTTGTTCGTACGGCGGATGACCTTGCCGTACAGGGCGTGCTTGACGCGGTCCTCGACGGCGACGACGACGGTCTTGTCCATCTTGTCGCTGACGACCAGACCCTCACGGGTCTTGCGGAAACCGCGCTCGGTCTTCTCAGTCACGTTGTTCTCGCTCATCAGGCGCTCTCCACCGTCTCGATACCGAGCTCACGCTCGTGCATCAGGGTGTAGATGCGAGCGATGTCCTTACGGACGGACTTGAGCCGGCCGTTGTTCTCCAGCTGACCCGTGGCCGCCTGGAAGCGGAGCTTGAACAGCTCCTCCTTGGCCTCGCGCAGCTTGCCAACGAGCTCCTCGTTGCCGAGCTCACGCAGCTCGGACGCCTTGGTTCCCGTCGCCATCACGACTCACCTGCCTCGCGCCGAACAATCCGGCACTTCATCGGAAGCTTGTGAGCAGCGCGGGTGAGCGCCTCACGAGCAATCTTCTCGTTCGGGTAGGACAGCTCGAACATGACCCGGCCCGGGTGCACGTTGGCGATCCACCACTCGGGAGAACCCTTACCGGAACCCATGCGGGTCTCGGCAGGCTTCTTCGTCAGCGGGCGGTCCGGGTAGATGTTGATCCAGACCTTGCCGCCACGCTTGATGTGGCGGGTCATCGCAATACGAGCCGCCTCGATCTGGCGGTTCGTCACGTACGCCGGGGTCAGCGCCTGGATGCCGTACTCACCGAACGTGACCTCAGTACCGCCCTTCGCCATGCCACTGCGCTTGGGGTGGTGCTGCTTGCGGTGCTTGACCCTACGAGGGATCAGCATGTCGGTCAGGCCTCCGTTCCGGTGCTCTCGGCCGGAGCGGCGGCAGGAGCGTCGGCCTTGGGGGCCTCGGCACCAGCAGCCTGCTGCGGCTTGCGGCCACCACGGCCGCCGCGCTCGCCACCACGGCCACCACGGCCGGCGGGACGGTCGCCTGCGCCCTGCGCGCCACGGGCCGGGCGGTTACCCGCACGGGCCGCAGCGTTCTCGGCGCGAACCTCGGCGATGTTCTTGACGTCGCCCTTGTAGATCCAGACCTTCACACCGATACGGCCGAAGGTGGTCTTGGCCTCGAAGAAGCCGTAGTCCACGTTCGCGCGGAGGGTGTGCAGCGGCACACGGCCTTCGCGGTAGAACTCGGAGCGGGACATCTCGGCGCCGCCGAGACGGCCGCCACACTGGATCTTGATGCCCTTGGCGCCGGCCTTCATCGTGCCCTGCATGCTCTTGCGCATGGCACGACGGAAGGAGACGCGGGAGGAGAGCTGCTCGGCAACGGCCTGGGCAACCAGCTGAGCGTCGAGCTCGGGGTTCTTGACCTCGAGGATGTTCAGCTGGACCTGCTTGCCCGTGAGCTTCTCGAGGTCACCGCGGATGCGGTCGGCCTCGGCGCCACGGCGGCCGATGACGATGCCCGGACGAGCGGTGTGGATGTCCACCCGCACGCGGTCACGGGTGCGCTCGATCTCAACCTTCGAGATGCCGGCGCGCTCCATGCCGGACGTCATCATCCGACGGATGGCGACGTCTTCCTTGACGTAGTCCTTGTACAGCTTGTCGGCGTACCAACGCGACTTGAAGTCGGTGGTGATGCCGAGCCGGAACCCGTGCGGGTTTACCTTCTGGCCCATTACCGGGAACCTTCCTTGCTGCTGACGACCACGGTGATGTGGCTGGTCCGCTTGCGGATCCGGTAGGCACGGCCCTGCGCACGCGGACGGAACCGCTTCAGGGTCGGGCCCTCGTCCACGAACGCCTCGCTGATGACCAGCGTGGAGGCGTCCGGGTGGTTGTAGTTGTGTGCGGCATTGGCAATGGCGCTGTCCAGCACCTTGCCAACCGGCACGCTCGCGGCCTGCGGGGCGAAACGCAGGACCGCCTGAGCCTCCGTGGCATCCATGCCACGGATAAGGTCCACCACTCGGCGGGCCTTCATGGGCGTGACGCGGATGTACCGCGCCTGGGCCCTGGCTTCCATGGTTGTCCCTTCGGTGTAAGTCATAGTCGTAACCACCCCGCCTTTAGCGGCGCTTCGACTTCCGGTCGTCCTTGACGTGGCCGCGGAAGGTGCGAGTCGGCGAGAACTCGCCGAGCTTGTGGCCGACCATCGACTCGGTGACGAACACCGGGACGTGGGTCTTGCCGTTGTGCACCGCGATGGTGTGACCCAGCATGCTGGGGATGATCATCGAGCGACGGGACCAGGTCTTGATGACGTTCTTGGTGCCGGCTTCGTTCTGGACGTCCACCTTCTTTACGAGGTGGTCGTCGACGAAGGGCCCCTTCTTGAGACTGCGCGGCATCTAAACCCGCTCCTAGCGCTTCTTGTTCGTCTTGCGGCGGCGGACGATGTACTTGCTCGAAGCCTTCTTCGGCGAGCGAGTACGACCCTCCTTCTGACCCCACGGGGAGACCGGGTGGCGACCACCACTGGTCTTGCCCTCACCACCACCGTGCGGGTGGTCAACCGGGTTCATCGCGACACCGCGGACGGACGGGCGAACGCCCTTCCAGCGCATGCGGCCGGCCTTGCCCCAGTTGATGTTCGACTGCTCGGCGTTGCCGACCTCGCCGACCGTGGCGCGGCAGCGCGCGTCGACGAGACGGATCTCGCCGGACGGCATGCGGAGGTGGGCCATGGTGCCCTCCTTCGCCAGCAGCTGCACGGAGGCACCAGCGGAGCGGGCGAACTTGGCGCCGCCACCGGGACGGAGCTCGATCGCGTGGATCGTGGTACCGACCGGGATGTTGCGCAGTGCCAGGTTGTTGCCGGGCTTGATGTCGGCCGTGGGGCCGTTCTCAATCCGGTCGCCCTGCTTCAGGCTCTTCGGCGCCAGGATGTAGCGCTTCTCGCCGTCGGCGTAGTGCAGCAGCGCGATGCGCGCCGTGCGGTTGGGGTCGTACTCGATGTGCGCGACCTTGGCCGGCACGCCGTCCTTGTCGTGACGACGGAAGTCGATCACGCGGTAGGCGCGCTTGTGACCGCCACCCTGGTGGCGAACAGTGATCCGACCGGTGTTGTTACGGCCGCCCTTGCTGTGCAGCGGGCGAACCAGCGACTTCTCCGGCGTGGACCGCGTGATCTCGACAAAGTCGGCGACGCTGGAGCCACGACGGCCCGGGGTCGTCGGCTTGTACTTGCGGATACCCATTTCTCAGTCCTCGTCCGATTCCGGACGACTAGACCTCCGTTAGGAGGCCTGGCCGCCGAAGATGTCGATTCGGTCGCCCTCAGCGAGGGTCACGATGGCGCGCTTGGTGTTCGCGCGCTTGCCGAAACCGGTCTTGGTGCGCTTGCGCTTACCCTGACGGTTGATCGTGTTGACCCCGGTGACCTTGACCGAGAAGACCGCCTCGACGGCCTGCTTGATCTGGGTCTTGTTGGCGCCAGGCGCGACGATGAACGTGTACTTGTTCTCGTCCAGCAGCGCGTAGCTCTTCTCCGAGACAACCGGCTTGATCAGCAGGTCGCGCGGGTCAGTGAAGGTCTTGCTGGTAACGGTCGCCTCAGACATCAGGCGTCGCTCCCTTCGGTCTCATCGGCCTTGGGGCCAGACACGAAGGACTCGAAAGCGGCCTGAGTGAAGACCACGTCGTCAGAGACGATCACGTCGTACGTGTTCAGCTGGCCCGGCTCCAGGATGTGGACCTGGGGCAGGTTGCGGGCGGACAGCCACGCGGCCTCGTCGGCACGCTCGACGACCAGGAGCAGGTTCTTGCGCTCCGAGATCTTGCCGAACAGCGTCTTGGCGGCCTTCGTGGAGGCGGCACCCTCGACCACGCCGGTGACGACGTGGATGCGGGAGTGACGCGCACGGTCCGAGAGGGCACCGCGGAGGGCGGCGGCCTTCATCTTCTTGGGGGTCCGCTGGGAGTAGTCACGCGGCTGCGGGCCGTGGACGACGCCACCGCCGACGAACTGCGGCGCACGGGTCGAACCCTGGCGCGCGCGGCCGGTGCCCTTCTGGCGGTACGGCTTGCGGCCACCACCACGGACTTCGCCACGACGCTTGGTCTTGTGCGTGCCCTGACGGGCAGCTGCCAGCTGGGCGACAACGACCTGGTGGATCAGCGGAACGCTGGTCTTCGCGTCGAAGATCTCCGCGGGGAGCTCGACGGTACCGGCCTTGTCGCCTGCCGGCGAAAGGATGTCAATGGTGCTCATTACCTCAAGCCCCCTTGGCCGCGGTACGGACCAGGACGAGGCCGCCGTTCGGACCGGGGACCGCGCCCTTGATGAGGAGCAGACCCTTCTCCGCGTCAACCGCGTGGATGGTCAGGTTCTGGGTGGTGACACGCTCGTTGCCCATGCGACCGGCCATGCGCATGCCCTTGAAGACACGCCCAGGGGTGGCGCAGCCACCGATCGAACCGGGGGAGCGGTGCTTGCGCTGCACACCGTGACCGGCGCCGAGGCCCCGGAAGTTGTGCCGCTTCATGACACCGGCGAAGCCCTTGCCCTTGCTGTTGCCCGTGACGTCAACCTTGACGCCGGACTCGAACACCTCAGCAGTGATCTCCTGGCCGAGCGTGTACTCGCTGGCGTCGGAGGTGCGGAGCTCCACCAGGTGGCGGCGGGGGGTCACGTCGGCCTTGGCGAAGTGGCCCTTGAGGGGCTTGTTCACCTTGCGCGGGTCGATCTCGCCGAAGGCGATCTGGACCGACTCGTAGCCGTCGATGTCGTTGGTACGGACCTGGGTCACGACGTTCGGGCCGGCCTTGACGACGGTGACGGGAACAACACGGTTGTTCTCGTCCCACACCTGCGTCATGCCGAGCTTCTCGCCCAGGATGCCCTTGATCTGCTTTGCCATCTCTCAGATCACCGGCCCTTAGAGCTTGATCTCGATGTCGACACCGGCCGGGAGGTCGAGTCGCATCAGGGAGTCAACGGTCTTCGGCGTCGGGTCGAGGATGTCGATCAGGCGCTTGTGCGTGCGCATCTCGAAGTGCTCGCGCGAGTCCTTGTACTTGTGCGGCGACTTGATGACGCAGTACACGTTCTTCTCAGTGGGCAGCGGCACCGGGCCCGCGACCGACGCACCAGTGCGCGTCACCGTCTCGACGATCTTCTTCGCCGAGGAGTCGATGACCTCGTGGTCGTAGGCCTTGAGCCGGATGCGGATCTTCTGTCCCGCCATGGCTACTCCGTAGTCCTGTCTGTATGTGGAACGCTCTGGCCCTCGGGCGGCTGCGGGACGGATCCCGCGGTTCTTCCTCCGACCCACGCGGTCGGGCGTGTCGCACTCCCTCTACAGAAAATTCCCATACGGAAATTCCCTCATCCAAGGGGGTGCGGTCCCTGAGACCGCGTGTCGGGGGAGAAACACCCACCGAGCGCCTGGTGGGCACCGTGCTGACACTTCCCAGAAGATTCCCGTACGTCCGCCCCCATTGCTGCCCCGGAAGGCAGATTAAGGACGACGAGTACTGTGGGACTCGCTTCCGGTCCTCCCGGCGGGAGGCGCGCAGCATCGGCACTCAGCCGAGCAACTTGAGTAGTCTGCCATACGAGGCACGTACCTGGCCAATCGGGCGGAAGACAATACCCCGCCACGCTGCGTGGTCAAACCACCGCACCCGTCGCGCCCGGCGGGGCATCTCCCCCGGTCAGGACCGGGACACGCTGCCGCAGCCTTCCTGGCTGGTGGCGTCGATGCCCTTGCTCCGGTCGTACGGGTCCTCGGGGGTCCCGGAGGGCGTCACTCCGGTCACCGGGTCCGCGTCGAAGGCCGGGTGCACGTAGCCGTCGTACACCTCGCACGCGCTGTTCGCGAGGTCGACGCGGTAGGACTCCAGCCAGAGCCGGCCGGCCGTGGCCTCCCACTTGCGCCGGTCGGCGATCGACAGGGTGATCTCGCGGCGCACGATGGTCCGCTCGACCTGGTCCGCGCCGGGCGCGGCCTTCACGAGCGGGTAGACGAAGGTGTAGTCGGCCCGCACCCTGGCCTGGCCGGACTGGGCGCCGGGTTCGACCCACATCCGGCCGCGCACCTTGACCACGTCGCCCACGAGCGCCAGCTCGGCCGGGTCGTAGCGGGTGAACAGGTTCAGCGGGTCCTGTTCCCGGTCCGGCTTCGCCAGGGACTTGTCCAGGAGCGCCGCGGTCTCGCCGTCCTTGGGGTCCAGCAGGGCCAGCGCGGCCTTCGGCCGCTCCCCCCGCAGGGTCGCGGGGTCGAGGTTGGCGGCGACCAGGAACTGCTTGGCCTTCTCCAGCGCGTCGGCGACCTCCTGCTCGGTCATCCCGCCCACGGCCTCGGCCGCGGGCAGCTCGATACCGGCGGCGCCGTCCGCCCACTGGAGGGCCGGGGAGCCGCGGAAAGGTTCCTGCAAGGTCGGACGGTCGGGGTCGACCGCCGGCGGCGCCTCGCTCGGGGGCGCGGTCTCCGCGGCCAGAGGGGGAGCGTTGCGCGCGTCCTCCCGGGCCCCCGAGGTGCCCGTGAGGCGGTCGATGAGCAGCTCCGGCCGTACGGCGATCAGCGCGACCCCCGCGATGACCACGACGGCCAAGGCGGCCTTGAGCCGCCGCCCCCGCCTCCCCCGGCCCTCGAGCTCCTGCCAGGCCGGGCCGGTGCGCCAGCCCGGCGGGTCCTGCTCGCGGCGCAGCCGCTCGGTCACCATCCGCTGCCGCGCGGACGGCTCCCCCGGCGCGTCCCCCGCCCCCTCGGCGGCCCCCTGCGCGAACCGGGCCCACTCCTCGTCGGAGACGCCCGGTCTTCCCTCGTCGTTCATTCCCATGTCCCCTGTCCCGTCCCCTGCCCCGGAATGCGGGAGAGGCCCCGCACCCTCTGGTGCGGAGCCTCTCACGTGCGGAAAGAGCAGTTCAGGCGGCTAGCTGAAATAGCCCGTGATGTCCGCGATGAGGTCCACCGACCCCGCGTTGTTGTAGAAGCTGACCTTCCCGTCCACGACCGGCACGACCACCAGGTTGGGGATCGTGAGACCGGCGGTGAAGTTCAGGTTCGAGGCGCTCGTACGGGTCGTACCGCTCGGGAACACCGACACGAAGCTCGCCTCGGTCGGGTTCGTCGCGGTCACGTTCAGCACCACGGCCTTCACCCCGCTCGCCGGGATGCCGCCGACGCCCGCCACCGGCAGCGTGACGACGCTGCCGCCGGCCACCGGGCCCTGGCGGACGCCCAGGCCCGCACGGGTGTCCATCAGACGCTTGGGGCCGAAGTTCGCCTGCACGGCGCCCGCGTCCCCGTCCGTGAAGTAGCCCGTGATGTCGGCGATGAGGTCGACCGTGCCCTGGTTGTTGAAGAAGCTGACCTTCCCGTCCACGACCGGCACGACCACCAGGTTGGGGATCGTCTGGCCCGGGGTGAAGTTCAGGTTCGAGGCGCTGGAGCGGGTCGTACCGCTCGGGTAGACGGACACGAAGCTCGGCTGCGTCGGGTTCGTCGCCGTCACGTTCAGCACCACGGCCTTGACGCCGGTGGCCGGGACGCCGTCGACGCCCGCGACGGGCAGGGTGACCACGCCGCCGGTACCGACCGGGCCCTTCGGGACGCCCAGGCCCTCACGGGTGTCCATCAGGCGCTTGGGGCCGAAGTTGGTCTGCGTGGCGCCCTCACCGCTCGAGGTGAAGTAGCCGGTGATGTCGGCGATGAGGTCGACGTTGCCCTGGTTGTTGTAGAAGCTGACGGTCCCGTTGATGACCGGCACGACCACCAGGTTGGGGATCGTCTTGCCCGGGGTGAAGTTCAGGTTCGACGCGCTGGAGCGGGTCGTACCGCCCGGGTACACCGACACGAAGCTCGGCTCCGTCGGGTTCGTCGCCGTCACGTTCAGCACGACCGCGGTGGGCGTGCCGCCGGTGGCGGCCGCCACCGGCAGGGTGACCACGCCGCCCGAGCCGACCGGGCCCTTGCGCACGCCGAGCCCCTCACGGGTGTCCATCAGGCGCTTCGGGGACATCGGGACGAACTTGGCGCCCGGTACGTTCGCCTCGACGGTGACCGGGAGGCTCGTGGAGACCTTGCCGTTCGCGGCGGTCGCCTTGACCCGGACCTCGTGGCGGCCGTCGGTCACCGCGGCCAGGGCCTTGCGGTCCGAAGCGCCGGCGACCGCGACGGACTCGCCGTCGACCAGCACCTCGAACTTGCTCAGCTGGCCGCTCGCGGTGCCGGTGGTCCAGTCGACCGTGAGGGCCGCGCCGCTGGGCAGGGTGGCGCCCGGCGTGGCCGCCGCCCCGTTCACCGAGGCGATCTTCAGCTGGGCCGCGGGGCCCGACGTCCGCAGGGAGTCCAGCTGCGGGTAGAGCTGGTTGCCCGGGCACTGGGTGTTGAAGCCGTCGCGGTGGCCCGAGACGGTCTTGAAGGTGTACTGCTGGCCCTGGACGAACTTGGTGCCGAAGAAGTTCGGCTGGGAGGCGCCGGCGGTCAGCGTCGTGGTGCCGTTCATGTCGCCGTCGTACTGGCCCAGCTTGTACGCCGCGACCTTGGAGATGCCTTCGAGCGCCGCGGCCGAGGCCCCGCCGTTCGTGTAGTCGCCGAGGACCGCGATGCTCGACGACTCCTGGTTCCAGCCGAAGGTGTGCGCGCCCAGGACGGGCTGGTCCACACCGCCCTGGCGGCCCTCGAAGAGGTTGCCGCACTTGTCGACGAGGAAGTTGTAGCCGAGGTCCCGCCAGCCGTTGGTCTTCACGTGGTAGACGTGCAGACCGCGCACGATGGCCGCGGACTCGGAGCACTCGTACGGCGCGGTGGACGCGGTGTGGTGGACGAAGAACGCCTTGACCTTCGCGCCCGGGAGGTAGACCGGGCCCTCGTTGTTCAGGGACTCGTCGGCGCCCCACTGCACGCGCGAGACCACGTCCGGCCGCGGGGCGGTCGACTCCGGCCCCGGCGTCGTCGGCGCCGGGTCCGCCGCGGGAAGGGCGAGGGCGGCCGGGCCGAGGCCCAGGGAGCCCTTCTTCCTGGCCTTCGCGGCGCCCGCACCCGGGTCCACCATGTTCAGTTCCATGCCGGCGGGCAGTTCGGCGGCGCCGCCGCCCACCCGCACCTCGGCCCCGTCGGAGGGACCGACCCAGACGGGCTCGGTCGCACCGCGCAGGCCCGGGCGCTTGCCGTCGAGGCCGGACTCGGCCTGCTCCAGCACCTTCCACTTCGACCACTTGCCGGTGGCGGCGTCCCGGGTGCGGGCCTCGATCTTGCCCTTCACCTCGGCCTCGGGGTCGGTCCAGGAGACGCCGAGGAGCCCGAAGGGCTCGGTGTCCTGCTGGGAGAGGACGGCCTCGCCCTTGCCCTTGGGCTTCAGCGCGAGCTTGTGCAGCTCCCCCTCGACCGGGCCCTTCTCGCGGGCGCCCGCGCTGTACGGCGACACCTCGCCGTCGCCGTCGACGCCGTTCGCGACGCCCTGGATGCCGAAGACCGCGACGACACCGAGCGCGGCGGCCAGAGCCGTACCGCGCACACGACCTAGTTTCAAGTTGTCCCCAACCCCTGTTGTGAGTCCGTCAGAAGACATGCCTGACCGGCCGGATGCTACTGGCCTCCGGTGACGGGTCGAACAGGGGGGTGGGTGTACGGGGAACGGAGGCGCGCCCGCGCACGAGGACCCCCGGTCCGCGGCGAACTGCGGTACGGGGGTCCTCGGTTGGGGCGGAGGCTACTGCTTCGCCTTCTGCTCCTGCTCTTCCTTCTTCAGCTCCGAGGCCGGCGCCTTGCGCCCGCACACGGTCTTCCAGTTCAGCGGCCCGATGCCGCCGCACCACAGCTCGCCGTCGTCGGGGTTCTGCCGCCAGTCGTTGGTGACGATGTCCGCGCAGTTCTTCTTGTTCGGCGCGAAGCGCGGGCAGCTGCCGTCCGCCTTCTTGATGGTGTGGGCCCGCCAGGCGTCGATGCCCATCGTCATGTTGTCGGACTGCGGCATGTACCGGTTGACCGACCAGGACGCGCCCATCGTGGCGAACAGCGCGATCGCGCACACCATGCCGGCCGCGAGCTGCGCGACCACCCGCCGGGGAACGACCCGGGCGGCCGGGGCGGCGCCGCTCGGCCGCAGGGTGCGCTCGGCCCAGCCGGAGCCCCGGTTGACCACGGCCATCATGCCGAGGACGGCCAGGATCATCAGGCAGTACATGATGATCCAGGTGGTGCGCGGGTAGAGCTGAACGGCCTTGTCGTGCGCCATGTGCGAGGCGAACCAGAAGCGGGCCAGCCAGGCGCCGGCCAGGGTGGCGGCGGCGGTCAGCACCATGGTGTTGCGCAGCGCCAGACCGACGCCCAGGCCCACGGCGAACAGCAGCAGCAGGGCGAAGCCGCTCTGGCCCGCCATCTCTCCGGCCGCCGGCCAGGTCTGGTACTCCAGCTTCCCGGACCGGTCGGACACCCAGCCCAGCACGTAGGCCGGGTCGACGTACACCGCCAGGAAGGCGTAGCGGTCCGGGGTCTGGGAACCGAGCCGGGCCATCTGGTAGATCAGCGGGGCGCCGACGACACCGGCCGTCAGCAGCGTGACGCCGACGAACGCGCCGGCCCGCTTGACCGCCGTCTTGCCGGCGCGCCAGGGGAAGAGGCACAGCGCGAGCACGAACACCCCGGGCGCGGCCCAGACGTACCAGCCGGAGTACCAGAGGAAGACCACGCCGAAGACCAGGCCGAGGACCGCGCCGCGCAGCAGCGACCGGCGCAGCGGGCGCTCGCCGGAGCGGCGCATCTCGCGCAGGCAGTAGCCGAGCAGCGGCAGCAGGACGAGCATGCTGCCGTGGCTGTAGGGGCGGATCGGGTCCATGAAGAGGAGGGCCGAGGGCACGGCGATGAGCAGCGCCCAGAACGGCCGGAGCAGCAGCCGCCAGGCCAGGTACGTCATCGGGCCCGCGATCGCGGTGAAGAAGATCTGGAAGTCCTTCAGCGCGAACCCGGTGCCGCCGGGCACGTCGTAGCGGATCTTCGCCCAGACGGCCATCAGGCCGGGGAACAGGGGCGGGTAGATGCCCGACATGCTCTCGCCGTGCAGGAACGAGTTCGCCATGGCGATCAGGGCGCTCGGGTCGCCCTCCTGGCCGCCGAGCCCCCAGGGCGTGCCGCGCAGGGCGACGACCACGCCGCCGGCCAGCACGCCGGTGGCGAGCCCGGCCAGCGCGGCGCACACCAGGCGCTTGGCCGCCTGGTGGCGCAGGAGCGAGCCGCGGTAGGCGGTGTACAGCAGCACCGCGAGCAGCGGCAGGCCGAGGACGGCCGCGTACTGCTGGAGCTTGGCGAGGCCGCTGACCTGGCCGACCCGGATCAGCGGGTTCACGCTGATGTGCGTGCTCAGCAGCGTGAACCCGAGGGCGGCCACGAGGCTGACGACGGCCTCGGCCAGCGGCAGCACCCACCGCCGGGAGAGCCACGCCCGGCTCCGTGAGGAGGACAGACGGCTCTTTCCTTCCGCTGTCGGGGCGGGGCGGGGCGCCGGAGCGCCGGCCTCACCGACCTCCTCGGGGGCCAGGTGCGTCATCTCAGTCCGTTTCGTGGTGTGCGGTACCGGCTGTCGGCTCAGTTCTGGCCGGAGGTGAAGGCGTGCTTCGCCAGGGTGCGGGCGCCCTCCCGGTGCCCGCGGCGCAGGGCGCCGGGGAGCATGGTGAGCGCGTGCAGGCGGGAGGCGCTGTGGAAGCGCGCCGCCCGGGCGGCCTTGGGCCAGCCGCGGGCGTCCATGCGCGCGGCGACCGCGGCGAAGTACCGCTCGGCCTCGGCGAACCGGGTGCCGGAGAAGGCCTGCACCGAGGACTCGCTGACCGCGTGGCGGCGGTACTGGAAGACGGTGGTCGACTGGTCGATCACCATCTCCTCACCGGCCTCCAGCAGGTCGACCACCAGCGCCAGGTCCTGGATCACCGAGTAGTCGTCGCGGAAGTTGACCTTGCGCAGCGCCTCTCCGCGCCAGGCGATGGAGGGGAAGTACAGCCAGTTCCCGCGCAGCACGCTGGCGGCCAGCTCCTCCCCGCCCATCAGGCGGCGGCCCTTCACCTGCGGCGCGTACAGCCGCTTCTTGGTGTTGTCGGCCAGGCCGCCCTGCATGACCCGGCCCGAGCCGTCGATGACCTCGACGCCGGGCTGGACCATGCCGACGCCCGCGTGGGCGCCGACGATCCCGCGGACGGTCTCCAGGTAGTGCGGGTGCAGGATGTCGTCGCAGCCCATGATGACCACGTAGTCGGCCTCGGAGAGCTCCGCGCACTTCTGGAAGTTCTTGGTGATGCCGAGGTTCTGCTCGTTGCGGGTGTAGTGGACCCGCTCGTCGCCGAGCTGCTCGAACCAGCCGGGTACGTCCGGCTCCTTGCCGTCGTCGATGACGACGAGCCGGAAGTCCCGGTCGGTCTGCGCCAGGACGCTGCGCACCGCGTCCTGCATCAGCTGCACGTCCCCGTAGTAGGGGAGCATGAAGTCGAAGGTCACCATGGAGCGTCAGGCCTTCACGGAGTCGGAGTCGGCGTCGGCGGCCGCGCCGGAACCCGCGGCGGGCTCCTGCCCGAGGCGCTCGTCGTTGTGCCGGACGCCTTCGTTGATGGCCACGGTCCGCGCCAGGTCGGTGATCTTCTTCTCCAGCGACCGGAAGCGCAGGAAGGTGTTGAGCGTGAGGAAGCCCATCGCGAGCACCATCACGTAGAGCACCAGGTCGGTGCCTCGGCCGACGCCGAGCTGCTGGGCGAGCCAGGTGACGTCCGTCGGGCGGAGCACCGCGTAGACGTTGACGACCACGAACACGGAGAACGCTATGCGCTTCCACGCCCGGTTCTTCGCCTGGCCCCAGGTCCGGATGAACATGAGTGCCATGGACACCGAGCCGAGGATCAGCAGCAGCTGGATCCAGAAGTACTTCATCGACGCCCACGCTCCCGCAGCGAAATGTCAAAAAGGATGTTGACGCCGTTGATCAGGGACTGACCCTTGGCGCGTGAGTAATCGGTGTAGAGGATGTCCACCGGGACCTCGGTGACCCGCAGGTCGGAGCCGGCCAGGAAGCCGACGAGCTCGGACGCGTGCGCCATGCCGTTCATGGTGATGTTCAGCTGCTCGGCGGCTGCACGGCTCAGGACGCGCAGACCGTTGTGCGCGTCGGTGAGCTTGAGCTTGCGGGCGGTGGGGCTGACCGCGGCGGCCGTACGCAGCACCACCTGCTTGATCCACGGCACTTGGCCGTTCTGCTCGATGAAGCGGGAGCCGAGCACGACGTCGGCCTCGTCGCGGCGCAGCACCGCGACCATCGTCTCGACGTCCTTGGTCTGGTGCTGGCCGTCGGCGTCGAAGGTGGCGAAGTAGCGGGCGCCGGGCTGGGCGAGCGCGTACGTGAGGCCGGTCTGCAGGGCCGCGCCCTGGCCGAGGTTGACCGGGTGGCGCACCAGGTGTGCGCCGGTGGTGGCTATGTGACGGGCCGAGTCGTCGGTGCTGCCGTCGTCGACGACGACGATGTTGGGGAACGTCTTGCGGGCCCCCTCGACCACGTCGGCGATCACCTGGCCCTCGTTATAGGCCGGTATGACCAGCCAGACATCGTCGTAATCGGACACGGTAGCTCCAGCGGAACGGGGCACAAACGAGTGCTCGGTGATCGGTGTGACGTCGTGGGCAGGCATGGTCATTTCCCGACCGCGCCCACGCCCAGGCGGCCGGTGTCGGCCTTCTGCCCGGGCCCTTCGGTGGCTGCAGCAGCCGCTCCGGGGAAGCTCAGCCTCAGCGCTGCCAGCATAGCGAGCACGGTGGCGAGGGAGCCCACGGCGTAGGCAACGATCACGCGCACGGCCACGTCCCCCGGGATCAGGGTGATGCCCACCAGGACCGCGGTCCCGAGGGCCCAGCAGAGCAGTTGCAGGTTGTGCCGTTTGAATACCATGAGCGCCTGTCCGAGGACCATCGCGAACATGTACGCCACGGTGCCCGCGGACATCAGGAAGAAGTCGAAGCAGCCCAGCCTCGGCTTGGCGCCGAACAGCACCTCGATCAGCCACGGGCCGAGCGCGGTGGCGGGCACCCCGCCGAGCAGGCCGAGCCCGCCGACGACCATCGCGATCCGGCGCAGCATCGCCCAGAACGCGACCCGGTCCCCGGCGGTGAAGGCCGCGGTGAGGCCGCTCAGCAGCGAGGCCTGGAGCGAGCCGAAGACGAAGAGCGGCACCCGCGCCAGGACCAGCGCGCTCAGCAGGGCGGCGATCAGCACGCTGTCGGTCGGGGCCAGCAGTTTGGTGCTCAGGACCGCCGCGTTGACCACGGCCTGCGACAGCAGGGTCGCGCAGATCAGCAGGCCCAGGCCGTTGCACAGCTCGCGCCAGGCGATCGGCTCGCCGGGGCCGACCGCGCGCAGCAGCGCAGGCAGGGTGACGAGCGTCGCGATGACGGGCGCGATGGCGAGGACCAGGCTGAAGGCGAGCGCGGAGTTCAGTCCGAGCAGCGCGCAGCCGAAGGCGAGCACGATCCGCAGGCCGCCGTCGACGGCGAGCTGCGTGCCGTACGCGGCGAAGCGGCCGAGGCCGGCCAGCACTCCTCGGGTGAGGTAGCAGACGGCCATGCCCGCGAAGGCCCCGCCGAGCGCCGCGACCAGGGCGCGGTCGCCCTGGAAGAGCAGGTCGGCGATCGGGCCGGCGCCGAGGCCGAGGACGAGCAGGGTCGTGCCGAGCATCCCCGCGGTCAGCAGGGTGGCGCGGCGCAGCACCGGGGTGGTGCCCTGGCCCAGGACCACGCGGGCGGAGACGATCCGGGTGAGCTCCTGCTCGATGGGGAAGAACACGCCGATGCCGATGGACATCACGATCGTCCACAGCACCGAGACGTTCGCCATGTCCTGTTCGGACAGGCTGTGGCCGGCCACGCCCAGGTGGACGTAGGAGGCCGCGCCGAGCACGACGGTGCCGCCGGCCACCGCGACGGTGCCCGGCGGCAGCGCCGCGGTCAGCTTGTTCAGCAGGGTTCTCATCCCGCCCGGCCGCCTTGGGCCTGCGTGGCCAGTGCGGCGAAGACCGGGGTGCCGAGCGCTTCGGCGAGCTGCTCGCGCCAGTCGGCGAGGGGCGCCAGGCCCGCTTCGGCCCAGCGGTCGTGTGCGAGCACGCTGAAGGCCGGGCGGGCGGCCGGGCGCACGAACGCCGCCGAGGTGGTCGGACGGATCCGCTCCGGGTCCAGCCCGCCGAGCCGGTAGGCCTCGCGGGCCAGGCCCAGCCAGGTCGTCCGGCCGCTCGCGGTGCCGTGGTAGACGCCGCCGGGGGCGCGGCCCTCCAGCGCGGCCTGCCCCAGCTCGACGAGCCGGCGGGCGAGCGCGTACGACCAGGTGGGCTGGCCGTGCTGGTCGTCGACGACGTCCAGGGTGTCCCGCTGGGCGGCCAGCTTCAGCATGGTGGCGACGAAGTTGGGCCCGTGCTCGCCGTACAGCCAGGCGGTGCGCACGACGTAGCCGTCCTGCGGCAGCAGTTCGGCGACGGCCTGCTCGCCGACCAGCTTGGTCCGCCCGTAGGCGTTGACCGGACCGGTCTCGGCGTCCTCCGGGTACGGCTGCGAGGCGTCGCCGGGCAGCACGTAGTCGGTGGAGACGTGGAGCAGGCGGGCGCCGGCCGCGGCGCAGGCCTCGGCGAGGACCCGTACGCCGGTGCCGTTGACGGCGGTGGCGGCCTCCTCGGCCGTCTCCGCTCCGTCCACGTCGGTCCAGGCGGCACAGTTGACGACCACGGCGGCGCCCTCGACGGCGGACCGGACGGCGGCCGGGTCGGTGATGTCGAGGTCGGCCCGGCCGAGGCCGACGGCCTCGATGCCGGCGTCCTTCAGGACGGCCAGGAGGTCCTGGCCGAGCATCCCGGCGGCGCCGGTGACGAGCCAGCGCGTGGCCACGGGGCTGGCGGTCACTTCTGCAGCGCTGCCTTCACCTTGAGCGGCTCCCACCAGGCGCGGTTCTCGCGGTACCACTCGATCGTGGCCTTGATGCCGTCCTCGAAGGTGACCTGCGGGGCGTAGCCCAGCTCGGCGCCGATCTTGCTGATGTCGATGGAGTAGCGGAGGTCGTGGCCCTTGCGGTCCTCGACCTGCTCGACCATCTCCCAGCCGAGGCCCGCCGCCTCGAGCAGGACGCCGGTGAGCTCCTTGTTGGTGAGCTCGGTGCCGCCGCCGATGTTGTAGACCTCGCCGGCGCGGCCCTTGCGCATGGCCAGGTCGATGCCGCGGCAGTGGTCGGAGACGTGCAGCCAGTCGCGGACGTTGCCGCCGTTGCCGTACAGCGGGACCTTCTTGCCGTCCATCAGGTTGGAGACGAACAGCGGGATGACCTTCTCCGGGAACTGGTAGTGCCCGTAGTTGTTGGAGCAGCGGGTGACCACCACGTCCATGCCGTGCGTGCGGTGGTAGGCCAGCGCGAGCAGGTCGGACGACGCCTTGGAGGCGGAGTACGGGGAGTTCGGCACCAGCGGCCACTCCTCGGTCCAGGAGCCCTCGCTGATCGAGCCGTAGACCTCGTCGGTGGAGATGTGGACGAAGCGGCCGACGCCGTGCTTGCGGGCGGCGTCCAGCAGGACCTGGGTGCCCACCACGTTGGTCATCACGAAGGGGCCCGCACCCGCGATGGAGCGGTCCACGTGGGACTCGGCGGCGAAGTGCACGACGACGTCGTGGCCGGCCATCACCTGGTCGACGGCCTCGGCGTCGCAGATGTCGCCCTTGACGAAGGTGTATCCGGGGTGGTCCGCGACCGGCGCCAGATTCTCTTCGACTCCGGAGTAGGTCAGCTTGTCGAAGACCGTGATCCGGGCCGAGGCATCTGCACCGAGCTGCTGGCGGACGAATTCTGAACCGATGAAGCCGGCGCCGCCGGTCACGAGGATGCGCATAATACGAAGAGTCTAGCCGCCCGCCGAACGTCACATGCCCTGGGCTCGGCTCCCCCACGCCCTCTCGCATAGGGTTCTCCCCATGCGTGGAATCCTCTTGGCCGGTGGTACCGGATCCCGACTCTGGCCGCTGACCCGGGCAGTCTCGAAGCAGTTGCTGCCCGTCTTCGACAAGCCGATGATCTACTACCCCCTCTCCACCCTGGTGATGGCGGGCATCAGCGAGATCCTGATCATCACCACTCCGGAAGACCGCGACCAGTTCGAGCGGCTGCTCGGCGACGGTTCGCAGTTCGGCCTGCGGCTGGAGTACGCCGTCCAGGAGCGTCCGGAGGGCATCGCCCAGGCCTTCGTCCTCGGCGCCGACTTCATCGGTGACGAGTCCGTCGCGCTCATCCTCGGCGACAACATCTTCCACGGCAGCGGCCTCGGCACGCGCCTGGCCCAGCACACCGGCGCCAAGGGCGGCCGGGTGTTCGCGTACCCGGTGGCGGACCCGACGGCGTACGGCGTCGTGGAGTTCGACGAGAAGGGCCAGGCCATCTCCATCGAGGAGAAGCCGGTCAAGCCCAAGTCCCGCTACGCGGTGCCGGGCCTGTACTTCTACGACAACCAGGTCGTCGAGATCGCCCGCGGCCTGAAGCCCAGCGCCCGCGGCGAGCTGGAGATCACGGCCGTCAACGACGCCTACCTCCAGGCCGGTGAGCTGAACGTCACCATCCTCGACCGCGGTACGGCGTGGCTGGACACCGGCACCTTCGTCTCGATGGTCCAGGCCTCCGAGTTCGTCCGCGTGATCGAGGAGCGCCAGGGCTTCAAGATCGGCTGCATCGAGGAGGCGGCCTGGCGGGCCGGCCTGATCGACTCCGCGCAGCTGCGCGCGCTCGCCGAGCCCCTCACCAAGAGCGGTTACGGCGACTACCTGCTGACCCTGCTCGACGAGGAGGCCGCGCGATGAAGTTCCGCGAGCTCTCCATCGAGGGCGCCTTCGAGGTCACCCCGCAGCTGCACGGCGACCCGCGCGGCCTGTTCACCGAGTGGTACCGCTTCGACCGGCTCGCCGAGGTCGTCGGCCACCCGCTGAACCTGGCGCAGGCGAACCTCTCGGTCTCCGCCACGGGCGTGGTCCGCGGCATCCACTTCGCCGACGTGCCGCGCGGCCAGGCCAAGTACGTGACCTGCGTGCGCGGCGCCGTGCTCGACGTCATCGTCGACCTCCGGGTGGGCTCCCCCACCTTCGGCCGCTGGGAAGGCGTCCGCCTCGACGACGTGGACCGCCGCGCGGTCTACATCCCCGAGGGCCTGGGCCACGGCTTCTGCGCACTGAGCGACGACGCCACGCTCTCGTACCTCTGCTCGGAGACGTACAACCCGACCGGCGAGCACTCGGTTCACCCGCTCGACGCCGACCTCGGCATCGAGTGGCCGGCCGACGTCCCGCAGCTGTCCGCCCGTGACGAGGCCGCTCCCTCGCTGGCCGAGGCCATCGCCTCCGGGCTGCTGCCCGACTACGCGGCCTGCAAGGAGTTCACCGAGTCGCTGCACGTGAGCTGACCGGCTCCGCTCCGCCCGCCCGTACGAGAGAGGGCCGCACCCCGACCGGGGGTGCGGCCCTCTTGCGTTGTCCACGGCCGTCGGGGAAGCCGGGGAACGCCGAAGGGCCCCGTCCCTCCGCCGGAGCGGTGGGACGGGGCCCTCCAGTGCAACTTGGTGCTCGGTGACCGAGCTACCAGGTCAGAACACGAATTACTTCGTGATCTTGGTGACCTGGCCGGCGCCCACGGTACGACCACCCTCACGGATGGCGAACTTCAGGCCCTCCTCCATGGCGACCGGCTGGATCAGCGCGACCGTCATCTCGGTGTTGTCGCCCGGCATGACCATCTCCGTGCCGGCCGGCAGGGTGACGACACCCGTGACGTCCGTGGTACGGAAGTAGAACTGCGGACGGTAGTTGTTGAAGAAGGGGGTGTGACGGCCACCCTCGTCCTTCGACAGGATGTAGGCCTGGGCCTCGAACTCGGTGTGCGGGGTGACCGAACCGGGCTTGATGATGACCTGGCCGCGCTCGACGTCCTCGCGCTTGATGCCACGGAGGAGCAGACCGACGTTCTCGCCCGCCTGGCCCTCGTCGAGGAGCTTGCGGAACATCTCGATACCGGTGACGGTGGTGGTGGTCTTCTCTTCCTTGATACCGATGATGTCGACGGTCTCGTTGACCTTCAGGACACCACGCTCGATACGGCCGGTGACGACCGTACCGCGACCGGTGATCGTGAAGACGTCCTCGACGGGCATGAGGAACGGCATCTCGGTGTCACGCGGCGGGGTCGGGATGGCCTCGTCGACGGCGTCCATGAGGCCGATGAGCTTGTCGCCCCACTCCTTGTCGCCCTCGAGCGCCTTCAGCGCGGAGACGCGGACGACCGGCAGGTCGTCGCCCGGGAAGTCGTACTCGGAGAGCAGCTCACGGACCTCGAGCTCGACGAGCTCCAGGATCTCCTCGTCGTCCACCATGTCGGCCTTGTTCAGGGCGACGACGATGTACGGAACGCCGACCTGGCGGGCCAGGAGCACGTGCTCCTTGGTCTGCGGCATCGGGCCGTCGGTGGCGGCGACCACGAGGATCGCGCCGTCCATCTGCGCGGCACCGGTGATCATGTTCTTGATGTAGTCCGCGTGACCCGGGCAGTCGACGTGGGCGTAGTGACGCGCCTCGGTCTGGTACTCGACGTGCGCGATCGAGATGGTGATACCGCGCTGGCGCTCCTCAGGAGCCTTGTCGATCTGATCGAAGGCCGAAGCCGCGTTCAGGTCCGGGTACTTGTCGTGCAGCACCTTGGTAATGGCGGCCGTGAGGGTCGTCTTACCGTGGTCAATGTGACCGATGGTGCCGATGTTGACGTGCGGCTTAGTCCGCTCGAACTTCGCCTTCGCCACGGGGGTCCTCCTGAGAGTGGTTCTGTACGCCTTACAGATCGGCGCCAGGTGATCTTTGCTGGATAGCCGGTTCCCCCGGGGCAACGGGAGGGGTGCTCCTGTTGCCCCAGAGGCTCCGGTGGCAAGCCTAAAGCGTGAACTCGGAAGAGTTACTCGCCCTTGGCCTTCGCGATGATCTCCTCGGCGACGTTCCGGGGAACCTCGGCGTAGGAGTCGAACTGCATCGAGTAGCTGGCGCGACCCGAGGTCTTGCTGCGGAGGTCTCCGACGTAGCCGAACATCTCCGAAAGCGGCACGAGGCCCTTCACGACGCGAGCGCCGTGACGCTCCTCCATGGCCTGGATCTGGCCACGGCGGGAGTTGATGTCGCCGATGACGTCACCCATGTAGTCCTCGGGCGTGGTGACCTCTACGGCCATCATCGGCTCGAGGAGCACGGGAGAAGCCTTGCGCGCGGCCTCCTTGAAGGCCTGCGAACCGGCGATCTTGAAGGCGAGCTCGGAGGAGTCGACCTCGTGGTAGCCACCGTCGAGAAGCGTGACGCGAACGCCCGTCATCTCGTAGCCGGCCAGGATGCCGAACTGCATGGCCTCCTGCGCACCGGCGTCGACCGAAGGGATGTACTCCTTCGGGACGCGTCCACCGGTGACCTTGTTCACGAACTCGTACGCCGGACCGTCGGTCTCGGTGATGGGCTCGATCGCGATCTGCACCTTGGCGAACTGACCGGTACCACCGGTCTGCTTCTTGTGGGTGTAGTCGTGGCGCTCGACGGCCTTGCGGATCGTCTCGCGGTACGCGACCTGCGGCTTGCCGACGTTGGCCTCGACCTTGAACTCGCGCTTCATACGGTCGACCAGCACCTCGAGGTGCAGCTCGCCCATACCGCCGAGGATGGTCTGGCCCGTCTCCTCGTCCGAGTGAACGTGGAAGGAGGGGTCCTCCTCCGCGAGACGCTGGATGGCGACACCCAGCTTCTCCTGGTCACCCTTGGACTTGGGCTCGATGGCGACCTGGATGACCGGAGCCGGGAAGTCCATGGACTCCAGGATCACGGGCTGCTTGTCGTCGCACAGCGTCTCACCGGTGGTGGTCTGCTTCAGGCCCATCACGGCGACGATGTCGCCGGCGCCCACCGAGTCGATCTCCTCACGCTTGTTCGCGTGCATGCGGTAGATCTTGCCGATGCGCTCCTTCTTGCCCTTGACGGAGTTCAGCACCGCAGTGCCGGCCTCCAGGCGGCCCGAGTAAACCCGGACGAAGGTGAGCTTGCCGAGGTGCGGGTCGCTCATGATCTTGAACGCGAGCGCGGCGAGGGGCTCCTCGTCGGACGGCTTGCGCTTCACGACCACCTCGGCGTCGCGGACGTCGTGGCCCTCGATGGCCTCGATGTCCAGCGGCGACGGCAGGTAGCGGACGACGGCGTCGAGCAGGGGCTGGACGCCCTTGTTCTTGAACGCCGTGCCACAGAACACCGCGGTGATCGTGGGCTCGCCCTTGCCCTTGCCGGAGCCGAGGATGATGCGACGGACGGCGGCGTGCAGCTGCTCCACGGACGGCTCGTCGCCGTTCAGGAAGAGCTCCATGATCTCGTCGTCGTTCTCGGCGACGGTCTCGACGAGCTTCCCGCGCCACTCTTCAGCGGCCTCGGTGTGCGTGTCGGGGATGTCGACGATGTCGTACATCTCGCCCTTGGTCGCCTCGGCGGACCAGACGAACGCCTTCATGGTGACCAGGTCGACGACACCCTGGAAGTCGGCCTCGGCACCGATCGGGAGCTGCATGACGATCGGAACCGCGCCAAGGCGGTCCTTGATCATGTCGACGCAGCGGTGGAACTCGGCGCCGGTGCGGTCCAGCTTGTTGACGAAGCAGATGCGCGGGACGCCGTAGCGGTCCGCCTGACGCCAAACGGTCTCGGACTGCGGCTCCACACCGGCGACACCGTCGAACACGGTGACAGCGCCGTCGAGGACGCGGAGCGAACGCTCCACCTCGACGGTGAAGTCCACGTGACCCGGGGTGTCGATGATGTTGATGGTGTGGTCGACGTCCTCGAGCGGCCAGTGGCAGGTCGTCGCGGCGGACGTGATCGTGATGCCGCGCTCCTGCTCCTGCTCCATCCAGTCCATCGTGGCAGCGCCGTCGTGGACTTCACCGATCTTGTAAGACACACCGGTGTAGAACAGGATGCGCTCGGTGGTGGTCGTCTTGCCCGCGTCGATGTGGGCCATGATGCCGATGTTGCGCACCTTGGCCAGGTCAAGCGAAGTGGTAGCCATATCGGCTCAGTCTTCTCTCGGTCTCGATGTGGGTTGGGACTACCAGCGGTAGTGCGCGAAGGCCTTGTTGGACTCGGCCATCTTGTGCGTGTCCTCGCGCTTCTTGACGGCAGCGCCAAGACCGTTGGAGGCGTCGAGCAGCTCGTTCATGAGGCGCTCGGTCATGGTCTTCTCACGACGGGCGCGGGAGTAACCCACGAGCCAGCGGAGGGCCAGGGTCGACTGGCGACCCGGCTTGACCTCGACGGGGACCTGGTAGGTCGCGCCACCGACACGGCGGGACTTGACCTCGAGGGACGGCTTGACGTTCTCCAGCGCGCGCTTCAGCGTGATGACCGGGTCGTTGCCGGTCTTCTCGCGGAGGCCTTCCATGGCGCCGTAGACGATGCGCTCGGCGGTGGAGCGCTTGCCGTTCAGGAGGATCTTGTTGATGAGCGACGTCACCAGAGGAGATGCGTAGACCGGGTCGATGATGACCGGGCGCTTCGGGGCGGGGCCCTTACGAGGCATTCTTACTTCTCCTTCTTGGCGCCGTAGCGGCTGCGGGCCTGCTTGCGGTTCTTGACAGCCTGGGTGTCAAGCGCACCGCGGATGATCTTGTAACGAACACCCGGCAGGTCCTTCACACGGCCACCACGCACGAGCACGATCGAGTGCTCCTGCAGGTTGTGTCCCTCACCCGGAATGTAAGCGGTGACCTCGATGCCAGAGGTCAGACGCACACGCGCGACCTTACGCAGCGCCGAGTTCGGCTTCTTCGGGGTGGTCGTGAACACACGCGTGCAGACGCCGCGACGCTGGGGCGAAGCCTCGAGCGCGGGGGTCTTTGTCTTCTCGACCTTGTCCTGCCGGCCCTTACGGACCAGCTGCTGGATCGTAGGCACTACTTCTCCGGTTTCTGTGTGCCGTGTAGTGAAGCTAACCTGGAACTTTGCCGACCCACGCGGTCGGGTGTGTCGGATCCGGCGGACCTCCGCGCAAGCACGGAAACGCATGGATCGCGGTGGCCGATACGGGCTCTCCTGCGGTTGATGGACACGCACGGGAGCCCAGGCACACCCCAGGCACAAGGTCTGAGCGTACCTACCGCATCCCATCCGGTCAAAACAAAAGCCCGGGCGGGCGACCCCGCGGATCCCCACACCCCATGCGCCGCACGGGCGACACCCCCGCGCGGCCCCGCCGATTCGCGGATGTGGCAGGAGCGTGGTAGGGACGCCCAGGCCGGCGCCCGTACGAGCGTATGCGCGAGCGGCCGGCCCGCGGCCGACGTCGGCCGCACCCCGCCCCGGCGAACTAAACTTCCGAGGATTCAGCCCAAACGGCACGACCACCAGGGAGCGGGACATTGGGGACGGTCACCTCGGAGCCGGCGACGCAGGACAGCCCGCCCCCCGACGGCGGCCACGACCCCTCCCCGCCCCGCCGCCGGCATCCGCGCCTGGCACGCCTGTACGGGCCGCTGCTCGCCTTCCTCGTCACCTCGGGCGCCTTCTGCGCGGCCTGGGCCGCCCGCGGCACCTTCCCCTTCGGCAACACCGGCCGGGCCTTGAACGACCAGGCCAACCAGTACGTGCCGTTCCACCGCGCCCTGTGGGACCTGGCCCACGGACAGGCCGCCGGCGACCTGCTCTTCACCTGGCGCGGCGGCTTCGGACAGCAGTTCCTGTCCGACTACCACACCTACCTCGGCAACCCCTTCTCGTGGCTGGCCGTCCTGGTCCCCCGCGCCCACGTCGACCTCGCCGTCTTCGCGGTCACCCCGATCACGATGGGCACCGCCGCCGCCCTGATGACGGTGTACCTCGGCAAGCTGCACCCCGGTCCCTGGTGGCAGCGCGGCGTCCTCGGCGCCTGCTACGGCCTGTGCGGCTGGGCCCTCAGCGACGCCTCGTACATCCCCATGTGGCTGTGGGGCCTGGTCGCCCTCCCGATGCTCGGCATCGCCGTGGAGTGGTGCCTGGAGGGCCGCCGCTGGCCGGGCGCGGCCCTGCTGGTCGCGCTCGCCTGGTACGGGAACTTCTACACGGCGATGATGGCGACGATGGCCGCCTGCGTGCTGCTCGCCATCCGCCTGATCACCCTCGACATGACCGGCGCGCAGCGCCTGCGCGCCCTGTGGCGGGCCGCCACGGCCGCCGCGACCGGGATCCTGCTCACGCTCCCGCTGCTCCTGCCGTCCTTCCTGTCCAGCGGCTCGGCGCAGCCCACCCGGGCGGCCGCCTTCGACCCGGTCCGGATCGAGGTCTTCCTGGCGGGCATGCTCCCGGCCACCCACCTGTGGGGCGGCCGGCCGCGCCTGTACGTGGCCTCGCTCGGCCTGATCCTGGCCGCCACCTTCCTCTTCAACAGCGCCATCGCGAAGAAGACCCGCCTGGTGTGGGCGGCCGCGGCCCTGCTCGTCCTCCTCTCGTTCCAGTTCCCGCCCACCCAGTACGTGTGGCACGGGCTGGCGGTGCCGAACGGCAACCCGTACCGCGAGGCCTTCGTCTTCAGCGGGATGGTGGTCGTTCTGGCCTGGCTGGCCCTGGCCCACCGGCCGCGCCCGCTGCACCTGGCCCTGGCCGCCGCGCTGCTGGTCGCCGCCACCTTCCTGCTCCGGCACACGAACGACTTCGGCGGCTGGACCTGGCCGGCCGTGCTCGGCGGCGGGGCCGTCTCCCTGCTGGCCCTGGTCCTGCTCGCGCTGAGCGGGAGGCGCCGCTTCCTGCTCCCGGTGGCCGCCGTGCTGATGGTCGGCGTCGTCTTCGCCGAATCCACCGTGGCCGCGGCCAACGCGGACGCCCGCCGGGCCCGCGAGCGCTGGGCGAAGCCGACGGCGACCTCCAGCAAGTCGATCAGCGAGCACTTCGCCGCCGTCCGGGGCGTGGACGGCTGGCCCGCATACCGGACCGACTCCGGCGGGCCGCAGACCTCGTACAACGACGCCCTCGCGCTCCGCGCCGAGGGGCCGCAGTACTACAGCAGCTACCTCCCCGAGGCCACCTACCGGGCGCTGGAGCCCCTCGGCTACGGCTACAAGAACGACGGCCGGACCTTCTTCGGCGCCGACAACCCGGTCCTCGACGCGATCTTCTCGATCGGCGCCCGGGTCCGCCCGGGCACCGCCCCGGACAGCTGGACCGCCGCCACGTTCCCGGCGCCGCCCCTGGTCACGGTGCGCAGCGCCCCGTACACCTCCCCCAACCCGGCGGACAGCGTCTACGCCCGCCAGGAGAACGTCCTGGGCGCCACCGTCTACCAGGTCCCCCCGGTCACCCGCGGGGGCAGCGCCACCGAGCAGACGTACGCTGCCACCTGCGCCCCCGGCTCCGAGGCCTACTGGTACTCCCCCGCCCTCTACGGCACCCTCGCCTCCGGCGGCACGCAAAGGCCCCTCGAGGACCTGGTGACGGGTGTCGTGCCCCTCGGCCAGGTGCCCGCCTCGGGCCGGGTGGAGGTCACCGTGGACACCCGCACCCAGGGCGCCACGGCCGGCGAGCACCCCGTCGGCTGCCTGGACCGCGCGGCCCTGGACCGGCAGGTCGCCCACCTGAAGGCCACCGGCGCCACCCGGGTCACCACGGGCGGCCACACCCTCGAGGCCACCCTCCCCCGGGGCTCCACCGGCACCGCGGTCCTCGCGGTGACGGCCGTCCCCGGCTGGCAGTGCTCGGCCCCGGTCCAGAACTTCCACGGCCTGCTCGCCCTGCCCCTCACCCCCGGCCAGAACAAGCTCTCCTGCACCTTCACCCCCAAGGGCCTCACCCCAGGCCTGGCAGGCGGCACCCTCGCCCTCCTCCTCCTGGCCGCCACCACAGCCACCACCCTGCGCCGCCGCCGCACCTGAGGGCCCCGCCCCGGCGGCCGCCGCGCCCGAGCCCCCTCTCCGCCCCGGCGGAAACGAGAAAACCCCCCGCCGCTCCTCTCGGAGCGGCGGGGGGTTTTCTCTTACGAACCTTTAGCCGTTGTACGGGCCGTAGTCGTAGTCCTCCAGCGGGACAGCCTGGCCGGAGCCGGTGCCGAAGGGCGAGTAGTCGATGTCGTCGTAGCCGACGGCCGAGTACATCGCGGCCTTGGCCTCCTCGGTGGGCTCCACCCGGATGTTGCGGTAGCGGGCGAGGCCCGTACCGGCCGGGATGAGCTTACCGATGATGACGTTCTCCTTGAGGCCGATGAGGCTGTCGGACTTGGCGTTGATCGCCGCATCCGTCAGGACTCGGGTCGTCTCCTGGAAGGAGGCGGCCGACAGCCAGGATTCCGTCGCCAGCGAGGCCTTGGTGATACCCATCAGCTGCGGACGGCCGGAGGCGGGGTGACCGCCCTCGGTGACCACACGACGGTTCTCGGTCTCGAACTTCGACCGCTCGACCAGCTCGCCCGGCAGGAGCTCCGCGTCGCCGGACTCGATGATCGTCACGCGGCGCAGCATCTGCCGGATGATGATCTCGATGTGCTTGTCGTGGATCGACACGCCCTGCGAGTTGTAGACCTTCTGGACTTCGCCGACCAGGTGGACCTGGACGGCACGCTGGCCGAGGATGCGCAGCACGTCGTGCGGGTTGGTGGCACCCATGGTGAGCTTCTGGCCCACCTCGACGTGCTCGCCCTCGGACACGATGACCTTGGCGCGCTTCGAGATCGGGAAGGCCGTCTCGTCACTGCCGTCGTCCGGAGTGATGACGATCTTCTTCGTCTTCTCGGTCTCCTCGATCCGCACGCGGCCGGCGGCCTCGGAGATCGGGGCGACACCCTTCGGGGTACGGGCCTCGAAGAGCTCGACGACACGCGGCAGACCCTGCGTGATGTCGTCACCGGCCACACCACCGGTGTGGAAGGTACGCATCGTCAGCTGGGTACCGGGCTCACCGATGGACTGGGCGGCGATGATGCCGACCGCCTCACCGATGTCGACCAGCTTGCCGGTGGCGAGCGAGCGTCCGTAGCAGAAGGCACAGGTGCCGACCGCGGACTCACAGGTCAGGACCGAGCGGGTCTTAACCTCCTCGACGCCGTTGGCGACCAGGGCGTCGATGAGCACGTCACCGAGGTCGACGTTGGCCGGCGCGATGACCTTGCCGTCGATGACGACGTCCTCGGCCAGCATGCGGGCGTAGATCGAGGTCTCGACGTCGTCGGCCTTGCGCAGCACGCCGTCCTCGCCGCGGACGGCGATCTTCAGCTTCAGGCCGCGCTCGGTGCCGCAGTCCTCCTCGCGGATGATCACGTCCTGCGAGACGTCCACCAGACGACGGGTCAGGTAACCCGAGTCGGCGGTACGCAGGGCGGTGTCCGCCAGACCCTTACGGGCACCGTGCGTGGAGATGAAGTACTCCAGAACGGTGAGGCCCTCACGGAAGGACGCCTTGATCGGACGCGGGATGGTCTCGTTCTTCGCGTTCGACACCAGACCACGCATACCGGCGATCTGTCGCATCTGCATCATGTTTCCTCGGGCACCCGAGTCAACCATCATGAAGATGGGGTTCGTCTTGGGGAAGTTCGCGTTCATCGCCTCGGCAACCTCGTTGGTCGCCTTGGTCCAGATCGCGATGAGCTCCTGCGTGCGCTCGTCCTTGGTGATCAGACCGCGCTCGTACTGCTTCTGGACCTTCTCGTCCATCGCCTCGTAGCCCGCGACGATGGCCTTCTTGGCCTCGGGCACGACGACGTCGGAGATGGCCACGGTGACGCCCGAACGGGTCGCCCAGTGGAAGCCGGCCGCCTTCAGGTTGTCGAGCGTCGCCGCCACGATGACCTTGGGGTAGCGCTCCGCCAGGTCGTTGACGATCTCGGAGAGCTGCTTCTTGCCCACCGAGTAGTCGACGAACGGGTAGTCCTCGGGCAGCAGCTCGTTGAAGAGCGCGCGGCCCAGGGAGGTGCGCAGACGGAAGCTGTCGCCCGGCTGGAACTCCTGCTCGCCCTCTTCGGCGACCGGCGGCACCCAGCCGCGCGGCGGGATGGTGCCCACCGGGAAGCGGATGTCGACGGACGACTGCAGCGCGAGCTCGCCGGCGTCGAACGCCATGATCGCCTCGGCCGTGGAGCCGAACGCGCGGCCCTCGCCCTTGGTGTCACGGAGCTCACCGTCGGTGGTCAGGAAGAACAGACCGAGGACCATGTCCTGGGTCGGCATCGTGACCGGACGGCCGTCGGCCGGCTTCAGGATGTTGTTCGAGGACAGCATCAGGATGCGGGCCTCGGCCTGCGCCTCCGCGGAGAGCGGCAGGTGCACGGCCATCTGGTCGCCGTCGAAGTCCGCGTTGAACGCGGTGCAGACGAGCGGGTGGATCTGGATGGCCTTGCCTTCGACCAGCTGGGGCTCGAAGGCCTGGATGCCGAGGCGGTGCAGCGTGGGCGCACGGTTCAGCAGGACCGGGTGCTCGGCGATGACCTCTTCGAGCACGTCGTACACGACCGTGCGGCCGCGCTCGACCATGCGCTTGGCCGACTTGATGTTCTGCGCGTGGTTCAGGTCGACCAGGCGCTTCATCACGAACGGCTTGAAGAGCTCCAGCGCCATGGCCTTGGGCAGGCCGCACTGGTGCAGCTTCAGCTGCGGACCGACGACGATCACGGAACGCGCGGAGTAGTCCACGCGCTTGCCGAGGAGGTTCTGACGGAATCGACCCTGCTTGCCCTTCAGCATGTCGCTGAGGGACTTCAGGGGACGGTTGCCGGGACCGGTCACCGGACGACCACGACGACCGTTGTCGAAGAGGGCGTCCACGGCCTCCTGGAGCATGCGCTTCTCGTTGTTCACGATGATCTCGGGGGCACCGAGGTCGAGAAGGCGCTTCAGACGGTTGTTGCGGTTGATCACGCGGCGGTACAGGTCGTTCAGGTCGGAGGTCGCGAAGCGGCCACCGTCCAGCTGCACCATCGGACGCAGGTCCGGCGGGATCACCGGCACGCAGTCCAGCACCATGCCCTTGGGGCTGTTGCTGGTCTGCAGGAACGCGGAGACGACCTTGAGGCGCTTGAGCGCACGGGTCTTCTTCTGGCCCTTGCCGGTACGGATGATCTCGCGGAGGCGCTCGGCCTCCTCCTCGAGGTCGAAGGACTCCAGGCGCTTCTGCAGCGCCGCGGCACCCATCGAACCGTCGAAGTACGTACCGAAGCGGTCGCGCAGCTCGCGGTAGAGCAGCTCGTCGCCCTCGAGGTCCTGGACCTTGAGGTTCTTGAAGCGGGTCCACACCTCGTCGAGGCGGTCGATCTCGCGCTGGGCGCGGTCACGGAGCTGCTTCATCTCGCGCTCGGCGCCTTCGCGCACCTTGCGGCGCACGTCGGCCTTGGCGCCCTCGGCCTCGAGCTCGGCCAGGTCGGTCTCGAGCTTCTTGGCACGGCCTTCGAGGTCCGCGTCGCGGCGGTTCTCGATCTGCTGGCGCTCGACGGAGACGTGGGCCTCCAGCGACGGGAGGTCGCGGGTGCGGCGCTCGTCGTCCACGAACGTGATCATGTACGCGGCGAAGTAGATGACCTTCTCGAGGTCCTTCGGCGCGAGGTCCAGCAGGTAGCCCAGGCGCGACGGGACGCCCTTGAAGTACCAGATGTGGGTGACGGGAGCGGCAAGCTCGATGTGGCCCATCCGCTCACGGCGCACCTTGGCGCGCGTGACCTCGACGCCACAGCGTTCACAGATGATGCCCTTGAAGCGGACACGCTTGTACTTGCCGCAGTAGCACTCCCAGTCCCGGGTCGGACCGAAGATCTTCTCGCAGAAGAGTCCGTCCTTCTCGGGCTTGAGGGTGCGGTAGTTGATGGTCTCCGGCTTCTTGACCTCGCCGTGCGACCAGGTTCGGATGTCGTCCGCGGTGGCAAGGCCGATCCGCAGCTCGTCGAAGAAGTTGACGTCGAGCACTGTGCGTCAATCCCTCTTTCGGGGTCGAGTCTCAATCATGGTCTGAACGGTCCCGGGGATGACGGGGGGCTCTTGAGCGAGCCCCCCGTCAGGCCCGTCAGACCTCTTCGACGCTGCTCGGCTCGCGCCGGGACAGGTCGATACCGAGCTCCTCCGCCGCGCGGAAGACGTCCTCGTCGGTGTCGCGCATCTCGATGGACATGCCGTCCGAGGACAGCACCTCCACGTTGAGGCAGAGCGACTGCATTTCCTTGATGAGCACCTTGAAGGACTCGGGAATGCCCGGCTCGGGGATGTTCTCGCCCTTGACGATGGCCTCGTAGACCTTCACGCGGCCGGTGACGTCGTCGGACTTGATGGTCAGCAGCTCCTGGAGGGCGTAAGCGGCGCCATAAGCCTCGAGCGCCCACACCTCCATCTCACCGAAGCGCTGGCCACCGAACTGCGCCTTACCACCCAGCGGCTGCTGCGTGATCATCGAGTACGGACCGGTCGACCGCGCGTGGAGCTTGTCGTCGACCAGGTGGTGGAGCTTGAGGATGTACATGTACCCGACCGAGATCGGGTCCGGGAACGGCTCGCCGGAGCGGCCGTCGAACAGACGCGCCTTGCCGGTCGGGAGCACCATGCGCTCGCCGTCGCGGTTCGGGATGGTGTGCTGCAGCAGGCCGGCCAGCTCGTCCTCGCGGGCACCGTCGAACACCGGGGTGGCGACGTTGGTACCGGGAGCGACCTGGTCGGCGCCGATCGCCTGGAGGCGCTGCGCCCACTCGTCCGCCAGACCGGAGACGTCCCAGCCGCGGCTGGCGAGCCAGCCGAGGTGGATCTCCAGGACCTGCCCCGGGTTCATTCGGGACGGGACACCCAGCGGGTTCAGGATGATGTCGACCGGAGTTCCGTCCTCGAGGAACGGCATGTCCTCGATCGGAAGGATCTTCGAGATAACACCCTTGTTGCCGTGGCGGCCGGCGAGCTTGTCACCGTCGGTGATCTTGCGCTTCTGGGCGACGTAGACGCGGACCAGCTGGTTCACGCCCGGAGGAAGCTCGTCGCCCTCCTCGCGGTCGAAGACGCGGACGCCGATGACCTTGCCGATCTCGCCGTGGGGGACCTTGAGCGAGGTGTCACGCACCTCGCGGGCCTTCTCACCGAAGATCGCGCGGAGCAGGCGCTCCTCCGGGGTCAGCTCGGTCTCGCCCTTGGGCGTGACCTTGCCGACCAGGATGTCGCCGGCGACGACGTCCGCACCGATGCGGATGATGCCGCGCTCGTCGAGGTCCGCCAGGACCTCCTCGGAGACGTTCGGGATGTCCCGGGTGATCTCCTCGGGGCCCAGCTTGGTGTCGCGGGCGTCGACCTCGTGCTCCTCGATGTGGATCGAGGAGAGGACGTCGTCCTGCACGAGGCGCTGCGACAGGATGATCGCGTCCTCGTAGTTGTGGCCTTCCCACGGCATGAACGCCACGAGCAGGTTCTTGCCGAGGGCCATTTCGCCCTCTTCGGTCGCAGGACCGTCGGCGAGGACCTGCGCCTCGATGATCCGGTCACCCTCGTTGACGATGACCTTCTGGTTGACCGAGGTGCCCTGGTTCGAGCGGGAGAACTTGGAGACGCGGTACGTGGTGTACGTGCCGTCGTCGTTGGCGACGGTGATGTAGTCGGCCGAGACCTCCTGGACGACACCGTCCTTCTCCGCCTTGATCGAGTCACCGGCGTCGACCGCACAGCGGTACTCCATGCCGGTACCGACGAGCGGCGCCTCCGCCTTGATGAGCGGAACGGCCTGGCGCATCATGTTCGCGCCCATGAGGGCGCGGTTGGCGTCGTCGTGCTCGAGGAAGGGGATCATCGCGGTCGCGACGGACACCATCTGGCGCGGGGAGACGTCCATGTAGTCGACGTCGTCGCCGGCGATGTAGTCGATCTCGCCGCCACGACGGCGGACCAGCACGCGGTTCTCGGTGAAGCGCATCTCGTCGTTCAGGCGGGCGTTCGCCTGGGCGATGACGAAGCGGTCTTCCTCGTCGGCCGTGAGGTAGTCGACCTCGTCGGTGACGACACCCTCGACGACCTTGCGGTACGGGGTCTCGATGAAACCGAACGGGTTGATCCGGCCGTAGGAGGCCAGCGAGCCGATCAGACCGATGTTCGGGCCTTCAGGGGTCTCGATGGGGCACATGCGGCCGTAGTGCGACGGGTGGACGTCACGGACCTCGAAGCCGGCCCGCTCACGGGACAGACCACCCGGGCCGAGGGCGTTGAGACGACGCTTGTGCGTCAGGCCCGACAGCGGGTTGTTCTGGTCCATGAACTGCGACAGCTGGCTGGTGCCGAAGAACTCCTTGATGGAGGCGACGACCGGCCGGATGTTGATCAGGGTCTGCGGCGTGATCGCCTCGACGTCCTGGGTCGTCATGCGCTCGCGCACGACGCGCTCCATACGGGCGAGACCCGTACGGACCTGGTTCTGGATGAGCTCGCCGACGTTGCGGATACGACGGTTGCCGAAGTGGTCGATGTCGTCGGTCTCGACGACGATCTCCCGGCCCGACTCGCCGACCGTCTCGGTCTCACCGGCGTGCAGCTTCACCAGGTACTTGATGGTGGCGATGATGTCGTCGGTGGTGAGCACACCGGCGTCCAGCGGCTCGTCGGCGCCGAGCTTCTTGTTCACCTTGTAGCGGCCGACCTTCGCGAGGTCGTAGCGCTTCGGGTTGAAGTAGAGGTTCTCGAGCAGCGTCTGAGCGGCCTCGCGGGTCGGCGGTTCGCCCGGGCGCAGCTTGCGGTAGATGTCGAGCAGCGCGTCGTCCTGACCCTGGGTGTGGTCCTTCTCCAGGGTGGCGCGCATGGACTCGTACTCGCCGAACTCCTCGAGGATCTGCTCGGTGGTCCAGCCGAGAGCCTTCAGGAGGACGGTGACGGACTGCTTGCGCTTGCGGTCGATGCGGACACCGACCATGTCGCGCTTGTCGACCTCCATCTCCAGCCAGGCACCCCGGGACGGGATGATCTTGGCGGAGAAGATGTCCTTGTCGGACGTCTTGTCGATGGAGGAGTCGAAGTAGACACCAGGGGAGCGGACAAGCTGCGACACGACGACACGCTCGGTGCCGTTGATGACGAAGGTGCCCTTGTTGGTCATGAGCGGGAAGTCGCCCATGAAGACCGTCTGAGACTTGATCTCTCCGGTCTCGTTGTTCGTGAACTCGGCCGTGACGAACAGCGGAGCCGCGTACGTGAAGTCGCGCTCCTTGCACTCGTCGACAGAGTTCTTCGCCGGCTCGAAACGGTGGTCGCGGAAGGTCAGCGACATCGACCCGGAGAAGTCCTCGATCGGCGAGATCTCCTCGAAGATCTCTTCCAGACCGGACTTGGTGGGGACGTCCTGTCCACTCTCAAGCGCCGACTCGACGCGAGACTTCCAGGCAGCGTTGCCGAGCAGCCAGTCAAAGCTCTCGGTCTGCAGCGCCAGGAGGTTCGGAACCTCGAGGGGCTCCTTGATCTTTGCAAAGGAGATGCGCAGCGGGGCGGTGCTGGCACCGTTGTTCGTATTGGTCGAGGCGTTGCGCGAGGCGGCCAAGAGGGGGTCCTTCCGAGGGCTCGGACTCACTACGCGCGTACCGGTCCCAGCTGACACAGAAGACAGACCCCTCCCGAACTGGCCAAAAGACCAGGTCAGGGCGTATCAATCAAGTGTGCTCGAGCGTGGGCATGCCCCTGGCGACGGGCAGGGGGCAGCTAACAGGCAGCGCAAAGGGTCAGTGTAGCCACTTGGCTCACTGATGTCCAGACCAGGTTTCCGGAAACCGGCAACAGGCCTTCCCCACGTCTCTTCACAACAACAACACTGCGGTCCAACGCCACGGCTCTCGTACACAGAGCGCGTATGAGTACTGCCCTCTTCGTAGCCGATCCATACCTCGGATCTCGGATCGGGTCGGATCACATGGGATCGAGCCGATTCGAGCTGGCGACGGGACTGAGAATTGCGCGCCGCGTCCCGTTCGTCAAGGCCCCCTGCTCCGAGCGGATCATCTCCGGACCCTGCTTCGAGGCAACGAAGATCACCCTACTCCCCAACGAGACCAGGGCAAGTCAGGCACTGCCGGTACGCCAAAGGGCGACCACCCTTACGGGTGATCGCCCTTGGTTGGGGCCCTGGAGGGCCCCAGAGGTGTTACTTGACCTCGACAGCCGCGCCGGCGCCCTTGAGGGCCTCGGCGGCCTTCTCGGCAGCGTCCTTGGCGACCTTCTCGAGGACCGGCTTCGGGGCGCCGTCCACGAGGTCCTTGGCCTCCTTCAGACCCAGGGAGGTCAGCTCACGCACGACCTTGATGACCTGGATCTTCTTGTCGCCGGCACCGGTGAGGATGACGTCGAACTCGTCCTTCTCCTCAGCGGCCTCGACCGGGGCGCCCGGGGCACCCGGGGCGGCAACGGCGACGGCCGCGGCGGCGGTGACGTCGAACTTCTCCTCGAAGGCCTTCACGAACTCGGAGAGCTCGATGAGGGTCATCTCCTCGAACTGGGCGAGGAGGTCGTCCTGAGAGAGCTTCGCCATGATGGGCGATCCTTCCACTAATTCGGCAGGTGCCGGATGTATATAGAGGCGGGCGTAACGGCCCGCTACGACCCACGCACTAGGCGGCGTGGATCAGTGCGCGAGCCGAATTACTCGGCACCGCCCTGCTCGGCGAGCTTGACGCGAAGCGCTTCCGCAGTGCGGACGAACTTCGACGGCAGCGCCTGGAAGAGCGAGGCAGCCTGAGACTGCTTGCCCTTGAACGCGCCGGCCAGCTTGCTGAGCAGAACCTCGCGGGACTCGAGGTCCGCAAGCTTCTTGATCTCATCGGCGGAGAGCGCCTTGCCATCAAGGACACCCGCCTTGATGATGAGATTCGGGTTGTCCTTGGCGAAGTCACGCAGGCTCTTCGCCGACTCCACCGGGTCACCGGTGATGAAGGCGACCGCGGTCGGACCAGCGAAGTGCTCGTCCAGCGCGGTGATCCCGGCCTGGTTGGCCGCAATCTTGGTCAGCGTGTTCTTCACCACGGCGTACTGGGCGTTCTCACCGAGCGAACGACGCAGCGTCTTGAGCTGCGCGACGGTGAGACCCCGGTACTCGGTCAGCACGGCGGCGTTCGAGCTCTGGAACGCGTCCGTGAGCTCGGCTACCGCGGCAGCCTTGTCGGGCCTTGCCATAGAGCGTCGGCCTCCTTCCGGGTGATGAGGACCGCTCAGAAGGGGCTGAACAAAACGAAACGCCCCGGCGCAAGCGCACGGGGCGTAAGCTCGACCGAATCACTCCGGGAGCTTCTCCACGAACACCTGCGCAGGACGTCCGCGTCAACGGATCCTTCGGCCACCGCGCCCTTGCGGGCACGGCAACGACCAGCGGTCTTTGGCTTCTGGGGAAGCGTACGTGAAGCGGTCGACCCAAGGCAAATCGCCCCTGGGGGCAGCCCCCGGGAGGGCTCTCGATCGCCTCGGGGCAGCGCCTCAGGAGCGCTTCAGGCCGCCCAGTCCGGCGTCCTTGAGCGTCTGGTCGGCCTCGTCCAGCTTCCGCCGGCTGTCCTGGAGGCTCTCGTCGATGCCCTTCATGACCTCGTCGAAGTCGGCCACCTGGTCCGCGGGCGGTGGGACGACCGGCAGGGCCGTTCCGTAGCCGGAGAACTTCGCCGAGACCTTCGTGGTCCCGTTGTCGATCGTCCGCGCCGTGTCGACGCGGACGGGGAAGCCGTCCTTGCCGATCCACAGGTCCACTTCCAGGCTCGTGACGTCCTTCACCGCCTCGCGGAGGTACTGGCGGTTCGCCTCCTCCATCACCCTGGTGCTCTCGTCCGCCTTGAGCAGGTCCGCGTTGGTGAAGCTGCCCTTGAAGTGCTGGGCCTCGACGCCGTCGGGCTGCTCCGTGCCGACCAGCGCGAGCTTCTCCTGGCCCAGGAGAAGCGCGAGGTACTCGGCGGGGTCGTCGTTGAGCCGGTAGCGGGGCTTGCCGTCCTTGTTCAGGTTCATCTTCATCCAGGACTTGCCGTTCACCGGCTTGTCGCTGTGGGTGTAGATGTCATCGCCGATCAGGATCTGGTCGCCCGCGCCCTCGGGCTGGTCGTAGATCCCCGTGGCGGCCGGGTACCAGCCCTTCGTCCCGGTGATCCGGTCCGTCTTGCCGTCGCCGCCGGTGATGGACATGTCCATCGTGGCGAACTTGGCCGGCACGGTCTTCAGGTACGAGGCCTTCACCACCTCCGCGGGCGTCGGCGCCTTCGCCCCCGTGGCCTTCTCGTCACCCGCGCCGGCCGTGCCGCCCCCGCAGGCCGTGAGGCCGCCGGCGAGCAGTGCGGCCGACACCGCGGCGGCGCCGGCCCGGGTCAAGGCAGCCTTGTTCATTCGTTCTCCCCCATGTGCATGTCCTCGTGGTGCGGTGGTGCTGCGCCGGTCAGGCGCCTTCGCCCGATTCCTTCAGCATCTCGGCCAGGTCGATGACCTGGTCGGCCGGCGGGGCGGCGATCTCGACGGGCTTGTTGACGTCCAGGAACTTGATGGTGACGTCCATCGGGCCGGAGTTGCCGGTGCCCCGGGTGCGGACCTGCTTGGCCTGGTCGGCCTCGTCGATCCAGATGTCCATGGTCATGCTCTTGATGCCCTCGGCCTCGAGCGCCTTGATGTTCTTCTCCTGGCGCTCCTTCGCCTCAGGGGCGGAGGAGGCACTGGCGGCCCGGAGCTCGTCGAGCGTGACGGTGCCGCTGAGGTGCGTGGTCTTCTGGCCGTCGACGGTCTCCTCGCCGACCTTCTTGAGGTCCTTGGAGGTGCCCAGGCTGTCGGCGGTGTCGGCCGGGTTCTGGCCCTGCTGGGCCGAGCCGAGCGAGTCCAGCTGCTTGGCCTGGTCCGGGGCCAGGGTCTTGATGTCGAACTTGAGGTACTTGCCCTCGGAGCCCATGTACATGACGCCGTCGATCAGGCGGATGTCCACCTTCTCCCCCGGCTTCTCCGGCGATTCCATCGACATCGCCATGGCCGTGGTGGGCTTGAGGCGCATGGAGACCTCACCGGAGATCTTCTCCCCCGCGGCTTCGCCGACCATGCTGTAGCGCAGGGAGGTGATGTCCTGCGACTTCTGCTTCGTCTTCTGCAGGAACGCGGCCGGGGCGACCTCGGCCGGCTTCTCCGCGGCCTTGGACGGGGTCGAGGCCGTCGAGGCCGCCGCGCCGGCGTCCTTCTTGCCCTCCTCGCACGCCGTGGCGCCGCCTGCGAGCAGGACGGCGGCCAGGACGGCTCCGACGGTCTTCTTGCGGTACACGTTCATTCGTTTCCCCCTGGTGTGACGGTCTTGTCAGGAGCGACAGTACGTCGGACGACTGACAGTAATCGCACAGGGTTCGCACGGCATGCGAAAAACGGGCCCCCCGCCACCCTGTACAGGGGGCGAGGGGCCCGTTCAGCCACTCAGTGAGCCGTCAGGCTCAGACAGCAGCCGGGTCTTCCTCGACGAGGAGGTTCCGGGTGCGGTTCGGGTCCAGCTGGATGCCGGGGCCCATGGTGGTGCTCAGGGCGGCCTTCTTGATGTAGCGGCCCTTGGCGGCGGACGGCTTCAGACGCAGGATCTCGTCCAGAGCGGCGCCGTAGTTCTCGACCAGCTTGTCATCGGAGAAGGAGACCTTGCCGATGATGAAGTGCAGGTTCGAGTGCTTGTCGACGCGGAACTCGATCTTGCCACCCTTGATCTCGGTGACAGCCTTGGCGACGTCCATGGTGACGGTGCCGGTCTTCGGGTTCGGCATCAGGCCACGCGGACCGAGCACGCGGCCGAGGCGGCCGACCTTGCCCATGAGGTCCGGGGTGGCGACAACCGCGTCGAACTCGTTCAGGCGGTTGCCCTTGGCGATCTCGTTGATCAGCTCGTCGTCGCCGACGATGTCGGCGCCGGCGGCTTCCGCGGCCGCAGCACGGTCACCGGTCGCGAAGACCAGGACCCGGGCGGTCTTGCCGGTGCCGTGCGGGAGGTTCACGGTGCCGCGGACCATCTGGTCGGCCTTGCGCGGGTCGACACCCAGGCGGAAGGCGATCTCGACGGTGCCGTCGAACTTGGTCGTGGAGGTCTCCTTGGCGAGACGGACGGCCTCGAGCGGGGCGTACAGCTTCTCCCGGTCGACCTTGGCGTCCGCAGCGCGGAGAGTCTTGCTGCGCTTCACTTCTGCTCCTGTGTTGTTTCTTCAGGCGTGGAGTCGTGGTGCGGACCAGCGCTTGGTCCTACCACTGGTGGTACTTGAGGGGGCTGGATCAGCCTTCGACGGTGATGCCCATCGAGCGCGCGGTACCGGAAATGATCTTCACGGCGGCGTCGATGTCGTTGGCGTTCAGGTCGGGCATCTTCAGCTCGGCGATCTCCTTGACCTGGGCGGCCGTGAGCTTGGCGACCTTGGTCTTGTGGGGCTCGCCGGAGCCCTTCTCCACGCCCGCGTGCTTCAGGATGAGGCGCGCGGCCGGCGGAGTCTTGGTGATGAAGGTGAAGGAGCGGTCCTCGTAGACCGTGATCTCCACCGGCACGACCATGCCACGCTGCGACTCGGTCGCGGCGTTGTAGGCCTTGCAGAACTCCATGATGTTGACGCCGTGCTGACCGAGCGCGGGGCCGACCGGCGGAGCCGGGTTGGCCGCACCGGCCTTGATCTGGAGCTTGATAAGCCCCGTGACCTTCTTCTTCTTGGGAGGCATTGCTCTCTCCGGGTCCTAGTGAGAGTTTTCAGCCGCCGATCCGGTCATCCGGATGGAGGCATACCGCACCACGATAACGGGTATCGGTGCGGGGCTAAAAACCGAGCAGGTCAGACCGCCCTTTACGGGGCGATCTGACCTGTCCGGAAGCTTTCGCGCAGAAGATCAGTTCTTCTGGATCTGGTCGAAGCTGAGCTCGACCGGGGTCTCGCGGCCGAAGATCTCGACGAGGCCCTTGACCTTCTTCGAGTCCGGGTTGATCTCGTTGATCGTCGCCTGGAGCGTGGCGAACGGACCGTCGGTGACGGTGACCGAGTCGCCGACCTCGAAGTCGAGCACCTCGATCGTGCGCTTGACGGCGGGCGCGGGCAGGCCGGCCTCTTCCGCGGCGGCCTTGGCGGCCTTCTCCTGCGCCTCCGGGGCGAGCATCTTGACGATCTCGTCCAGGGTCAGCGGGTACGGGTCGTACGCGTTGCCGACGAAGCCGGTGACGCCAGGCGTGTTGCGGACGACGCCCCAGGACTCGTTCGTCAGATCCATGCGGACGAGAACGTAGCCGGGCAGCTTGTTCTGCCGGACGTTCTTGCGCTCGCCGTTCTTGATCTGGACGATCTCTTCCTCGGGCACCTCGGCCTGGTAGATGAACTCCTCGACGTTCAGCGAGACGGCGCGCTGCTCCAGGTTGGCCTTCACGCGCTTCTCGTAGCCGGCGTAGGTGTGGATCACGTACCACTCGCCGGGCAGGAGGCGCAGCTCGTCGCGCAGGGCCTGGATCGGGTCGACGGGCTCGGCCTCGGCAGCCTCTTCGGCTTCCTCGCCGGCCTCGGCCTCGACCTCGGCGTCGCCCTCTTCGTCAGCGTCGTCGGCAGCCGCCTCGACCTCGGCGTCGTCCTCGATCTCGACGTCGGCGTCGACCTCGTCCTGGACGTGCAGCGCGGCCTCTTCGGCGGCGCCGCCCGCCTCGACGTCGGCGAGCTCGGCCTCGTCGGGGTCCACAGCGTCTGCCGCCTCGACGATGTCGAGCTCGTCCTCGACGGACTCGACGGAGTCGTGGCTCGCGTTCAGGTTCGGGTCAGACACGGTGGCTGCTTCTTCCTGGATACAAAAGGTGGTGGAACATGCGAAAACGGGCGGCACCCATCAAGGCGCCGCCCTCCGCGGGGATCAGCCGAAGACGAACTTGATGGCTTCCTGGAACCCATAGTCAATCACGGTCACCAGACCGATCATGATGACCACGAAGACAATCACCACGGTGGTGTACGTCGTGAGCTGGTTGCGAGTGGGCCATACGACCTTGCGGAGTTCCGCGACAATCTGGCGGTAGAACAGCGCGAGCCGGCCCAGAGGGCCCTTCTTGCCGCGCTTGCCGCCCTTGCGGGCCTTCTTCTCGCGGGTCTCGTCCTCGGCGTCAGGCATGTCGATGGAGCCCAGGGCGTCCGTCACGTCTCTCACCTGAATCCGGGTCGTGGCCGTACCGCGCCCGGTTGCGCCGCACGGCGTTGCATCGAAGTACGTACCTGCGCACACACATCCGAGAAGGAGTGTGGAGCAGGGCCGGAGGGACTCGAACCCCCAACCGCTGGTTTTGGAGACCAGTGCTCTACCAATTGAGCTACGACCCTTTGCGTCCCCCAACCTACCGCATCCGAGCGAGTGCACGGAGTGCTCACGCTTTGGGCGGTCGGCGAGGTCCAACGACAGGTGAGTGTACGTGAACCGCGCCCTGACGTCGAACAGGATCCCTTCGACCTGCCCCGGCGGCGTCCCGCGGTCCGGTGACTGAAACGTTGTGCGGCACCCGTTTGCCGTCTGGGACGATTGCTCGCATGACCTCTGCAACGCCTTCCTCCGAGCGCCGGGTGTCCGCCCGTATCGGCGCCATTTCCGAGTCCGCCACCCTCGCCGTGGACGCCAAGGCCAAGGCCCTCAAGGCCGCCGGCCGCCCGGTGATCGGCTTCGGCGCGGGCGAGCCCGACTTCCCGACCCCGGACTACATCGTCGAGGCCGCGGTCGAGGCCTGCCGCAACCCCAAGTACCACCGCTACACGCCGGCCGGCGGTCTGCCCGAGCTCAAGGCCGCGATCGCCGCCAAGACGCTGCGCGACTCCGGCTACGAGGTCGACGCGTCGCAGGTGCTGGTGACCAACGGCGGCAAGCAGGCGATCTACGAGGCCTTCGCGGCCATCCTGGACCCGGGCGACGAGGTCATCGTCCCGGCTCCGTACTGGACCACCTACCCGGAGTCCATCCGTCTCGCCGGCGGGGTCCCGGTCGAGGTCGTCGCCGACGAGACCACCGGTTACCGCGTCTCCGTCGAGCAGCTGGAGGCCGCGCGCACCGAGCGCACCAAGGTCGTCCTGTTCGTCTCCCCGTCCAACCCGACGGGCGCCGTCTACACCGAGGCCGACGCCGAGGCGATCGGCCGCTGGGCCGCCGAGAAGGGCCTGTGGGTCCTGACCGACGAGATCTACGAGCACCTGGTCTACGGCGACGCGAAGTTCGTCTCGCTCCCGGCGATCGTCCCCGAGCTGGCCGACCGCTGCATCGTCGTCAACGGCGTCGCGAAGACGTACGCGATGACCGGCTGGCGGGTGGGCTGGATCATCGGCCCGAAGGACGTGGTCAAGGCCGCGACGAACCTGCAGTCGCACGCCACCTCCAACGTCTCCAACGTGGCCCAGGTCGCGGCGCTGGCCGCCGTCTCCGGCAACCTGGACGCGGTCCACGAGATGCGCACCGCCTTCGACCGCCGCCGCCAGACGATCGTGCGGATGCTGAACGAGATCGACGGCGTCGTCTGCCCGACCCCCGAGGGCGCGTTCTACGTGTACCCGTCGGTCAAGGAGCTCCTCGGCAAGGAGATCCGCGGCAAGCGCCCGCAGACCTCCGTCGAGCTCGCCGCCCTGATCCTGGACGAGGTCGAGGTCGCGGTCGTCCCCGGCGAGGCCTTCGGCACCCCGGGCTACCTGCGCCTGTCCTACGCCCTGGGCGACGAGGACCTGGTGGAGGGCATCTCCCGGGTCCAGAAGCTCCTCTCCGAGGCCAAGGCCTAGAGCGGCCCGCGGCACGGTCCGGAGCGGCGCGACCCGGCCGGGTCGCGCCGCTCCGGCGTTCCCGCCCGGCCGCGTCCGGCCCCCGCCGGCGTTCGAGGCGCCCCCGCTCACGCGTACGGGCAAGCCCCCGATCGGTAAAACCCCCTCCCGCCGGGCGCAGCGGTACGGCAGGATCACCAGATGGAGCACGCACGCGATCTCACGCTTCTGCCGAAGGCACACCTCCACCTGCACTTCACCGGCTCGATGCGCCCGTCGACCCTGCTGGAGCTCGCCGACAAGTACGGCGTCCGGCTCCCGGACGCCCTGACCGCCGGTGAGCCACCGAAGCTCCGCGCCACCGACGAGCGCGGCTGGTTCCGCTTCCAGCGGCTCTACGACGCCGCCCGCTCCTGCCTGCGCGAGCCCGACGACATCCGCCGGCTGGTCCGCGAGGCCGCGGAGGAGGACGTACGGGACGGCAGCGGCTGGCTGGAGATCCAGGTGGATCCCACCTCCTACGCCCCCCTCCTCGGCGGGATGATCCCGGCCGTCGAGATCATCCTCGACGCCGTGGACACCGCCTCCCGCGACACCGGCCTCGGGATGCGCGTCCTCATCGCCGCGAACCGGATGAAGCACCCCCTCGACGCCCGCACCCTGGCCCGTCTCGCCGTCCGCTACGCCGACCGCGGAATCGTCGGCTTCGGCCTGTCCAACGACGAGCGCCGCGGCATGGCCCGCGACTTCGACCGGGCGTTCGCCATCGCCCGCGAGGGCGGCCTGCTGGCCGCCCCGCACGGCGGCGAGCTCACCGGCCCGGCCTCCGTGCGCGACTGCCTCGACGATCTGCACGCCTCCCGCATCGGGCACGGCGTGCGGGCCGCCGAGGACCCGCGCCTGCTCAAGCGGCTCGCGGACCGGCAGGTCACCTGCGAGGTCTGCCCGGCCTCCAACGTCGCCCTGGGGGTCTACGAGCGCCCCGAGGACGTCCCGCTGCGCACCCTCTTCGAGGCCGGGGTGCCGATGGCGCTGGGCGCCGACGACCCGCTGCTGTTCGGATCCCGGCTCGCCGCCCAGTACGAGATCGCCCGCCGCCACCACGCCTTCACGGACGCGGAGCTCGCCGAGCTGGCCCGCCAGTCGGTGCGCGGCAGCGCGGCGCCGGCCGACGTGCAGGAGAAGCTGCTCGCGGGGATCGACCACTGGCTCACCGGGTGAGCCGCAGGTCCCCCTCGTAGCAGTCGGCCCGCACCCGGTGCCCGCCCTGGAAGCCGATCTCCAGATGGGTGCGGCCCTGTGCGGGCACGGCGAACTCGGCGACCGAGGCGACGGTCTCGCCGACGTGCCGCAGGAAGGGGTGGTCGCCGAGGTCCTCGCCGACCTCGATGCGGCCCCACTCCCCCATGTCGTACGGCTCGTGCGGCGCGGCCGACTCGACGATCAGGCACTGGTCGGAGCCGGTGGTGATGCGGATGGAGTCGCCGACGCTGTCGATCAGCCAGACGTCGAGGGGAGCCTCGGAGCGCTCGCCGTCGCTGATGTGCCAGGACGCGACGACTCTGCTGAGCGTGCGCCCCACGAGGCGGGTGGGGTCCGTACCGGCCCCGTGCCGGGGACAGAGCATGGGCGGCCGGGGCTCCTCAGATGCTGACGCCGACCGTCACCGGCTCGTTGACCAGGGTGACGCCGAAGGCCGCGTGGACGCCCGCGACGACCTCGCGGGCCAGGGTGAGGAGGTCCTCGGTGGTGGCCTCGCCGCGGTTGGTGAGGGCGAGGGTGTGCTTGGTGGAGATGCGTGCGGGGCCGGTGCCGTAGCCCTTGGTGAAGCCGGCCTTGTCGATCAGCCAGGCCGCGCTGGTCTTCGTACGGCCGTCGCCGGCGGGGTAGGCGGGCGGGGCGGTGTCGGGGCCGAGGCGGTCCTGGACGCGGGCGAGGAAGGCGGCGTAGGCCTCGTCGGTCAGGATCGGGTTGTGGAAGAAGGAGCCGGCCGACCAGGTGTCGTGGTCGGCGGGGTCGAGGACCATGCCCTTGCCGGCGCGCAGCCGCAGCACGGTGTCGCGGGCGGTGGCGGCGGGGACCCGGTCGCCGGCCTCCACGCCGAGGGCGCGGGCGGTCTCGGGGTACTTGATCGGCGCGGAGAGCCCGCCGGCGTCCTCCAGGGCGAAGCGCACGCGCAGGACCACGTACCGCTCGGGCTGGTGCTTGAAGAGGCTGTCGCGGTACGAGAACGCGCACTCGGCGGCGGACAGCGTGACCGTCTCGCCGCGGGTGCGGTCGTAGGCGACGACCTCGGTGATGGTGTCGCAGACCTCCTGGCCGTACGCCCCGACGTTCTGGATCGGGGTGGCGCCGGCGCAGCCGGGGATGCCGGCGAGGCACTCGATTCCGGCGAGGCCGGCTTCGACGGCTCGGGCGACGGCGTCGCTCCAGTTCTCGCCGGCGGCGAGCTCCAGGGTGGTGCCGGTGAGGGTGAAGCCGGTGGTCGCGATGCGCAGGGCGGTGCCGTCGAATCCCTGGTCGCCGATGACCAGGTTGCTGCCGCCGCCGATGACGAGGAGCGGGGTTCCGCTCTCGTCCGCGGCTCGGACGGCGGCGACCACCTCGGCGTCGGTGGTCGCGGTGACCAGCCGGGCGGCGGGGCCGCCGAGGCGGAAGGTGGTCAGCGGGGCGAGGGGGGCGTCGTGGAGTTCCTGCACGTGGACAAGAGTACGGTCCGTGCCCCTCGCGTCCCGGCGGGGCCACGGACCGTGACTCAGTAGGCGGTGCCCTGCTCGGCCAGACGGCGCTCCGCCTCGGCCCAGGCGATGGGGAGCCCGTCCGCCCGTACGGTCCAGAAGGTGAAGGCCGACTCCTTCATGAACCCGGCGGCGGCCCGGGAGCTGGAGCGGTGCGGCTCGCTGCGCGCGAACCGGTAGAGCGCGTCGCGGTCCTCCCAGGCGGAGAGGGTGAGGAAGGTCCGGCTGAGGACGCGGGCCCGCAGGGCCACCCCGTGCGCGCCGGGGGCCTTGCGGATCTGGCCGATGATGCCGGGGGCCTTGAGGAAGAACCGGACGGCTCCGGTGAGGGTGGCGGTCTCGAAGCGGGAGGCCATGACGTAGACCTCGGCGTCGGGGGCCGCCTGGACGGGGGTCGACCAGGGGATGTCGGGCATGACGGGCACTCCTTCTGGGTCTGGGTCGGGGTCTGGGGCGGGTGGCCGCACGGCTTCGGGGGCCGGACGGCTGCGGGCCCGGCGGCGGGACGCGGTGTCAGCGGGCTGCGGGGACCTTCGCCGTGCCGGGCGCGGAAGGCACGTCGGCGGCGGGGGTGCGGGAGGGCTTCGGCCGGCCCGGGAGCAGCAGGGCGAAGGCGGCGGCCAGGGCGACCGCGACGGCGCCGATCCACAGGGCGGGGATGGTGCCGTCGGTGAAGGCCTGCGGGGACTCGTAACCGCCCTGGGCGGCGAAGACCGAGGCGAGGACGGCGACGCCGAGGGCTCCGCCGACCTCGCGCAGGGCGGTGTTGGTGCCGGAGGCCTTGCCCTGGTCGGCGGGGGTCACGGTGGACATCAGCACGTTGGAGGCGGGGGCGAAGTACAGCCCCATGCCGATGCCGCTGATGATCAGCGCCGGGAGCTGGGCGGCGTACGAGACGTCCGCGGTCAGGATCGCGGCGAACCAGCCCAGGCCCAGGGCCTGGAGGGCGAGCCCGACGGCGATGACGGGGCGTCCGCCGATGCGGTCGGAGAGGATGCCCGAGATCGGCGCGACGATCATCGGCATGCCGGTCCAGGGCAGCATCCGCAGGCCGGCCTCGGTGGGCGAGTAGCCGGCGACGCCCTGGAGGAACTGGCTGAGCAGGAAGATCGAGCCGAACATGCCCAGGAACATCAGCAGGCTGGCCGCGTTGATCCCCAGGAAGCCCCGGTTCCGGAAGAGCCGCATGGGCAGCATCGGGTTAGCGCTGCGGATGCCGTGGTGGACGAAGCCGCCGACGAGCGCGGTTCCGGCGATCAGGCCGGTGAGCACGGGGGCGCTGGTCCAGCCCTCGGCGTTGGCGTTGACCAGGGCGTAGACGATGCCGAAGAGGCCGCCGCTGATGAGCAGGGTGCCGGGGATGTCCAGGCGGGAGTCGGGGGCGGTGGACTCGGCGAGGCGCAGGCGGGCGAGCGGGATCAGGGCCAGGCCTATCGGCACGTTCAGCCAGAAGATCCACTGCCAGGAGATGTGCTCGGTGAGGCTGCCGCCGATGAGGGGGCCGCTGGCGACGGCGAGGCCGGTGACGGCTCCGTAGATCCCGAGGGCCATGCCGCGGCGGGCTGCCGGGACGGCGGCGGTGAGCAGGGTCAGGGTGAGCGGCATCATGATCGCGGCGCCGACGCCCTGGACGGCGCGGGCGGCGATGAGCGCGTCGATGCCGGGCGAGAGGGCGGCCGCGGCGGAGGCTCCGGTGAAGATCGCGAGGCCTATGACGAACAGCCGGCGGCGCCCGAAGCGGTCCCCGAGGGCGGCGCCGAACATCAGGAGGACGGCGAAGGTGAGGGTGTAGGCGTTCACCGTCCACTCGAGGTCCTCCAGCCGGCCGCCGAGGTCCTCGCGGATGGCGGGCAGGGCCGTGGTGACGACGAGGTTGTCGAGGGCGGCCATGAAGCTGGCGACGCCGGTCAGTACGAGGGCCCAGACGGCGGGCCCTCGGAGCTTGGTGTTCGTGCCTTGCGTGTTCACGATTCCCCCTGCGGTTGTTAGTTATTGCTGACTAACTTTCGTGCGCATGAGTGACCCGCCGAAACAGTCGGCGCACCTCACACCTCCAGGCGCCCCTTGGCGCGGGCCGAGGGATACAGCCCCTCCCAGACGCGGTGCTCGGGCGGGAAGCCCATGGCCGCGAGGGTGTTGATCAGCATCCCGTACGCCATGAAGGTCGTGGTCTCGCCCGGGTCCCCGCCGAACGGCACGCGGACCGTGTCCCAGAGCTCCATCCAGCCCTTGCGGACGAGCTCCCCGAGCTCGCGGTCCCCGGCCGCCTCGGCGGCGGCGACGGTGACGTACATCTGCAGCTGCATCTGGAGCTTGTCGGGATCCTCGGAGATGAGCCGGGTGTAGGCGTTCGCCATGGCCTGCGTGGCCTCTTCTCCCTGCAGCCCCTCGCCGGCGGCGGCCATCACCTCGCGGGTCTCCCACAGGCAGCGCTCCGCGGCGGCGAGGAAGATGGCCAGCTTGTTCGGGAAGAGCCGGAAGAGGTACGGCTGGGAGACCCCCACCCGCTTGGCGATCGCCTCGGTGGAGGTCCCGTAGTAGCCCCCGCGGGCGAACTCGTGCATGGCCGCCCGAACGACGCTCTCGCGCCGCTCCTCCGCGCTCATTCTTGGCATGCTTTTCAAGTTAGTGCTCAATCACTAACTACGCAAGGGGGGATCGTTCGCGGGTCCCGAGCCGGGGGGGCGGGGGCGCGGGGGCTCGCGCGGGCGGGGGCGGGGGCTAGGGGCGGGGGCGGGGGGTCGGGGCGGGGCGGGGCGGGGCGCGCGCAGGGGCGGGGGCTCGGGGTCGGGGGCTCAGGGGCCGGGGCTCAGGCGCGGCGGGGGCTAGGGGCGGGGCGCGTGCAGGCACGGGGGCTTGGGGCGGGGCTCAGGCGGGGGCGGAGGCGGGGGCGGGGGCTTGGGCGCAGGCGGGGCTCAGGCTCAGGCCGGGGCTCGGCCGGGGCTCGGCGCCGCCGGCCGGGGCGGGGCTCAGGGGACCAGGCCTCAGGCGCGGGCGGGGGCGGGGGCGCGGGCGGGGCTCAGGCCGGGGCGCGGCCGGGGCTCGGGGCCGCCGGCCGGGGCGGGGCTCAGGGGCCGGGCCTCAGGCGCGGGCCGGGGCGCGGGCGGGGCTCAGGCTCAGGCCCGGGGCGCGGCCGGGGTCGGGGCGGGGCTCAGGGCCGGGGCTCAGGCGCAGGTGGGGGCTAGGGCGCAGGCGGGGGCTTGGGGCGGGGGCGCGGGCGGGGCCCAGGCCGGGGCCCGGCCGGGGCTCGGGGCCGCCGGCCGGGGCGGGGCTCCCCCGTTGCCGAGAGCCTCGCCGCCCCCGTCCCGCACCCGTCAGGCGAGTGCGACCACCGCGCGGGACATGCCCAGCACCTTCTGGCCGGCGCTCATGGCCGTCAGGTCGACGCGGACGCGGTTGTCCTCCAGCTTGGCCGCGACCTTGGCGGTGACCTCGATCAGGCCGCCCCGGTCGTCGTTCGGGACCACGACGGGCTTGGTGAAGCGCACGCCGTACTCGACCACCGCGCCCGGGTCGCCGACCCAGTCGGTGACCACGCGGATCGCCTCGGCCATGGTGAACATGCCGTGCGCGATCACGTCCGGCAGCCCGACCTCCTTGGCGAACTTCTCGTTCCAGTGGATCGGGTTGAAGTCGCCCGAGGCGCCTGCGTACCGCACCAGCGTGGCGCGCGTCACGGGGAAGGAGGCCGCGGGCAGCTCGGTGCCGACCTCGACGTCCGCGTACTGGATCTGCGCTGCCATGTCAGGCCTCCTCGGGGGCGCGGGAGACGAGCTTGGTCCACGCCGTCACCACGTGCTCGCCGGTCTCGTCGTGGACCTCGCCGCGGATGTCGATGATGTCGTTGCCCGCGAGGGACTTCACTGCCTCGATGGTCGAGGTCACGGAGAGCCGGTCACCGGCCCGCACGGGGCGCGAGTACGCGAACTTCTGGTCGCCGTGCACGACGCGGCTGTAGTCCAGCCCCAGCTGCGGATCCTCGACGACCTGGCCGGCCGCCGCGAAAGTGATCGCGAACACAAAAGTCGGCGGGGCGATCACATCGGGGTAGCCGTACCCCTTGGCGGCTTCGGGGTCGGTGTACACGGGATTGGCGTCACCCACGGCGACCGCGAATTCGCGGATCTTCTCCCGGCCGACCTCGTACGGATCGGTAGGGGGGTAACTCCGCCCCACGAAGGACTGGTCGAGAGCCATGACTCACTACCTCCTGGTGAAGGGACACGAAAGACACAAAGACGGTGTGGCTTCAGGCACCCGCCCGCCCGCCGATGCGTGCGGAAACGACACGAGGCCGCCCCCCAAAGAAGGGGACGACCTCATGATGGTGCCTGTTATTCGAGACTTCGCTGGGGTCAGCGGGTCTCGCGGTGCGCGGTGTGCGAGTTGCAACGCGGGCAGTGCTTCTTCATCTCAAGACGGTCCGGGTTGTTACGCCGGTTCTTCTTGGTGATGTAGTTCCGCTCCTTGCACTCCACGCAGGCCAGCGTGATCTTCGGGCGGACGTCGGTGGCAGCCACGTGAGTGCTCCTTGACGGACTATGGGACGGATGAACGCATAAAAGAGTAGCCGATCGGGAGACCGACCCCGCAATCGGCTACTGTGTGTAGCGGCGACCGGACTTGAACCGGTGACACAGCGATTATGAGCCGCTTGCTCTACCGACTGAGCTACGCCGCTTTGATGTGATCAGTTCCCCACCCGAGGGTGGGGGACCTCTCTCACCAGAGCCCCAATGCGGAATCGAACCGCAGACCTTCTCCTTACCATGGAGACGCTCTACCGACTGAGCTATTGGGGCGAGCGATGAAGACATTACACGGTTGCCCGCCGATCGCCCAAATCCTTTGCGGGGACCGGGCTCCGAGGGGGTCCGGATGCCTTTCTCGATCAGCCCGAAGGGGGCTCACAGGCCACTTCGGGCCCGGAATGTGTGCGGGCTCACACTTCGTCACCCGCGTACGGGGCCCGCTCGCGGCCGGCCGGCTCCGCCGGAGCGTGCGCCCGTGCGCTGCGGCGCACGGGCACCACACCGGTACGACTATTGCGCTCTTCCGCGAAGCGGGGTGCGCCGCGCCCTAGGCTCTGAGCACGCTGCGTGATCTTGGGCCGCGGGCCGCGGCCACGGCCCAGGACCGCCCGAGCCACCGCAGGAGCGCGATGTCCGACAGCCAGCCGCAGCAGCCGTTCCAGTCCCCCCGCAGCGGCCGCGGCGAGGGCGGAGGACACGGACCCGCACACGGCCCCTCCCAGAGCCCCTCCCGCGGGCGGAGCCACCTCCCCGACGACGACCGGGACCGGGACCGGGACCAGAGTGGCGGCCGGGTAGAGAGCGACGGCCGGGGCCAGAGCGGCGGCCGGGGCCAGAGCCAGAGCCCGGGCCGGAACCCCGGCCCGGGCCTCGACGACGGCCGGCACCACAGCCGCTCCCAAAGCCGCTTCCAGGGCCCTTCCGCGGACCCTGCCCACGCCCATGGCCGCGCCCACTCCCCCGACCGCGGCCACGCGCCCGCCGCCGAGGCCACCACCCTGCTGCTCGCCGGGGCCCGCCTCACCGACGGCCGGACCGTGGACGTCCGGCTCAGCGGCGGCCGGATCCAGGCCGTCGGCACCGCGGGCAGCCTCCCCGCTCCCGCCCTGTCCCGGGTGGACCTCGGCGGGTACCTGCTGCTGCCCGCCCCCGCCGAGCCCCACGCCCACGGGGACACCGCCCTGACCGCCGACGGCGAGGGGCCCGTCTCGTACACCCCCGACGAGGTCCAGCGCCGGGCCACCGAGGCCGCCCTGCTTCAGCTCGGCCACGGTGCGACCGCCGTGCGCTCGCACGTCCGGATCGGCGACGTGCACGGCCTCGGCCCCATGGAGGCGGTGCTCCAGGCCCGCCGCTCGCTGCGCGGGCTCACCGACCTGACCACCGTCGCCGTACCCCGGCTGCTGACCGGGGTGGCCGGCGCCGACGGGCTGGCGATGCTCCGGGACGCGGTCAAGATGGGCGCCTCCGTGATCGGCGGCTGCCCCGACCTGGACCCCGACCCGACCGGCTTCCTCGAAGCGGTGCTGGAACTCGCCGACGAGCACGGCTGCCCCGTGGACCTGCACACGGACGGTGACGACCCCGGCCGTTTGGCCCGGCTCGCCGCGATGGCCGGCGGGCTGCGCCCCGGGGTGAGCATCGGCCCCTGCGGAGGCCTCTCCCGGCTCCCGCTGGACGTGGCGGCCCGCGCCGCCGACCAGCTGGCCGCGGCCGGGGTACGGGTGACCTGCCTCCCCCAGGGCGACTGCGCGGCCCTGGAACGCCGCGGCCTGCGCACCGCCCCCGTACGCCTGCTGCGGGCCGCCGGGGTCCGGGTCACGGCCGGCAGCGGGGCACTGCGGGACGCCGGAAACCCGGTCGGCCGCGGCGACCCGCTGGAGGCGGCCTACCTGCTGGCCTCCCAGGGCGGCCTGCGGCCGGGCGAGGCCTACGACGCGGTCAGCGCCGCCGCCCGGGAGGCCATGGGCCTGCCGGAGGTGCGGGTGGAGGCCGGTTTCCCGGCGGAGCTGCTCGCCGTGCGCGGGGACCGGATCGCAGGCGTGCTGTCCCTCGCGTACAGCCGGATCGTGATCCACCGGGGACGGGTGGTAGCCCGTACGAGTGCGGTGCGGGAGTACTGCGACTCGGCCGTCGCCGTGGCCCTGGACCTGCCCCGGCAGGGCCGTACGGAGCCCGGCCCGTGAACTCCGCCGGGCGTTCGCGGGCGCCGCGGCCCGGCTCGTCGTACGGTCGGGACATGCGCATCGTCATCGCGGGTGGACACGGTCAGATCGCGCTGCGGCTGGAGCGACTGCTCGCCGCGCGCGGGTACGAGGTCGCGGGGATCATCCGCGACCCGGCGCAGGGCGACGACCTCAGGGAGGCGGGCGCCGAACCCGTGCTGTGCGATCTGGAGTCCGCCTCGGTGGAACACGTGGCGGGGATCCTGCACGGTGCGCAGGTGGCGGTGTTCGCCGCCGGAGCGGGTCCGGGCAGCGGGATCGGGCGCAAGGACACCGTGGACCGGGGCGCGGCGGTGCTGTTCGCCGACGCGGCCGAACGGGCCGGTGTACGGCGCTTCCTGATGGTCTCTTCGATGGGCGCGGACGCCCGGCACGAGGGGGACGAGGTCTTCGACGCCTACCTCCGGGCGAAGGGCGAGGCCGACGACCACGTCCGCACCCGGCTGGGCCTCGAGTGGACGGTCCTGCGGCCCGGCTCGCTGGTCGAGGACGCGGGGACGGGCCTGGTCCGCCTGGAGGTGCGGACGGGCCGCGGGTCCGTCCCGCGCGACGACGTGGCGGCGGTGCTCGCCGAACTGGTGGAGACGCCGGCGACGGCCGGCCTGACCCTGGAGCTGGTCTCCGGTTCGACCCCGGTCGCGGTGGCGGTCAAGGACGTTGCGGGCAACTGACGCTGAGCCGTCGTCGGCTGCCCGCCCGCCGTTCCGCGCCCGCGCGCCGTTCGCGCCCGCGCTGCGGTCCGCTCAGAACTCGGCGGTCAGCTTGTCGTCGGACCGTCCGACGGAGTCCTGCTGGTACTGGTCCTCGTAGGCCTGGCGGATCCGCTCGATGCGCCCGCTGCGCTCGCCGGCCTCCTTCTCGGGGTACAGCAGCACCACCTCGTACGAGGTCTCGCGGACAGCCTTGCCGTCCTGCCCGCGCCACTGCCCGTACCCCTCGTGCACGGTCAGCCCCTCGGGGAAGGCGGGGGTGATCTCGCGGTCCAGGAACCGCATGAATTCCTTCTCCTCGACGGGGCCGCGGCCGTCCGACCGCTCGCTCCCGAAATAGAGCCGGGTCTCCTGGTAGGGCTCCCCCACGTCCGTGTGGAGCGCCGCCCCGACCAGGGCCGGAAGCCCGGCGCCGAGCAGGGCGATGAGCACCCCGCCGCCTACTTTCCCCCGCATGTCAGATGTCCATTTCACTCAAGGTGAACGAACGGAGGACCCCGACGATGCGGCCGACGGGGGGGGGCCCGCACGTCGAACGGTCGGACCCCTGGCGGGGCTAGGCGTCACTCCGCTCCGTCACGAAGCGGTGGGCGGCAATCCCGAACGTGGCCGTCGCGATGAACGTCCCCCCTGCCACGCCGAGGGTGAGGTGGGCTCCGGCGCCCGTCACGTGGAACAGCACCGCCGCCCCACCCGCCACGCCGGCACTGGCCAGCAGGATGATGGCCAGCCACATGCCGCGCTGCGCCGCGCTGTTTACCGACATCTGCCCCTCCTCCCCCGAGCACGTACGTGCCGGGTTCGCCCTGATCCCTACGGCCTGTTGCGGCCGACTCCGACAGTGACAGGAGAGAAATCGCAGGTCAAAAGGCATGAAGAACGGTCCCGCAGGAGAGAGGTGCTGTTCTTGATGGACAGACAGCACACCTGCGGAGTAGACATGGGGCCGTCTCGATGGAGGCACCGGGCGCCCGCGCAGGAGGGGGAAGGACTACCGGGTACCCCCGTGAACTCCCTGTGGACCCCCGGACTCCCTGTCTCTCCTCCAAGAAGGTAAACAATCTTGCCGAACCCCCTTTACGCGGCAGCTCTGGCCAGCCTGAGGAAGGCGGTTGACGGCGCGTCCAGGAAGGGGAACGTCGCCTTCCCCATCGAGTTCGTCAAGGCGGACGACCCTGCGGACACGCCCCCCTTGGCCCGCCTGGTGCAGGGCGGCCGCGGCGGCGAGGTCCGCCTCAGGCTCTACCTCTGCCTGACGATGATGGCGACGGCGAAACCCCACAACATCCGGCGCCCTCCCACGTCGCAGACCTGGGCCAAGACGCTCGCGCTGCCCGCGGCCACCGGCCCTCGCCGCGTCACGGACAACATGAACTGGCTGGCCGCCAACAAGTTCATCGAGATCGGCCCCCGCAACGGCTACGCCCCACCGCCGATCACCCTGCTCTCGCTGGACGACGCGAGCCGGCCGTACGAGCGCGCCAGCCTCGGCAGCCGCTACGTCGGAATCCCCATCGACTTCTGGACCCGCGGATGGATCCTGACCCTCTCGCCCACGGCGACCGCGACCCTGTTCATGCTCCTGGAGTCGCAGGGCGGCCACGGCGCGGCCCGCTACATCCCGTCAGACAGGCGTGAGCTGTACGGGGTCTCCCACAACACGTGGACCAAGGCCCGCAAGGAGCTGGAACACCACGGCTTCCTCACCGTGGGACGAGTCCCCCAGGGCAGCGACTTCGACTACCGCCGGCTGCGCAACACCTACCGGATCGACGAAGACCGCTTCTCGGCCCCACCCGGGTCGCCCGCGTAAGCAGTGAGCGGCGGCGCCACCCGGTGCCGCCCGCTCCTGGCGAGACGCCCGGCGGGGCACCCGATCAAGGGCGAAACGCGCCCTATGACCCTCGCCACACGCGCTGCCCGCCGGCCTCGAAGCGGGGTCGACCACGCCTCGTCCAACGGCGGAGCGGCCACCGACCTGGAGGCGCTTCCCCAGGCGTACGAAAGAACCCCCGTCCACTGCGTTTCCGCAGATGAACGGGGGTTCCACTCGCGTGGCGGCGCCAGGGTTCGAACCTGGGTAGGCTGAGCCGGCAGATTTACAGTCTGCTCCCTTTGGCCACTCGGGCACACCGCCATGATCGCTGCCATTTTTCCGCCTTTCGGCGGCGCTCCCTGGCAACGACGTAAACGATACCTGATGACCGGGGGTGCTTCGCCACCGGATTGATCAGCGCCGGGGGTGGGTGCGGTGGCTAGGCTTTGCCGCGCGGGCCGGGGATGTACGGCCGTGCCCTTCGGGGCGATCACCACCGACTTCAAGGAGCCACTGCACATGGCCGACTCCAGTTTCGACATCGTCTCGAAGGTCGAGCGGCAGGAGGTCGACAACGCCCTCAACCAGGCCGCCAAGGAACTGTCGCAGCGCTACGACTTCAAGGGCACCGGCGCCACGATCGCCTGGTCCGGCGAAAAGATCCTGATGGAGGCGAACTCCGAGGAGCGGGTCAAGGCCGTCCTCGACGTGTTCGAGACCAAGCTGGTCAAGCGCGGAATCTCGCTCAAGGCGCTGGACGCCGGCGAGCCGCAGCTGTCCGGCAAGGAGTACAAGATCTTCGCCACGATCGAGGAGGGCATCTCCCAGGAGAACGCCAAGAAGGTCGCGAAGATCATCCGGGACGAGGGTCCCAAGGGCGTCAAGGCCCAGGTCCAGGGCGAGGAGCTGCGCGTCAGCTCCAAGAGCCGTGACGACCTCCAGGAGGTCCAGGCACTGCTCAAGGGCAAGGACCTCGACTTCGCGATCCAGTTCGTGAACTACCGCTGATCCAGGTCTCCGACCTGCCCGCACGCCGGCCCGGCGGTCCTCACGGACCGCCGGGCCGCGGCGGTTGCGCGGAGTGTGTGCGGGGGCGTGTGTGCGGGGCGTGTGCGGCGCATGCGCCACCGCGGGCTTCTGTGGGTACTTGGGCGGGGTGGGTGCGCCCCACAGGCTGGTGGCATCCATCACCGCTTGGCAGGGGGTTCTCGCATGCCTGGGGCCGGCACGTTTCGCGAAGACTTCGGGGCGTCCGTCGTCGTCGCGCTGGTCGCACTGCCCCTCTGTGTGGGGGTGGCCGTCGCATCGGGGGCACCCGCCGAGCTGGGGATCGTCACCGGGGTGGTCGGCGGGCTGGTCACCGGCTGGTTCAGGGGCAGTTCGCTCCAGGTGAGCGGGCCCGCGGCCGGGCTCACCGTGCTGGTCTACGAGGCGGTGCAGGCGTACGGCCTGCCCGCGCTCGGCGTGCTGGTGCTGGCGGCCGGAGTGCTGCAGCTGGGCATGGGGGTGCTGCGGCTCGGGCGGTGGTTCCGGGCGATCTCCGTCGCCGTCGTGCACGGGATGCTGGCGGGGATCGGGCTGGTGCTGATCTCCGGACAGCTCTACGCCCTGGGCGGGGTGGAGGCCCCGGGGCAGACCCTGGCCAAGCTGGGCGGGGTGCACGCACTGGGGGCGCAGGCCGACTGGGCCGCCGTGGCGCTCGGCGCCGGGACCATCGCCGTCATGGCGCTCTGGCGCCGGATGCCGGCGCGGCTGCGCCTGGTGCCCGGGGCGCTGGTGGGAGTCGCGGCCGCCACCGCCGCGGCCTTCCTGCTGCGGCTGCCCGTGGACCGGGTGCGGGTCACGGGGGTACTGGACGCCGTCTCCCCGCCCGGCTGGGGCGGCTTCGGCGTGCTGGCGTCCGTCGGGGCGGCCGGGACCGTGATCGCACTGGCGCTGATCGCCTCCGCCGAGACCCTCTTCAGCGCCGCGGCCGTGGACCGGATGCACGACGGCCCCCGGACCGACTACGACCGCGAGCTCGTCGCCCAGGGCGTGGGCAACACCGTCTGCGGGCTGCTCGGGGCACTGCCGATGACCGCCGTCATCGTCCGCAGCTCCGCCAATGTGGAGGCCGGGGCCCGCACCCGCGCCTCCCGGATCATGCACGGCGGCTGGCTGCTGCTCTTCGCCGTGGCCTTCCCGCAGGCCTTGGAGGCCGTGCCCCTGGCCGCGCTCGCCGGGGTGCTCCTGCACGCCGGATGGAAGCTGCTGCCGGCCCGGGCGGTGGCCGGGCTGTGGCGCACGCACCGGGGCGAGGCGGTGGTCCTGCTGGTCACCGCCGCCGCGATCGTGGTCACCAACCTCTTCGAGGGCGTACTGATCGGCCTGGGGCTCGCCATCGCCAAGGCCGCCTGGGAGACCTCCCACGTGCACATCGAGGAGGTCTGGGAGGACGGCGAGCTGTGCGTGCGGGTCGTGGGCAACGCGAGCTTCCTGCGGCTGCCGAAACTGCTCGACGCCCTGGACGCGCTGCCGCACGGCAAGCCCGTACGGCTCGACCTGAGCGGACTGCGCCACCTCGACCACGCCTGCCTGACCGCGCTGGAGGGATGGGAGCGCCAGCGGGTGCCGGCGCCCGGCCGGGAAGGCGTCATCCGGCCCGGATAGCCTCCGCGCGTGGACAACGAGTTGAAGCGCACGCTGGGGCTGTCCGACGCCGTCGTCGTCGGACTCGGCGCGATGGTCGGCGCCGGCATCTTCGCCGCCCTCGCCCCGGCGGCCCGGGCGGCCGGCGGGGCGCTCCTCGCCGCTCTCGCGCTGGCGGCCCTGGCGGCCTACTGCAACGCGCACTCCTCGGCGCGGCTCGCCGCCCGGTACCCGGCCTCCGGCGGCACGTACGTCTACGGGCGCGAGCGGCTCGGGCCCTTCTGGGGGTATCTGGCCGGGTGGGGGTTCGTCGTCGGCAAGACGGCCTCCTGCGCGGCGATGGCGCTGACGGTCGGCGCGTACGTCTGGCCCGGGCAGCAGCGCGCCGTGGCCGTCGCGGCGGTGGTGGCGCTGACCGCCGCGAACTACGGGGGCGTGCAGAAGTCCGCCCGGATCGCCCGGCTGATCGTGGCGACGGTACTGGCTGTACTGGCCGCGGTGGTCGTGGCGTGCCTGTCCTCGGATGACGCGGACGCCGGGCGGCTGGGCACCGCGGACTGGGGTGCCGCCGGGCTGTTGCAGGGGGCGGGCCTGCTGTTCTTCGCCTTCGCGGGCTATGCCCGGATCACCACCCTGGGCGAGGAGGTGCGCGACCCGGAGCGGACGATCCCGCGGGCGGTGCCGCTGGCGCTCGGCATCGCGCTGCTGGTCTACGCCCTGGTGGCGGTGGCGGCCCTGTCGGTGCTCGGCGCCGACGGGCTGGCGGGGGCGGCGGCCCCGCTCGCCGACGCGGTCCGGGCGGCCGGCTGGCCCGGACTGGCCCCGGTCGTCCGGGTGGGCGCGGCCCTGGCCGCGCTGGGCTCGCTGCTCGCCCTCGTGCTCGGGGTCTCGCGGACCGCACTGGCGATGGCCCGGGACGGCCATCTCCCGCGCTCCCTGGCCGCCGTACATCCCCGGCGCCTGGTTCCGCACCATGCGGAGCTCGCCGTGGGTGCGGTGGTGGCGGTGCTCGCGGCCACCACCGATCTGCGGGGCGCGATCGGCTTCTCCTCCTTCGGAGTGCTGGCCTACTACGCGATCGCGAACGCCTCCGCGTGGACTCTCGGTTCAGGTGTCAAGGGACGGGCCGTGGCAGCGGTCGGGCTGTCCGGCTGTGTGGTGCTGGCCTGCTCGCTGCCCCTCGCGTCGGCGGTCGCGGGGGCGGGGGTGCTGGCGCTGGGCGCGCTGGCCTACGGGGTGCGCGGGCGGATCAGATCCGGGATCTGAACTCGGTCCAGGCGACCAGCTCCAGGTCCACCTCCTCGCCCAGGGCGGACTCCTCGCAGAACCAGGCGGTGCCGTCCAGCCAGCCGCGGAGCCAGCCCGCGAGGCTCGGCGTGTCGACGTACCAGGCGAGGTCCGGCTCCCCGGGGTTCGGGTCGAACAGCAGGACCTGGGCTTTCTCGGAGCGGCAGTCCACGCAGGCGTACATGCCGCAGCCGAAGTCGGCTATCGGCAGCACGCCCTCCGGCCAGCGCCATCCTGATCCGCGCTGCGCCTCGTACGTCCGGACCGCCTGGCTCAGCGGCAGCAGTCCTTGCTCGGGGCCGAATCCGCCGTCGCCGACGCGGGTGTGGAGTGCGGCGAGCAGCGGCGGCAGGGCGAAGCCGAGTATGACCTCGGCCCGGGCGATCTCCTCGCCGCCCAGCGGCGCGGACAGGGTCCTTCCATGGCCGCGCGCGGAGGTGCGTACGCGGTCTGCGACTTGCTCCAGCAACTGCTCGGTCTCGTTCATGCGTTCATGGTGACGCACCCCGCCGACAGTCCGCTCGACCTGTGGATAACTCCGTCGGCTACGAGGTCACCGGGAGGCGAACGGGGCGTCCGTCGGGACGATTTCGCGGCCCAGCGGGAGCAACGAGAGCGGCACCATCTTGAAGTTGGCGATGCCGAAGGGGATGCCGATGATCGTGATGCACAGCGCGAGGCCGGTGAAGATGTGGCCGAGGGCCAGCCACCAGCCCGCGAGGACCAGCCACAGGACGTTGCCGATGGCGGATCCCGCCCCCGAGTCACGGCGGTCGACCGTGGTGTAGCCGAACGGCCAGAGGGCGTACACCGCGATACGGAAGGCGGCGATGCCGAAGGGGATGCCGATGATGGTGATGCAGAGCAGCACGCCGGCGAGGCAGTAGCCGAGGAACAGCCAGATGCCGCTGAGGATGAGCCATATGACGTTCAGGATTGTCTTCACTGCCTACGGCCTGCCATCTGTTCGAGCCGGGCGATGCGCTCGGCCATCGGAGGGTGTGTGGAGAACATCTTAGAAAGCCCCTGACCCGGACGGAACGGGTTCGCGATCATCATGTGGCTGGCGGTCTCCAGCCGGGGCTCCGGGGGCAGCGGGAGCTGCTTGGTGCCCGCGTCGAGCTTGCGCAGGGCGCTGGCCAGGGCGAGCGGGTCGCCGGTGAGCTGGGCGCCCGAGGCGTCGGCCTCGTACTCGCGCGAGCGGCTGATGGCCAGCTGGATCACGGAGGCGGCCAGGGGGCCGAGGATCATGATGAGCAGCATCCCGAAGAGGCCCGGCCCCTCGTCGTCGCTCGATCGACCGACCGGTATCAGCCAGGCGAAGTTCACGAGGAACATGATCACCGAGGCGAGTGCGCCGGCGACCGACGAGATCAGGATGTCGCGGTTGTAGACGTGGCTGAGCTCGTGGCCGATGACCCCGCGCAGTTCGCGCTCGTCGAGGATGCGCAGGATGCCCTCGGTGCAGCAGACCGCCGCGTTGCGCGGGTTGCGGCCGGTGGCGAAGGCGTTGGGCGCCTCGGTGGGTGAGATGTAGAGGCGGGGCATGGGCTGGCGGGCGGAGGTGGAGAGCTCGCGCACCATGCGGTAGAGCTCCGGGGCCTCGAACTCGCTGACGGGGCGGGCGCGCATCGCGCGTAGAGCCAGCTTGTCGCTGTTCCAGTACGCGTACGCGTTCGTCCCGAGGGCGATGACGACGGCGACGATCAGGCCGCCCCGGCCGAAGAAGCTCCCGATGAGGATGATGAGTGCCGACAGGCCGCCGAGGAGTACGGCGGTCTTCAGCCCGTTGTGCCGGCGGTGCACGGTACGCCCTCCTAGTGGTGCGGCAGGGGGACCCGAAGCGAGGGTCTACGGTCCAGTGGACCCTCCCTTCCTGGTCAACGCGAGGTGGACGCGTCTGGTTCCCAGGGCACACGGGGCCGCCGCCCCTGCGGCCGGGGCGGCGGGGCGGCGGCGGGCGCTGCTCCGAACGGGTTACGGGTGCGGGCGCACGGCGTACGGGATCCGCGTACGGCCCGTCTCCGCGCGGCGACGGGCGGGGCGGGGCCGGGCGGGGCTCACTGCGCGAAGAGGCTGCCCGTCGCGACGCGCAGGACCAGCTGCGGGGCGCCCGAGAGGACCACCGCCGTGACGGCGGTGACGGCGATGGCCGCCGTGACCGGCCAGGGGGCCTTCGTGACGGTCCGGGCCTCCGTGCCTTCGGCGCCCTCGGCGGCCTCCGGCGCGCGGAAGAGCAGCGCGGTCCACCGCAGGTAGTAGTAGAGCGCGATGACGACGTTGACGGCCATGACCACGGCCAGCCAGCCCAGGCCCGCGTCGACCGCGGACCGGAAGACGGTGACCTTGGCGAAGAGGCCGATGATGCCCGGCGGCAGACCGGCCAGGCAGAGCAGGAAGAAGGCCAGCGAGAGCGCGGCCGCCGGGCGCTCCGCGTAGAGCCCCCGGTAGTCGCTGATCCGGTGCAGCGGCTTCGTACGGGCCACCAGGGCGGCCACGGCGAAGGCGCCCAGGTTCACGGCGGCGTACATGAGGGCGTAGGCGACCGTGGAGCCGATCTGGTCGCGCTCGGAGTACGCGGCCGCGGCGATCGGGACCAGCAGGTAGCCGGCCTGGCCCACCGAGGACCAGGCGAGCAGCCGTACGGCGCTGTTCGGGCGGTCGGCGGACTGGCGCAGGGCGGCGGCGTTGCCGAGGGTCATGGTGAGGGCGGCCAGGACGGCCAGTGCCGGGCCCCAGATGTCGGAGTACGCGGGGAAGGCGATCACCGTGACGAGGATGAGGCCGGTGAATCCGACGGCCTTGCCGATCACCGAGAGGTATCCGGCGATGGGCAGCGGGGCGCCCACATAGGTGTCCGGGACCCAGAAGTGGAAGGGGACGGCCGCCGTCTTGAAGGCGAAGCCGACGAGGGTGAGCGCGACGCCGGCCATGGCGAGGGTGTCGAGCTGTCCGGGGACGTCCTCGAGGCGGTCGGCGACCTGGGTGAGGTGCATGGAGCCGGTGGCGGCGTAGACGAAGCTGACGCCCATCAGCGACACGGCGGTGGCGGTGACCGAGGAGAGGAAGAACTTGAGCGCGGCCTCGGAGGAGAGCCGGTCGCCGCGTCGCATGCCGACGAGGGCGAAGGCGGGCAGCGAGGCCACCTCGAGGGCGACGATCAGGGTCGCGAGGTCGCGGGAGGCGGGCAGCAGGGCCGCGCCGGCGGCGGAGGAGAGCAGCAGGAACCAGTACTCGCCGGCGGGCAGGCGGGTGTCGCGGACGGCGGTGACCGACAGCAGGGCGGTGACCAGGGCGCCGGCCAGGACCAGGAACTGCACGACGAGCGTGAAGTGGTCGGCGGTGTAGCTGCAGGCGGCCGGGTCGCTGAGGAGGCAGAAGGTGCTGCGGTCGCCGGCGCGCAGCGGCAGCAGGGAGGCGGTCGCGGCGGCGAGGCCGGCGACGGAGATCCAGCCGAGGGCGGGCTTCGCGCGTTCGGGTACGAAGAGGTCGGCGACGAGGACGGCCAGGCCGACGGCGGCGGTGATCACGACCGGTGCGATGGCGAGCCAGTCGACGGACTGGACCAGGCTGGGGGTGTCGGCGGCCAGGACCGTGAGGGCCGTCATGCGTTGCCTCCTGCGAGGAGCTTCTGGACGGCCGGGTCGGTGAGGCCGAGGAGGACCGCGGGCCACAGGCCGGCGAGGACGGTGAGGGCGGCGAGCGGGGTCCAGGCGGCGAACTCGTAGCGCTGGATGTCCGCCACGGCGAGCTCCGGGCCGGCCTTCGGGTCGCCCATGCAGACGCGTCGTACGACGATCAGCAGGTAGGCGGCGGTGAGCAGGGTGCCGAACGCGCCGAGGGCCGTGTAGGTGAGGAAGGCGGGGCGGGAGAGCCCCTCGGCGGGGTCGAACGCGCCGAAGAGGGCGAGCATCTCGCCCCAGAACCCGGCCAGGCCGGGGAGGCCGAGGGAGGCGACGGCGGCGAAGGCGAGGAGGGCGCCGAGGCGGGGGGCGCGGCCGTAGAGGGCGGCGCCGGTGGCCCCGGCGAGGGTGTCGAGGTCGGCGGTGCCGTAGCGGTCCTTGAGGGCGCCGACCAGGAAGAAGAGCAGGCCGGTGATCAGGCCGTGGGCGATGTTGGCGAAGAGCGCGCCGTTGACGCCGGTGGGGGTCATGGACGCGATGCCGAGGAGGACGAATCCCATGTGGCCGACGGAGGAGTAGGCGATGAGGCGCTTGAGGTCGCCCTTGCTCCCCTTGCGCGCGAGCGCGAGGCAGGCGAGGGATCCGTAGACGATGCCGATGGCGGCGAGCGCGCCCAGGTAGGGGGCGAAGGTGGCCATGCCGTCGGGGGTGACGGGGAGCAGGATGCGGACGAACCCGTACGTGCCCATCTTGAGCAGGACGCCGGCCAGCAGGACGGAGCCGACGGTGGGGGCGGCGGTGTGGGCGTCCGGGAGCCAGCTGTGCAGGGGCCACATCGGGGTCTTCACGGCGAGGCCGATGCCGATGGCCAGGACGGCCAGGAGCTGGGTGGTGTGGGTCAGTTCGCGGCCGTTGTCAGTGGCGAGTGCCACCATGTCGAAGGTGCCGCTCTTCAGTCCGATGAGCAGCAGGCCGAGCAGCATGACGACGGAGCCGAGGAGGGTGTAGAGGATGAACTTCCAGGCGGCGGCCTGCCGCTGAGCACCGCCCCAGCGGGCGATGAGGAAGTACATCGGGATGAGGACCATCTCGAAGGCGAGGAAGAAGAGCAGCAGGTCGAGGACGGCGAAGGTCGCGAGGGTGCCGGACTCGAGAACGAGCAGCAGGGCGACGAAGGCCTTCGGGGAGGGCCCTTCGGGGAGCTTGAAGTAGCTGTAGAGCGCGCACAGGAAGAACAGCAGCGCGGTCATCAGGAGGAGGGGGAGCGAGATGCCGTCGATGCCGAGGTGGATCCGGACGTTCAGCGCCTGGATCCAGCTGATGTCCGTCGTCGCCTGGAAGCGGGACGGGGCGTCGTGGTCGAAGCCCAGGGTGAGGGCGATCGCCGCGGCGAGGATGACGCCGGTCACGGTCACGCCGTGGCGGAGCACGGCCTGTTCGGGGCTGCGGCCCTTGAGCCCGGGCGGGGGCGGCAGGAGCGCCGCGGCCGCGCCGAGGAGCGGTGCGGCCACGATGAACGCCAGAAGGAACTGCATCACGGACGGGCTGATATCAATCACGGCTGACTCACGGCTCACGATCCGGCGTTGACGTTGGCGAGGACGGCGGTGGCGATCGCCAGGACCACGGCGCCGGCGAGCAGGGCGCTCAGGTAGCTCTGCACGTTGCCGGTCTGGGCGCGGCGGACGAGGCTGCCGAGCAGCCGGGTGCTGCCGCCCGCGCCGCGGACGTAGGTGTCCACGACCTCGCGGTCCAGGAAGCGGACCAGGCCGGCGGCCGCGCGGACGGGGCGGACGAACAGCCGGTCGTAGACGGCGTCGAGGTGGAAGCCGTCCGCCGCGTGGCGGTGCAGGGGGCCGAGGAACGCCTTGCCCGGGTCGGGGGCGGAGCCGGCCGGGACGGCGGGGTGGTCGTGGGTGACCTCGGCGACCTCGGGGGTCTCGGCGGCGGATTCCGCGGCGGCGACGGAGGCGGACGGGCCGGCTCCGTATCCGGCGGCGACGGCCTTGGCCGTGGCGCGCTGCCAGAGGGCGTAGGTGAGCAGCCCGCCGACGACGGCGGCGCCGGTGCCGAGGAGCGAGGTGGTCAGGGTCGGGGTGAGTTCCCTGCCGTCGAACCAGTCGGCGAGGGGGCCCGCCGCGAGGCCGAAGGCGGTGGACGGGATCGCCAGCAGCCACAGCACCCCGGTCATGGCGACGGGCTCCTTGCCGTGGTCGGGGGCGGCGGCGCCCCGGCCGCGGAAGGCCATCAGCCACAGCCGGGTGGCGTAGGCGGCGGTGAGCAGGGCGGTCAGCAGGCCGGCGGTCAGGACCAGCCAGCCGGCGGCGCCGGGGGCGAACTCCGAGTGGCCGGTGGCGGTGTGCTCGGCGGCCACGAGGACGGCTTCCTTGGAGAAGAAGCCGGCGAACGGCGGGATCGCGGCGAGCGCGAGCAGCGCGATCGTCATCGTCCAGAAGGCGTCGGGGATGCGCTTGGCCAGGCCGTCCATCCGGGACATGGCGGCCAGGGAGTTCGTACCGGCGGCGTGGATGATCACGCCCGCGCCGAGGAACAGGAGCGCCTTGAAGGCGCCGTGGGACAGGAGGTGGAAGACGGCGGCGCCGCGGTCGCCGACGGCCAGGGCCCCGGTCATGTAGCCGAGCTGGCCGACCGTGGAGTAGGCGAGCACCCGCTTGATGTCGTCCTGGGCCAGGGCGGCGAGGGCGGAGCCGACCATCGTGACGGCCGCCATGGCGGCCATGACCACCAGCGCGGCGCGGGAGGCCGCGAAGACGGGAAGGAGACGGGCGATGAAGTAGACGCCGGCGGCGACCATCGTCGCGGCGTGGATCAGCGCGGAGACCGGGGTGGGGCCCGCCATGGCGTCCGGGAGCCAGGTGTGCAGCGGGAACTGCGCGGACTTGCCCGCGACTCCGGCGAGCAGCAGCAGGGCGATCAGCGTCGGGTGGTCGAGCCCGCCCGCGGCGACGGTGCCGAGGATCTTGGTGATCCGGAAGGAGCCGGCGTCGGTGGCGAGCGCGAACAGGCCGATCAGGAAGGGGACGTCACCGAGCTTGGTGACGAGGAAGGCCTTCAGGGAAGCGGAGCGGGCCGCCTCGGTCTCCCAGTAGTGGCCGACGAGGAAGTACGAGCAGATGCCCATGACCTCCCAGCCGACCAGCAGCACCATCAGGTCGCCGGAGTAGACGACGAGCAGCATGGCGGAGGTGAACAGTGAGACCAGAGCGGCATACGACGGGTAGCGCGGGTCGTCGCGGAGGTACGCCGTCGAGTAGAGCTGTACGCAGGTGGCGACGACTCCGACGAGCACGGCGACCAGCACGGCGAAGCCGTCCAGGTGCAGCGAGAGCTCGATCGGCACCGACCCGGTCGGGGTCAGTTCGGTCGCGGTGTCGATCGCCTTGCCCCCGCCGTGGCGGACGGCGACGAGCACGGCCAGTACGGCGGCGCCCAGCGTCGGCAGGATCGCGAGCGGCCGGACGAAGCCGGGAGCGGTGCGGCCGAAGAGCAGTCCCGCGACCGCGCCCAGGAAGGGCAGGACGGGGACCAGGACGGCGAGGGTCGTGGTGCTCACGCGGTGACCTCGCTCTGATCGTTCAGGGTGGGCTCGTGGCCCTCGGCGGTGTCGCGGAGCCGGTCCACGTCCGAGGTGCCCCGGTTGCGGTACACCATCAGCACGATCGCGAGACCGATGCCGATCTCGGCTGCGGCGATGGCGATGGTGAAGAGGGTGAGCGCCTGGCCGGCGTGCAGGGTGTCGCGCAGCCAGACGTCGAAGGCCACCAGGTTGAGGTTGACGGCGTTGAGCATCAGCTCGACGGACATCAGGACCAGGATGGCGTTGCGGCGGGCGAGTACTCCGTACAGGCCCGTGCAGAAGAGCAGCGCCGCGAGGACGGCGGGGTAGGCGAGGTGCATCAGTGCTGCCCCTTGTCACTGGCGACGCCGTCTTCGGCGGGAGTGTTCCTGCGTGACAGCACGATGGCGCCGATCAGGGCGGCGAGGAGGAGGACGGAGAGCGCCTCGAAGGGCAGCACCCAGTGCTGGAAGAGCATCTCGCCGGAGACCTTCGTGGAGCCCTGGACCGGGCCGTCGAGGTCGATCCAGGTCGTGCGGAAGGCGTCGACGACGACCCAGACGAGGGAGACGGCGGCGACGACGGCGACGGCGAGGGCGATCCAGCGGTTGCCCGAGTCGGCGTCCGGGGAGCGGCCGATGGGGGCCTTGGTGAGCATCAGCCCGAAGAGGAGGAGGACGACCACGGAGCCGAGGTAGATCAGGACCTGGACCCAGGCGATGAACTCGGCGGTCAGCAGCAGGTACTCGACGGCGATGCCGCCGAGCGCGACGACCAGCCAGAGGGCGGCGTGCACGAGCTGCTTGGTGGTGACCGTGACGAGGGCCGCGCCGAGGGTGGCGAGGCCGACGAGGACGAAGGCGATCTCGACGCCGGTCGGGGAGAGGAAGCCCTGGCCTCCGGCTGCGGCGAGAGTGACGGCGGGGCTCACGCGTCTCCCTCCGGGGTGGTCGGCGGCTGGGTGGCGGCGGCTTCGGCTTCGGCAGCAGCGGCGGTTTCGGCGGCGGCTGCCGCTGCGGCGGCCTCGGCCTTCTCCACGGCCTTGCGCGCGGCGGCGATCTCCTTGGGTTCCTCGGCGGCCGGGTCCAGGGCGGGCGGAGCCGGGACGGTCCACATCCACTCGCGGAGCTTGTCGCGCTCGTGGGTCAGCTCGTGGATGTCGGTCTCCGCGTACTCGAACTCCGGCGACCAGAAGAGGGCGTCGAAGGGGCACACCTCGATGCAGATGCCGCAGTACATACAGAGGGAGAAGTCGATGGCGAAGCGGTCGAGGACGTTGCGGCTGCGCTCGCGGCCGCCGGGGGTGGCGGCCGGGACCGTCTCCTTGTGGGAGTCGATGTAAATGCACCAGTCGGGGCATTCGCGGGCGCAGAGCATGCAGACCGTGCAGTTCTCCTCGAACAGTCCGATGACCCCGCGGCTGCGCGGCGGCAGCTGGGGCTGGACCTCGGGGTACTGGGCGGTGTGCGAGCGCTTCGTCATCGTGCGCAGGGTGACCGCGAGGCCCTTGGCGAGACCGGATCCGGGGATGGGCATTACTGGATCGCCACCTTCACGATGCCGGTGAGCGCGATCTGGGCGAGCGCGAGCGGGATGAGCGTGGTCCAGGCGAGCTTCTGGAGCTGGTCCTCGCGCAGGCGGGGGTACGTCACGCGGAGCCAGATCACGACGAAGGCGAGGATCGCGGTCTTGAGCAGGGTCCAGACCCAGCCGAGGCCCTCGGCGCCGAAGGGGCCCTGCCAGCCGCCGAGGAAGAGGACGGTGGTGAGGGCGCACAGGACGACGATGCCGGCGTACTCGGCGAGGAGGAACAGGGCGAAGCGCAGGCCGGTGTACTCGGTGTACGCGCCGAAGATGATCTCGGAGTCGGCGACGGGCATGTCGAAGGGGGGCCGCTGGAGTTCGGCGAGGCCGGCGGTGAAGAAGACGAGCGCGCCGACGATCTGCCAGGGCAGCCACCACCACTCGAAGCTCTCGACGATGCCGGGGAGGGAGACCGTCCCGGCGGCCATGGCCACGGACGCGGCGGCCAGCAGCATGGGGAGCTCGTAGGCGAGCAGCTGGGCGGCGGTTCGGAGGCCGCCGAGCAGGGAGAACTTGTTCGCGGAGGCCCAGCCGGCCATGAGGGAGCCGAGGACTCCGACGCCCATGACGGCCAGCACGAAGAACACGCCGGCGTCGATGACCTGGCCGACGGCGCCCTCGCCCGGGCCGATCGGGATCGCGAGGAGGACGAGGAGGTACGGGAGCAGGGCGACGGCGGGGGCGAGCTGGAAGATCCGGCGGTCGGCGTTGGCCGGGACGATGTCTTCCTTCTGCGCGAACTTCACGCCGTCGGCGACGAGCTGGGCCCAGCCGTGGAAGCCGCCGGCGTACATCGGGCCGAGGCGGCCCTGCATGTGCGCCATCACCTTGTGCTCGGTCTGCCCGACGACGAGCGGGAGCACGAGGAACACGGCGAAGACGATGATCAGCCGCAGGGCGACGTCGAGGACCTCGTTCACGCGTCTCCCTCCGGGGTGGTCGGCGGCTGCTCGGCGGCGGCCCGCGGCTCCGGCTGAACGCCGGGCTTCGCGGACCTGGGGTCGGGCTCCGCGCCCGGGCCGGGCTCCGCCTGCGGGGCGGGCTTCGCCTGCGGGGCGGGCTCTGCCTGCGGGGCAGGCTCGGGCTGCGGGTCGGGCCCGGGCTCTGCCTGCGCGGCAGGCTCACGCTGCGGGGCAGGCTCGCGCTGCGGGGCAGGCTCGCGCTGCGGGGCGGGCTCCGCCTGCCGGGGCCCGGTCGAGGCCTCGGCGGCGGGCTGCACCTGGGGCGCGGCATCGGGCTCGGGCTTCGCCTGCGGCGTGGGCTCAGGCTCGGGGGCCGGCTTGGCCTGGGGCGCGGCATCGGGCTCGGGCTTCGCCTGCGGCGTGGGCTCAGGCTCGGGGGCCGGCTTGGCCTGCGATCCAAGCTCGGGGTTCGCCTGCGGCGTGGGCTCCGCCTGCGCGGGCTCGGCGTCTGCCTGCGGCTCGGGCTGGGCCGTCGTGGGCTCAGGGTGCGCCTGGGGCGCGGGATCGGCCTGCGGCGCGGGCTCCGGCTTCGCCGCAGGCGCGGTGTCAGCCTGCGGCGCGGGTGTGGATTCGGGGGCGGGCTTCGCCTGCGGCACGGCAGCAGGATCGGCCTGCGGAGCGGGCGCGGCCTCGGAGGCGGGATCTGCCTGCGGGGCGTCGTCGGGCTCCGGCTTGGCCTGCGAGCCGGCCTCGGGGGCGGGCTTCGCCTGGGCGTCGGCCGGCGGCGCGGACTTTGCCGCGGGCGCGGCCTTGGGCTCGGGCTTTGCCTGGGGAGCGGCATCGGGCTCGGGCTTTGCCTGGCGGGCAGCGGTGGGCTCGGGGTTCGTGAAGGCCGGCTTGGGGTCGTGCCACGGGGCGTCGGGGCTGCTGGGGGCCGGGCGGGTGGGGGTCTTGGACTCCCGGGCCGGGCTGGTCTGGCTGGCCTGGCTGGCCTGGCTGGCCTGGCTGGCCTGGCTGGCCGAGCCTTCCGAAGCCGAGCGGGTTCGGCGCGGCGGACGGGGCGGGGTCTGCGCGTCCGGGGTGGCCGGGGCAGCCGAGCCAGTCGGAGTCGCCGGTGCGGCCGAGGTCGCCGGGGCGTCCGCACTCGCCGGGGGAGCCGAGCCAGCCGCGGCAGCCGGCGTCGACGGGGCATCCGCAGTCGCCGGGGCGTCGGCAGTTGCCGGGGCAGCTGGGCCCGCCGGGGTAGCCGGGGCGTCCGGAGTCGCCGGGTCCGCCGGCGTCACCGAGGCCGCCGGAGTCGCCGGGGCGGCTGGGCCCGCCGGGGTAGCCGGGGCGTCCGGAGTCGCCGGGTCCGCCGGCGTCGCCGAGGCAGACGGCGTCGCAGGGGCAGACGGCGTCGCCGGGGTAGTCGCGTTTGCCTCGGGGGTGGGCTGGTTGGTGGTGCCTTCCGCGGTTGGGCGGGTGCGGCGCGGGGTGTCCGTGGCCGGGGTGGCTTGGGTGGCCGAGCCGTCGGTGGTCGAGCGGGTGCGGCGGGGTGGCGCGCCCTCGCGCGCGGGGCGGGCGGCGGCGCCCGCCGCGCCTGCGGCGCGCGGGGTGCGGGCCGGGCGGGCGGGGGCCGGCGGGAGCTGGCCCTTCATCGGGCCCCAGTCGTTGGGGTCCGGGACGCCCGGCGGAAGCATCTGGCGGCGCTTGGGCGCGTCCGGGTCGTGGCCCTCGCCCGGCTCCTTGGCCCCGGGCCAGGCCTTGGCGACGCGCGCGGCCAGGACGAAGTCCTTGCGCAGCGGGTGTCCTTCGAAGTTCTCCGGAAGGAGCAGGTGGACGAGGTGCGGGTGGTCGGTGAAGACGATCCCGAACATCTCGAACGTCTCGCGCTCGTGCCACTCGGCTCCCGCGTAGACGGCGACCGCCGAGGGGAGGGAGGGAGCGGTGTGCGGGACCGTCGTGCGCAGCAGGAGGCGGCGTACCCGGTGGTTCTCCAGGGAGACGACGTGCGCGCAGACCTGGAATCCGGTGCCCGGCTCGTCGACCGCGCTCAGCCAGTCGAAGTAGGTGCAGCCCAGCTTGTCCCGGGCGATCTCCAGGGCGGAGATCCAGGAGCCGACCGGTACGTCGACCGTCAGGACCTCGTACGCGGACGAGCCCACGGCCTCTTCGCCGAAGACCGTCGCCGCCGCGTCGGGAAGGGAGTCGTAGAGGTTCACGCGCCGCTCCCGGGGGCCGGCGGGGGCGTGACCAGGCCGCTGGTGAGCTGTCCTACGGAGGGGCCGGCCGCATAGCGCTCCGCGAGCGACTCCCGAGCGATCTTCTCCTGGAGCTTGAGGATTCCCTGGAGCAGCGCCTCCGGGCGGGGCGGGCAGCCGGGTACGTAGACGTCGACCGGGATGATCTGGTCGACCCCCTTCGTGACCGAGTACGAGTCCCAGTAGGGGCCGCCGCAGTTGGAGCAGGCACCGAAGGAGATGACGTACTTCGGCTCCGGCATCTGCTCGTAGAGCCGCTTCACGGCGGGCGCCATCTTGTCCGTGACCGTGCCCGAGACGATCATCAGGTCGGCCTGGCGGGGCCCCGGCGCGAAGGGGATCACGCCGAGCCGGATGAAGTCGTGCCGGGCCATCGAGGCGGCGATGAACTCGATCGCGCAGCAGGCCAGACCGAAGTTGAAGACCCACAGGCTGTACCGGCGGCCCCAGTTCAGGACCACCTTCATCGGTTCCGGGGCCAGGCGGGAGAGGACTCCCAGGCGCTTGGGCTCCGGGAGCAGCTCCGGCTGAGGTGTCACGTCCATTCGAGGACGCCCTTCTTGTACGCATAGAGCAGGCCGACGGCCAGGAAGCCCAGGAAGATGAACATCTCGACCAGGGTCGTGGCGCCGTAACCGGCGGCGGCGAACACCGTCGCCCACGGGAACAGGAAGATCGAGTCGACGGCGAAGATGACGTAGAGGAACGCGTAGACGTAGTAGCGGACCTGGGTGTGCGCCCAGCCCTCGCCGACCGGGTCCACACCGCATTCGTACGTCAGCAGCTTCTCGGGGGTCGGGACCACGGGCCGCAGCAGGCGGCCGGCGCCGAACGCCACGGCCACGAAGAGCACACCGAGGAGGGCCAGCAGACCGACGACCGAATAACTCCGGAAGTAGTCCGCCGCGAGCACGGTTACGGTCGATACCGTCGGTTCGGGCACGTCCGTTCCTCGCTCCTCGGTCACTGTCGATGATCTGGTACAGGCGGGAGTCTAGGGCCTGCCTCACACAGGGTGGGGTTATCCCCCGTTCACAGCCCCCCGGCCACCCCATGGCGTCCGCGGACGGCCCTTGGCAGGCTGTGCCGCATGACCACGAGCCATGACAGCCCCGACAACGACCGGCCGCCCCCCGTCCGCGCCGTCTTCAGCGCCGTGACGTGGAAGGAGATCGCCCATCTGGTGAGCAACCTGCCACTGGCGGTGGTCGGTTTCGTCTACGCGGTTGTCATGGTCGCCGGGACGGGCGGTCTGTCCGTGACCGCGATCGGTCTTCCGCTGCTCGCATGTGGTCTCTGGGTGTCTCGTCAGTTGGGACGGTTGGACCGGGCACGGGCCCGGGTGCTCCTGGGCGTACGGGTGGACGAGCCGACGCCGATTCCCGGCCCGCGGCGGGCGGGCGGGTTCTTCCCCTGGCTGTGGACGAGCATCAAGGACCCGGTCGGCTGGCGGACGGTGCTGTACCAGCTGGTCCGGTTCCCCTGGGGAGTGCTCACCTTCACGGTAGCCCTGACCGGGCTGTTCGTGCTGTGGCCGGTGCTGCCGTATCTGGTGCGGTTGCTCGCGAACGCGGACCGGGCGATGGTGCGGGGGCTGTTGTCGCCCTCCGACGACCTGGAACGGCGGATCGCGGAGCTGGAGTCGGACCGCGGCGTGGTCGTCGACACGGCGGCGGCCGACCTGCGGCGCATCGAGCGGGACCTGCACGACGGGGCGCAGGCGCGGCTGGTGGCGCTGGCCATGGGGCTGGGCCTGGCGAAGGAGAAGCTGCTGGAGGACCCGGAGGGCGCGGCGGCGATGGTCGACGAGGCCCACGGGGAGGTGAAGCTGGCCCTCCAGGAGCTGCGGGACCTCGCGCGCGGGATCCATCCGGCGGTGCTGACCGACCGGGGGCTGGACGCGGCGCTGTCGTCGGTGGCGGCGCGGTGCGTGGTGCCGGTGAAGGTGGCGGTGGATCTACCGGCGCGGCCGGCGGCCGCGATCGAGGGGATCGCCTACTTCGTGGTGTCGGAGCTGCTGCAGAACGTCAGCAAGCACGCGGGGGCCGCTGCGCGGGGCGCGAGCGTGGAGGTGTGGCGGGCCGGGGAGCGGCTGCTGATCCGGGTGTCGGACGACGGGCGCGGGGGCGCGGATGCGTCTCGGGGGTCCGGGATGGCGGGGCTCGCGGAGCGGTTGGGGGCTGTGGACGGGGTGTTCGTCGTGGACTCGCCGGTGGGGGTGGGGACTGTGGTCACGGCGGAGTTGCCGTGGCGGGGGCGGGGGTAGTTGGCGGGTTGGCTGGTTGCCGACTTGTTGGGTTGCGGGGCCTTCGTCCGGGTGGGCGGGGGTCCCGTTTTGCGTTGCGCTTGGGTGGGGGTGGGGGTGGGGGTGGTCGGGTGCGGCGCCGCTGCGGGGGGGGCGCCCCCCGCCCCCCCCCCCCCCCGCCCGGGGGGGGGGGAGATCCCCCCCCCCCCCCCAACCCCCCCCACCGGCCGGGGACCGGGGGCCCCCGGGGGGGGGGGCGGCGCCCCCGCCCCCGCCCCCCCGCCCCCCGGGGGCGGCGCCGCTGCTGGGGCTCCGCCCCAGGCCCCGCGCCTCAAGCGCCGGCGGGGCTGCAAGAGCCCCGGCTCCGACAGACCGGCCTCAGCGGACGTGGAACGGTGCCGCGCCGTGTCGGGGCTCCGCCCCAGGCCCCGCGCCTCAAACGCCGGCGGGGCTGGAATCGCCCGGGCTCCGACAGACCGACCTCAGCGGACGTGAGCCGGTGCCGCGCCGTGTCGGGGCTCCGCCCCAGGCCCCGCGCCTCAAACGCCGGCGGGGCTGCAAGAGCCCCGGCTCCGACAGACCGACCTCAGCGGACGTGAGCCGGTGCCGCGCCGTGTCGGGGCTCCGCCCCGCGCCCCGCGCCTCAAACGCCGGCGGGGCTGGAACGGCCCCGCCGGGGTTCGAGGGCGGGGCTGTGTGGTCCGACCCGGGCTTCGGGGTGGGGCTGGAGGGTTTGGGCGGGGTTCGGGGGGTGGGGTTAACCCCCCGGTGGGGACGCCGACGGGCCGGATGGAAGGGCGGGGGGCGGGGCGGGAGGGTGGAGGGGTAGGGCTGAGACGGGAAGGGTGGGGTCGGAGATGGATGACGGTATGGGCGCGGGCGGGGGGGTCCGGGCCGTGGTGCGGGCTCCTGTGGCCGGGAGGACCTGGCGGGAGCTGGGGTACCTGCTGATCGGGCTGCCGCTGAGCGTCCTGTACTTCTCGCTCGCCATCACCGGCCTGAGCCTCGGCGCCGGCCTGCTCGTCACCTTCCTCGGGGTCCCGGTGCTCGCCGGGATGCTCGCGATGTGCCGCGGGTTCGGTCATCTGGAGCGGGCGCGGGTGCGTGGCCTGCTCGGGGCCGACGTCGCCGATCCGGCGCCGATCCGGGCCCCCAAGCGCGGGGCCATGTCCGCGATGGGGGCGCTGCTCAAGAGCGGGAGCGCCTGGCGGCACGTGCTGTACTCCGTGATCCACTTCCCGTGGGCGGTCTTCGGCTTCTGCATGGCGCTGGTGTTCTGGACGACGGGGTGGTCCCTGCTGCTGTATCCGCTCTGGTTCTGGGTCTTCCCCGCCTACACCGACCAGCCCGGGCTCCAGCTCTTCCAGAACGGGGACTACTCCTTCTACCTCGACTCCCCCGCCGAGATCGTCCTCACCTTCCTGGTCGGGGCGGCCTTCACCCTCGCCACGCCGTGGGTGCTCCGGGCGCTGACCGCCGTCGACCGGGTGATGGTGGGCGGGCTGCTGGGGCCGTCCCGGCTGGCCGGCCGGGTGACCGAGCTGGAGTCCGACCGCGGGGTGGTCGTGGACACCGCCGCCGCCGACCTGCGGCGCATCGAGCGGGACCTGCACGACGGGGCGCAGGCCCGGCTGGCGGCCCTCGCGATGGACCTGGGGCTGGCGAAGGAGAAGGTGACCGAGGACCCGGTGGCCGCCGCCCGGATGGTGGACGAGGCCCACGGAGAGGTGAAGATCGCCCTGCAGGAGCTGCGGGACCTGGCGCGCGGGATCCATCCGGCGGTGCTGACCGACCGGGGGCTGGACGCGGCGCTGTCGTCGGTGGCGGCGCGGTGCGCCGTTCCGGTGAAGGTGGCGGTGGATCTGCCGGCCCGTCCGACGGCGGCGATCGAGGGGATCGCGTACTTCACGGTCTCGGAGCTGCTGCAGAACGTCAGCAGGCACGCGCGGGCCAGGGTCGCCGCCGTGGAGGTGTGGAAGTCCGGGCAGCGGCTGCTGGTCCAGGTCTCCGACGACGGCCGGGGCGGGGCGGCCATGGGCGACCGGGCCGCCGGCGCCGCCGGCGGCGGGACCGGACTGGCCGGGCTGGCCGAGCGGCTGGACGCCGTGGACGGGATCCTCGTCGTGGACTCCCCCGAGGGCGTGGGGACGACGGTGACCGCCGAGCTTCCCTGGCGGGTCTGAGGACCCCCCTGGCAGACGCACCCCAGGTCCGGGCCCATCGGCCCGGACTTCTGCGTTCCACCTCCCCGCGCGGGCTGAAACTCCCCCGCGCGCCCACTCGTTGTCCCGGCCCAGCCTGGATCCGGCCTCGAGGCTGGGATGCTTGGCTGGGTCAGGGAGTGCGGGATGAGTGGACGCGGGAGCTGCTGAATCGTGGAAGACAGGGTGCGGGTGGTCATCGCCGAGGATTCGGTGCTGCTGCGTGAGGGCCTGACCCGGCTGCTGACCGACCGGGGGCATGACGTCGTGGCGGGCGTCGGGGACGCGGAGGCCCTGCTCAAGACCGTGTCGGAGCTCGCCGCGCAGGACGAGCTGCCGGACGTGGTGGTGGCCGACGTGCGGATGCCGCCGACGCACACCGACGAGGGCGTGCGGGCCGCCGTACGGCTGCGCCGCGAGTACCCCGGGGTCGGGGTGCTGGTGCTGTCCCAGTACGTGGAGGAGCAGTACGCCACCGAACTGCTGGCCGGTTCCAGCACCGGGGTGGGGTACCTGCTCAAGGACCGGGTGGCCGAGGTGCGCGAGTTCCTGGACGCGGTGGTGCGGGTGGCCCGGGGCGGCACCGCCCTGGACCCCGAGGTCGTCGCCCAGCTGCTCGGGCGCAGCCGGAAGCAGGACGTGCTGGCGGGGCTGACGCCGCGCGAGCGCGAGGTACTGGGCCTGATGGCCGAAGGACGCACGAATTCCGCCGTGGCGAAGCAGCTGGTCGTGAGCGACGGAGCGGTGGAGAAGCACGTCAGCAACATCTTCATGAAGTTGGGCCTGTCGCCGAGTGACGGGGATCACCGGCGTGTACTGGCCGTTCTCACCTATCTGAAATCTTGATCGACTGACACTCTGTCAGATACGGCATACCGGTCGGGCCGTCTCGAAGGGCGGTCCAACGGTCCAGAATGTGGCCGCCCCGGAAGAGCTGACCGTCGTAGGGTTGGTTCTGGGGGTGCCCACGCCTCGAAGGAGGTCCAGTTCAGTGACCAGCCAGGTCAGTAGCCCAGCCGACGAGCAGGCCGACGGGGCTGGGGGTGCGGTTGTCGCAGGGCAGCGCACCCCGGCGAGCCCGGGCGGCAAGGAAGTACGCCGTCTTGACCGTGTGATCATCCGCTTCGCGGGTGACTCCGGTGACGGTATGCAACTCACCGGTGACCGGTTCACCTCGGAGACGGCGTCGTTCGGGAACGACCTCTCGACCCTCCCGAACTTCCCCGCCGAGATCCGCGCCCCCGCCGGAACCCTGCCGGGCGTGTCCTCCTTCCAGCTGCACTTCGCCGACCACGACATCCTCACGCCCGGGGACGCCCCTAACGTGCTGGTCGCGATGAACCCGGCGGCCCTGAAGGCGAACATCGCCGACGTGCCGCGCGGCGCGGAGATCATCGTCAACACGGACGAGTTCACCAAGCGCCCGATGGCCAAGGTCGGCTACCAGACCTCCCCCCTCGAGGACGGCTCACTGGCCGCCTACAACCTCCACCCCGTCCCGCTGACCACCCTCACGGTCGAGGCGCTGAAGGACTTCGGGCTCTCCCGCAAGGAGGCCGAGCGCAGCAAGAACATGTTCGCGCTGGGCCTGCTGTCCTGGATGTACCACCGGCCGACGGAGGGTACGGAGAGCTTCCTGCGGCAGAAGTTCGCGAAGAAGCCGCACATCGCCGAGGCGAACGTGGCCGCGTTCCGCGCGGGCTGGAACTTCGGGGAGACGACGGAGGACTTCGCGGTCTCCTACGAGGTCGCCCCGGCCACCCGGGCCTTCCCGACCGGCACCTACCGCAACATCTCGGGGAACCTGGCCCTGTCCTACGGCCTGATCGCCGCGAGCCGGCAGGCGGACCTGCCGCTCTACCTGGGCTCCTACCCGATCACCCCGGCCTCGGACATCCTGCACGAGCTGAGCCGGCACAAGAACTTCGGCGTGCGCACCTTCCAGGCCGAGGACGAGATCGCGGGCATCGGCGCGGCCCTGGGTGCCGCGTTCGGCGGGGCCCTGGGCGTGACCACCACCTCCGGACCCGGGGTCGCCCTGAAGTCCGAGGCGATCGGGCTGGCCGTCTCCCTCGAGCTGCCGCTGCTGATCGTGGACATCCAGCGCGGCGGCCCCTCCACCGGCCTGCCGACCAAGACGGAGCAGGCCGACCTGCTCCAGGCCATGTACGGGCGCAACGGCGAGGCCCCGGTGCCGATCGTCGCCCCGCGCACCCCGGCGGACTGCTTCGACGCCGCCCTGGACGCGGCCCGGATCGCGCTGACCTACCGGACCCCGGTCTTCCTGCTCTCGGACGGCTACCTCGCCAACGGGTCCGAGCCCTGGCGGATCCCCGACATCGCCGACCTGCCCGACCTCACGACCCAGTTCGCCGCCGGCCCCAACCACGTGCTGGCGGACGGCACCGAGGTGTTCTGGCCCTACAAGCGCGACCCCGAGACCCTGGCCCGCCCCTGGGCGGTCCCCGGCACGCCCGGTCTCGAGCACCGCATCGGCGGCATCGAGAAGCAGGACGGCACCGGCAACATCTCGTACGACCCCGCCAACCACGACCTGATGGTCCGCACCCGCCAGGCCAAGGTCGACGGCATCCTGGTCCCCGACCTGGAGGTCGACGACCCCGACCGGGCCCGCACCCTCGTCCTGGGCTGGGGCTCCACCTACGGGCCGATCACGGCCGCGGTCCGGCGCCTGCGCACGGCCGGCCACCCGGTCGCCCAGGCCCACCTGCGCCACCTCAACCCCTTCCCGAGGAATCTCGGAGAGGTCCTGAAGCGTTACCAGAAGGTAGTGGTGCCGGAGATGAACCTCGGGCAGCTCGCCACCCTGATCCGGGCGAAATACCTGGTGGACGCCCAGTCGTACAACCAGGTCAACGGAATGCCGTTCAAGGCGGAGCAGCTCGCGAAGGTTCTTGAGGAGGCCATCAATGACTGAGGTGACCGACGCCCCGACCCTGCTGTCGCTGGTTCCGAAGGCCGAGGCCGCGCAGTCGGCGAAGGACTTCAAGTCGGACCAGGAGGTCCGCTGGTGCCCCGGCTGCGGCGACTACGCCGTCCTCGCGGCCGTGCAGGGCTTCATGCCCGATCTCGGCCTCGCGAAGGAGAACATCGTCTTCGTCTCCGGCATCGGCTGCTCCTCCCGCTTCCCGTACTACATGAACACGTACGGGATGCACTCCATCCACGGCCGCGCCCCGGCCATCGCCACGGGTCTGGCCACCTCCCGCCGCGACCTGTCGGTCTGGGTCGTCACCGGCGACGGGGACGCCCTCTCCATCGGCGGGAACCACCTCATCCACGCCCTGCGGCGCAACGTCAACCTCAAGATCCTGCTGTTCAACAACCGGATCTACGGTCTGACGAAGGGGCAGTACTCCCCCACCTCCGAGGTCGGCAAGATCACCAAGTCGACCCCGATGGGCTCGCTGGACGCGCCCTTCAACCCGGTGTCCCTGGCCATCGGGGCGGAGGCCTCCTTCGTGGCGCGGACGGTGGACTCCGACCGCAAGCACCTCACCGAGGTGCTGCGCGCGGCCGCCGACCACCAGGGCACGGCGCTGGTGGAGATCTACCAGAACTGCAACATCTTCAACGACGGCGCCTTCGAGGTCCTGAAGGACAAGGACCAGGCGCAGGAGGCCGTGATCCGGCTGGAGCACGGGCAGCCGATCCGGTTCGGCACCGACGGCCGCAAGGGCGTCGTCCGGGATCCGGTCACCGGTGACCTCCAGGTGGTCACGGTCACCCCCGAGAACGAGGCGCGGATCGTGGTCCACGACGCGTACGGGGCCAGCCCGACCACCGCGTTCGCGCTGTCACGGCTGGCCGACCCCGACACCCTCCACCAGACCCCCATCGGGGTGTTCCGGAGCGTCGAGCGGCCCGTCTACGACACCCTGATGTCCGAGCAGCTCGACACGGCCGTCGACCGCAAGGGCAAGGGGGACCTGGCCGGCCTGCTGGCCGGCAGCGACACGTGGACGGTCGTGGGCTGACCCGCCCCCGTACGGCGCGCGCCCGAGCGGAGCCCGGTCCTCTGAGGAGGTCCGGGCTCCGCCGCGTTCCCCGGCGCTCCCGGGGGTTCCTGGGGGTTCCTCCAGATGTCATGAGTATCTCGTGTGAACGGGCATGACATCCGGGTCGTACGGCGCTACCGTCGAGAGGTTGGCTGAAAGTCGTACAGGAGGCCCCGTGAAGGCAGAGACCGACCAGCGCGCGGGGTTGTTCTACGGATTCGGCGCGTATGGGATGTGGGGGCTCGTCCCGCTCTTCTGGCCGCTGCTCCAGCCCTCCGGCGCCATCGAGATCCTGGCCCACCGCATGGTGTGGTCGCTGGCCGTGGTCGGCCTGGCGCTGCTCGCGCTGCGCCGCTGGGGCTGGATACGGCAGCTGCTGCGCGAGCCCCGCAAGCTCGCGCTGACCACGCTCGCCGCCTCGGTGATCACGGTGAACTGGGGCCTGTACATCTGGTCGGTCAACAACGGCCACGTGGTCGAGGCGAGCCTCGGCTACTTCATCAATCCGCTGGTCAGCATCGCGATGGGCGTGCTGGTGCTCGGCGAGCGGCTGCGCCGGGCTCAGTGGGTGGCGGTCGGCATCAGCTTCGCCGCGGTCCTCGTGCTCGCCATCGGCTACGGGCGCCCGCCGTGGATCTCGCTGGTCCTGGCCTGCTCCTTCGCCACGTACGGGCTGATCAAGAAGAAGCTCAACATGGGCGGCCTGGAGTCGCTGACCGCCGAGACGGCCGTGCTGTTCCTGCCCGCCCTCGGCTATCTGCTCTGGCTCGGCGCGCAGGGCCAGTCCACCTTCGCCTCGCAGGGCGCCGGACACTCGCTCCTGCTGGCCTCGACCGGGCTCGTCACCGCGATCCCGCTGGTGTTCTTCGGGGCGGCGGCGATCCGGGTACCGCTGTCCACCCTGGGACTGCTCCAGTACCTGGCTCCGGTGTTCCAGTTCGGGCTCGGCGTCCTCTACTTCCACGAGGCGATGCCGCCCGAGCGGTGGGCCGGATTCTCCCTGGTGTGGGCCGCGCTCGCGCTCCTGACCTGGGACGCGCTGGGCCGCGCCCGCCGCTCGCGGGCCGCGCTCGCAGCCGCGATGCCGCCCGTCTCCGCGCCGGCCCGCGAGCCCGCCTGACGATCGCCCAAGGGCCCGCGCAGGGCCCGTACGGAGCCCGCACCACCGGGCACCCGGCCCCCACGATCCCCGTTACGGAACCCCCGTAGCGGGGATCGTCCGTTTTCCGAACCACCCTGACCGAATTGTGGTCTTGACGGACCGTCACGCTCTCACTGACCATCGGGCTCGCACAGACGCACTATCGCTCACCCGCTCTATCCCATAGTTCCGTCACATCCCCGCGGAATCCCGGAGCCCCCACATGAGCCTGTCCGTCTCCCGGCGCCTCGCCGCCGTGACCGCGTTCGCGGTCGCCGGCCTGTTCGCCGCCACCACTCCCGCCGCGCTGGCCGCCCCGACGGCGGTCGCCGCGGCGCCGACGCCGCCCGACATCCCGCTGGCCAACGTCAAGGCCCACCTCACGCAGCTGTCGACCATCGCCGCCAACAACGGCGGCAACCGCGCCCACGGCCGGGCCGGCTACAAGGCGTCGATCGACTACGTGAAGGCCAAGCTCGACGCGGCCGGCTTCACGACCACCCTGCAGACCTTCACCTCCAGCGGCGCCACCGGCTACAACCTGATAGCCGACTGGCCGGGCGGCGACCCGAACTCGGTCCTGATGGCGGGCGCGCACCTGGACTCGGTGTCCTCGGGCGCGGGCATCAACGACAACGGCTCCGGCAGCGCGGCCGTGCTGGAGACGGCCCTGGCCGTCTCCCGGGCCGGCCTCCAGCCGACGAAGCACCTGCGGTTCGGCTGGTGGGGCGCGGAGGAGCTGGGCCTGATCGGCTCGAAGTACTACGTGAACAACCTGCCGGCCGCCGAGCGCGCGAAGTTCTCCGGATACCTGAACTTCGACATGATCGGCTCGCCGAACCCGGGCTACTTCGTCTACGACGACGACCCGACCATCGAGCAGACCTTCAAGAACTACTACGCGGGCCTCGGCGTGCCGACCGAGATCGAGACCGAGGGCGACGGCCGCTCGGACCACGCCTCGTTCAAGAACGTGGGCATCCCGGTCGGCGGCCTGTTCACCGGCGCCAGCAACACGAAGTCCTCGGCGCAGGCGCAGAAGTGGGGCGGCACGGCCGGTCAGGCCTTCGACCGCTGCTACCACTCCTCGTGCGACAACACGGCGAACATCAACGACACCGCCCTGGACCGCAACTCCGACGCCGTCGCCTACGCGATCTGGAACCTCGGCGCGGCCACCCCGGTCCCGCCGGGCAAGTCCTTCGAGAACACGGCGGACGTGAACATCCCGGACTCCCCCGGTGCCGCGGTGAGCTCGCCGGTGACGGCCTCGGGTGTCGCGGGCAACGCCCCGGCCACCACCAAGGTGGACGTGAACATCGTCCACACCTACCGCGGCGACCTGATCGTCGACCTGGTCGCCCCCGACGGCACCGTCTACAACCTGCACAACCGCAGCGGCGGCAGCGCCGACAACCTCGTCCAGTCCTACACCGTGAACGCCTCCTCCGAGGTGGCCAACGGGACCTGGAACCTGCGGGTGAGGGACGCGGCCGCGCAGGACGTCGGCTACATCAACAGCTGGAAGATCACCTTCTAGCGCCGGTCGGAACCGCGCGAGGCGGGCTGCGGGTCCTGTATGCGGGCCCGCAGCTCCTCGGCCACCGCCCCGATGTCGGCGAGGCCCAGCTTCGCCGCTTCGACCAGATCGCCCAGCACCTCGGGCGAGGGCAGCTGCCTGGCCCCGGCCACGCGCAGGTACGAGCGGGTCGCGGCGGCGGCGTAGAACTCGTTCATCGGGGACTCCAGCGCCGGGCACACCGCGAGGGTGTGCAGAAACGCGGCGGCCCGCCACGCGGTGTCCGGGGCGGGCTGTTCGGGCACCAGGACGAGGTCGTTCTGGTGCCGGGCGACCGCGGCGGCCACCCCGGAGGGGTCCCATACGGCGGGATCGGACGGGAGATGGTGGGCCAGAGCGGTCCAGGCCCACTCCATGGTGATCTTCAATTGCCGAAACGCTCCTGGAAGTAGCCCCAGTGGTCGGCGAACTCCTCGATACCGGACAGGAAGTTCTTCCGGTCCTCGTCGAGTTCGCGTTCCGTGACCTCGGTGATCAGCGCGGTGACCGTCGTGCCCAGCGCCGCCGCGCGCGCCTTCAGGCGTTCGTGGAACTCTTCGTCCAGGCGGATGGTGACGTGTCTCGACATGCCCAACACCGTACAGCGGCCCTGCTGTACGGGGTACGGGAACGCCGGAAGGGTGGGCAGGGACACAGTCCCCGCCCACCCTTCCGGCGTTCTGGCGGCCCGGCGGGCTACTTGGCCGAGTCGGCCGTCTTCACCAGCTGGTCCTTGGTGACCGCGCCGACGTAGACCTTGCCGTCGTCCGTGATCAGCGCGTTGACCAGGCGGGTGGAGAAGATGCGGCCCTCGCCGAACTTCCCGGAGACCTTGTCACCGAGGGAGTCGAGGAACTGCTTCGCCTCCTTCGGCGCGTTCTTGTCGTTCTCCAGGTCCTTGAGGTTCTGGCCGGCCCCGGTGCTGATCTGCGCCACCGTGGCCCAGCCCTCGCCGAGGACCTTCACCTCGCCCTTGCCGTTCGCACCGCCGGTGAGGGCGTCCAGGCCCGGGAAGGACTCCAGCGCCTTGAACTCCTTGCCGTGCTCGCCCTTGCCGGCCCCGTCGGCGCCCTCGGTCACCTTGGCGCCCTTGGGCGGGGTGAACGCGAAGGTGTCGGCGGACGGCTTGGCGAAGTCCACCTTGGTGAAGCCCGCGTCCACGATCGGCTTGCCGCCCTGGGAGGACAGCAGCTGCACGCGCAGCGGCACGCCGTTCTTGGCGTCGACCGCGATCTGGATCGAGCCGACCGTGGAACCGGCCTGCTTGGGCTTGAGCACCAGCTGGTAGGCGTCCCGGCCGGCCACCTGGGCCGTGTCGCCCACACCGACGTCCGTGGTCGTGCCGGCGGCCTTCAGGACCTCCTCGGCCAGCTGCTGGGGCGAGGCGGCGAGGCGGTCGGCCGTCTTCTTCTCGTGCTCCGGCGCGCCCGCGGCGTCCTTCTCGTGGAAGACCTCGTTCGACTTGGAGGCGTAGCCCCACACGTCGGCGCCGTTGTGGATCAGGCTGTACTCGTCCTTGCCGTCCAGGAAGGTCAGCTTCTGGCGGTCCGGGCCGTCGGCCGCGACCCGGAAGGTGTGCGTCCCGTTCGCCAGCTGCGCGACCTTGTCCTCCGGGGCCGCCGAGCCCGAGGCGACGCCGCTGCCGCCGCCGAGCAGGCCGCCGGCGATCTTCGGCAGACCGAGGTCGGTGCTGATCTTGGCCGTGCCGGAGAGCTCCTGCACATCCGAGGCGGCGATCTTCTCGATGAGCTGCTGCGCCGTCACCTTCGGAAGGTCGGGTCCGCCGGCGTTGGCGAAGGCCGGGACCATCGCGACGGTCGCCGCGGCCACACCTGCCACCGCGACCGGTACGGCGTACCGGGCGACCTTGCGAGAAGTCTTCGTGTTCGCTGACATGTCAGTGCCCTGCCCTCTGTGTCGACGGCGGCGACCCCCGTGTCGCCGCGCTCACCCGATCTGGTGGGGTTTGATGACTCCATCTGACCAAAACGGCGGCCCGGAAGCGTCAGTCCCCGGACGCAACTGAGCGTACGACCGTGGGATGACACGCAACAGGCCCTCCTCCCCCGACCCGTAGGGGTCGCGGGGCGGAAGGGCCCGTTCCGATCAAGCTGCCGCCCCCGCGGGGCGAAGGCGGGGGCTAACCCGCCCGGTGGACCACGGCGTCGCAGAGCTCTTCCAGCGCCGACTTCGCGAAGCACTCCGGCAGCGGCGCGAGCGTGGCCCGCGCGTCCTGCGCGTAGCGGATGGTGTCGCGGCGGGCCCGCTCCAGCGCGGGGTGCGCCCGCAGCCGGGTGAGCACCTCGGCGTGGCGGGCGTCGTCCGTCAGGTCCCCGTCCAGGAGCCGTACGAGGTCCAGGTCCTCCGGGGCGCCGTCGCGGGCGGCCATCTCGCGCAGCCGCAGCACGGGCAGGGTCGGGATGCCCTCGCGCAGGTCGGTGCCGGGGGTCTTGCCGGACTCGTGCGCGTCGGAGGCGATGTCCAGGACGTCGTCGGCGAGCTGGAAGGCGGTGCCGAGCCGCTCGCCGTACTGGGTCAGGATGTCGACGACCGACTCGTCGGCGCCGGACATCAGCGCGCCGAAGCGGCCGGAGACGGCGATCAGCGAGCCGGTCTTGCCGGCGATGACGTCGAGGTAGTGCGCGACCGGGTCGCGGCCGTCGCGCGGGCCGGCCGTCTCGAGGATCTGGCCGGTCACCAGCCGCTCGAAGGCCTCGGCCTGGATGCGCACGGCCTCGGGCCCGAGGTCGGCCAGGATGTGCGAAGCACGGGCGAACAGGAAGTCACCCGTCAGGACGGCCACCGAGTTGCCCCAGCGGGCGTTCGCGCTCTCCACCCCGCGGCGCACGTCCGCCTCGTCCATGACGTCGTCGTGGTAGAGGGTGGCCAGGTGCGTCAGCTCCACGACCACCGCGGACGGCACGATCCCGGGCGCGTAGGGATCGCCGAACCGCGACGCCAGCATCACCAGCAGCGGGCGGAAACGCTTGCCACCGGCCCGCACCAGATGCTGTGCGGCCTCGGTGATGAAGGGGACTTCGCTCTTGGTGGCTTCCAGCAGACCCGCCTCGACGGCGGCCAGTCCGGCCTGGACATCGGTCTCAAGAGCCTGGTCCCGCACGCTCAGTCCGAACGGCCCGACGACGGTCACGAGGGGTACTCCTGTCTGCTGACGATCACGTAGACGATCACCTGGATTGTCGATGTGTCGCTGCCATCACTCAACCCAGCGTATCGGGTCTGTTTTCGATCACCGAGAGCGCCTGTCCGGTCGCCACCCGCGCACCGCCCGAAGCGCACCGGTATGTTCTTGAGGAGCCGAATCAACCGGAGAATCCGTTTTGTCCAGAACTGTGACCGATGTAGAGGAGCCCCCGGATCCGGAGGCCGACCAGCCGCCGCCCGGCGACGACCACGCCTTCCTCGGCCACCCCCGGGGGCTCGCGACCCTGTCCGGGCTGGAGGTCTGGGAGCGGTTCTCGTTCCTGGGCATGCAGGCCATCCTCGTCCTCTACTTCGCGGACGCGGTCGCGAACGGCGGCCTGGGGATGAACCCGGGCACCGCGGCCTCCGTCTCGGCGGCCTACGGGACCATGGTCTACCTCGTCTCCGTCGCCGGCGGATGGCTCGCCGACCGCATCCTCGGTTCGTACCGCGCCGTGCTCTGGGGCGGCATCCTCATCGCCTGCGGCCACTACGCCATGGCCGTGCCGACGGCCGCGATGACCTGGGTGGGCCTCGGCCTGATCAGCGCGGGGACCGGCCTGCTCAAGCCGAACGTGGCCAGCATGGTCGGCAAGCTCTACCGGACCGACGACGACCGGCGCGACGCGGGCTTCGCCCTCTACTACATGGGCATCAACATCGGGGCCTTCGCCGGACCGCTGATCACCGGCTGGCTCGGCGAGCACCAGGGCTGGCACTGGGGGTTCTCCGCCGCCGCCATCGGGATGACCGCCGGCCTGGTCCAGTACGTCCTCGGCCGCCGCCACCTGGCCGGACGCAAGCACTCCGCCGAGTACGCGCTGGCGCCCCGGGCGATGCGCGCCGCCGTGACGAAGATCATCGGCGGCTGCCTCGCCTTCGCCGCGCTCGCCACCCTGCTGGCCCTCACCGGCCGGCTGACGATGGGCCGGTTCGTCGACCTGCTCACCCTCGTGTCCGTGATCGCCCCGGTGGTCTACTTCGCCGTCATGTTCCGCAGCCCGCGGGTGACGGCCGCCGAGCGCGGGCGGCTGCGCCCGTACGCGGTCCTCTTCCTGGCCTCGGTCGCCTTCAACTTCATCCTCTTCCAGGCCTACTCGACGATGATGCTGCTGGCCTCCACCAACGCCCGGACCACCATCCTGGGCTTCGACTTCCCGGCGAGCTGGTACGCCTCCGCGCTGGGCGCCTTCGAGGTGCTGCTGGCCCCGGTCGTCGCCGCGCTGTGGGCGCGCATGGGCCACCGCCAGCCGCACGCCTCCAACAAGATCGCCATCGGGGTGGTCCTGGGCGGCCTGTCCTTCCTCCTGATGGTCGTCCCGACCTCGGGGCACGGCGGGGACGCCTACCGGATGGCCGCCTGGTGGATCGTCGGCTCCTACCTGCTGCTCGGGCTCGGCGACGTCCTGCTGGAGACCTCCGGCATGTCGGCCACCAGCAAACTCGCCCCCAAGGCCTTCAGCAGCCAGACGATGGCCCTGTGGTTCCTCTCCCTGGCGCTCGCCAACGGCATCCAGGCACAGGTGGTCAAGCTCTACGGCGAGGTGTCCAACCCCGTGTACTTCGGCGTCAACGGCGGTATCGCGGTGGCCGCGGGCCTGGCCGTGATCGCCCTCGCGCCCTGGCTGCGGCGCACGATGCACCCCGTCCACTGAGGTGGTTGCCGAATGATCATCCGCACCGATTTCCCGTACGAGACCACCCGCGAGGACGTCCGGATCCCGATGGCCGACGGGGTGGAGCTCTACGCCCGGATCTGGCGCCCGGTCACCGGGGAGCCCGTGCCGGCGCTGCTGGAGTACCTCCCGTACCGGCTCACCGACTGGACCGCGCCCCGCGACTGGCAGCGCCACCCCTGGTACGCCGGCCACGGCTACGCCTCGGTCCGCGTGGACGTACGCGGCCACGGGTGCAGCGGCGGCCGCCCGGGTGACGAGTACGACGCCCGTGAGCTCGCCGACGGGGTCGCGGTGATCGAGTGGCTGGCGGAGCAGCCGTGGTGCACCGGCTCGGTGGGGATGTTCGGGATCTCCTGGGGCGGCTTCAACTCCCTGCAGATCGCCGCCCTGGCCCCCGAGCCGCTGAAGGCGGTCGTCACCGTGTGCTCGACGGACGACCGGTACGACAACGACGTGCACTACATGGGCGGCTCCGTGCTGGCCGTGGACATGCACGCGTGGGCGGCCACCATGCTCGCCTTCGCCTCCCGCCCGCCGGACCCGGAGTACGCCGGCGACGGCTGGCGGCAGCAGTGGCTGGACCGGCTGGAATCGGTCGAACCGCTGATCCACACCTGGCTCTCGCACCAGACCCGCGACGCGTACTGGCGCCACGGCAGCGTCTGCGAGGACTACTCCGCGATCGGCGCGGCCGTCCTCGCGGTGGGCGGCTGGCACGACCCCTACCGGGACACCGTGCTGCGGCTGGTCTCCGCGCTGCCGGCGTCCCGGGTGCGCGGCCTGATCGGGCCCTGGTCCCACCAGTACCCGGACCGCGGGCTGCCGCCCGGCCCCTCCATCGGCTTCCTCCAGGAGACCCTGCGCTGGTGGGACCACTGGCTGCGCGGCGAGGAGAACGGCGTACTGGACGAGCCGCTGCTCCGCTCCTGGATCAGCGAATCGCACCCGCCGGCGACCTCGTACGGGGAGCTCCCCGGCCGCTGGGCCGGGGAGAAGGCCTGGCCCTCGCCGTCGGTGATCCCGGTCTCGTACGGGTTCCAGGGCGCCCCGGTGGCCGTCGCCTCCCCGCAGCACACCGGCCTGGACGCGGGCCGCTTCTTCCCCTTCGGCAACGACGCCGACCTGCCGCCGGACCAGCGGGAGGAGGACGCGAAGTCGGCGTGCTTCGAGTTCCCGGTGGCCGACGGGGCGCCGGTGGAGATCCTGGGACGGCCGTCGGTGACGCTGCGGCTGCGGCTGGACGTGCCGTACGGGCAGGCGGTGGCCCGGCTGTGCGATGTCGCGCCCGACGGCTCCTCGACGCTGGTCACCCGGGGCGCGCTGAACCTGTCCGCCCGTCAGGGCCGGGACCGGGCCGTGCCGTGGCCGGTGGGCTCGTACGAGGACGTCACCTTCGAGCTGAACGGCATCGGCCACGCCTTCGCGCCGGGGCACCGCATCCGGCTCGCCGTCTCGTCCGCGTACTGGCCGTGGATCTGGCCGCGGGCGGGCTCCGAGGCGGGCTGGACCCTGGACCCGGCGGGCAGCGCGCTGACGCTGCCGGTGCGCGTGGCCGGGGCCGGGGCCGGGGCCGGGGCCGGGGCCGGGGCCGCCGTGGCGGACGAGGGGGTCCTGTTCGAGGCGCCGGAGCAGGCCGAGCCGCTGGGGGTCGCGTTCCCGGCCACGCTCGACGAACCGCGGCCGGAGCGGCTGGTCGTACGGGACGTGGCGCGCGGGACGTGGCGGCTGGAAGTGGATCCCCGGTACGGGGGCACGCGGGTGTACCCGGACGGCCTGGAGTTCAGCGAGGACGCGCTGGAGGTGTACGAGATCCAGGACGCGGACCCGCTGTCGGCGCGGACCCGCTCGGACTGGTCGATCCGGCTGCACCGGCCGGAGCGGGGCTGGGACGTGCGGGTCGAGACGCGGTCGGAGATCTCGTGCGACGAGGGCGGCTTCCTGACGTCGAACGAGGTGGTGTGCCGGGAGGGGGGCGAGGTGGTCTTCCACCGCACGTGGGAACGCCGGCTGCCGCGCACGGCGGGCTGACCGGCTCGGCCTTGGGCTGCGCGCCCAGCGCCCGGCGCCCGGGCCGGGTCCCGGTTCCGTGGACCTGGGCCGCGCGGCCAGTCGCCCTGGCGGGCCACCGGTTCCGTGGGCCGGGGCCGCGCGGCCAATGGCCCTGGCGGGCTACCGGTTCCGTGGGCCGGGGCTGCGCGGTCAATGGCCCTGGCCGGGACCCCGTTCCGTGGACCTGAGCCGCGCGGTCAATGGCCCTGGCGGGCCACCGGTTCCGTGGGCCGGGGCCGCGCGGTCAATGGCCCTGGCGGGCCACCGGTTCCGTGGGCCGGGGCCGCGCGGTCAATGGCCCTGGCGGGCCACCGGTTCCGTGGGCCGGGG